>NZ_JBEZKG010000013.1:0-132924 GCF_040651535.1 Streptomyces sp. NPDC048420
CGTTCCTGGGCTCGACACCACAGGAACTACTCGAGGTCCCGCCCCATGACCAGGTACTTGACACCCAGCCCGAACTGCTAAGGCAACGGCGTTGCACTTGGCGGGACGCCATCGTCGGTGGCGTGGCGGTCGGTGCACAGGTCGTTCGCGCACGACGGGTCGTGCCGGTTCAGCCGTGGAGTGTCGGCGATGCGTCAGAGCCTGGAGAAGCAGGCCGTCTCCGAGGCACTCTCCGCTCGCCAACCGGCTGTCCAGCGGACACTCGCCGACCGCGATCGCCGCGGGCGCGCCTCAGATGCCGGCGCGAGCACTCCAACCTGCACCGCCCCAAGCGCTGCAGCCGCCGCCTGCGACGGGTCTTCTGCATGTCCGCGCCGGTACACACACGGCGGCGCTGAGCGGGTCGGTACGGCCCTCGACGAGGCCCATGGAATGGGGCCGACCGTGCCAGGTGGCGCGTGACCGTGGCAGCCACGTTCCGGAAGCGCTCCGCCAGGGAGAGGCGGCGGTTCCAGGAGTGGCCGGAACCGCCTCCGACTCACGAGCCGGTTGAGGCCGGGACCGGGTCGAGGTGAGTTCGGAACCACGACAGCGCCGCGCCGCTGGATTCCTCGAAGTGCACCTTGTAGGCGTCGAAGTGCCCGCCGGGCAGCAGCACCAGCTCCTTCGGGGCCAACGCCCGCTCGAAGGCGGCCAGCTGGATGTCGGCCGGGACCACCGTCTCACCCGTCTCGACGATCATCATGAGCGGCTTGGGCGAGACCCGGGCGATCCATACGCCCGGCTCGTACAGCCGCGCGGCCCGGCTGGAGCGCAGCGTCACCGTGTTGTTCTCGCGGCCCGGGGGAACCAGGTCGTGGTAGAAGCGCACGGCGTCCGGGCTGTTGTACAGGGCGGGGTCGGCCGGATCGTCGCCGATGGAGGTCTGGTACTGCAGTTCGCCGCCGGCGGCCAGGGCGCGTTCGTGGTCGGCCTGGGCGAGCTCGAAGGCGGCGATGCGCTCCGGCGGGACCTTGCGCTGCCACTGCTCGAATCCGCTGATGGTGGGCACCTGCGACACCACGCTCTTGATCCGGACGTCGGTCGCCCCGAGCACGATCGCATGACCGCCCGAGAAGCTCGAGCCCCACACCCCGATGCGGTCCGCGTCGACCTCCGGCCGGGCCTCCAGGAAGCTGATCGCACGGCGCCAGTCCGCGATCTGACGCCACGGGTCGACGTCGTTGCGGGGCTCGCCGTCGCTCGCGCCGAACGTGCGGTGATCGTGGACGAGCACCACGAACCCGGCGTCGGCGAACTTGCGCGCGTACGGGTCGAGGCCCATCTCCCGGTTGGCGCCGAATCCGTGCGCCATCGTGATCGCGGGGCGTTCACCCTCTGCGTCCGGCAGGTAGAGCCAGCCGCGCAGAGTCACGCCCCCGTCCGCCGTGAACTCTACGTCGATGCGTTCTGTCATGATCATTCGCCTTCCGTGAAGTTGAAGTACTCGGCGGGGATGAGGCCGGCCGCGGTCAGGGCTGCCCCGACCTTCGCGTTGATCTGCACCACGGCGCCGAGGGGGCGGTGGTGGATGGCGATCTCCGTGATGAGCCCTTCGTCATCACGCGTGAGGATCGTGATCCCCTTCATCTCGAAGCCGCCGAACGCGGTGGCCTCCCACTCCAGATACGTGCGCGGCCCGTCCTGCACCTTCCGGACGAACTCGAGCCGTTCGTACACGGAGCTCACCCCGGCCATGAGGGCCTCGACCTGCTCCTTGCGCTCCAGGGGCTTGGCGAGCGCGCTGGCCTCCATCCGCACGTTCGGCGAGAGGGCGGCCGCGAAGGAGTCCTGGGTGCGCTGCTCGAACGCACTCGTCCAGGCCTTGGCCGGGCGGCCGTCGGCGGAGTCCGACGCGGTTCCCTCGACGACCGCCGTGATGACGGCGGCGACGGCTGCCGGGTTCTCGACGTGCGCCCAGTGACCCACGCCGGCGATCGTCTGCGAGGCGGCGCCGGGGAAGCGGGGCGTGACATACGCGGAGACGACCCCTTCCGTGACGAAGGGGTCGTTCTCGCCGCGCAGGACGGTGACGCTTCCGTGGAACTTGCTGGGCTGCTGTCCGTCCGGGTGGCCGTTGTTCCATGCCGTCGCCGTGTCGGAGATCGTCGACGGGTCGACGTGCAGCGTCACTTGGGCGAGCCGGTCATTCTCCTCGGCCGGGAACGCGGTGGCGAGAGCGCCGCGGAAGGCACGCTGCGCGTCGAGTCCGAGATCCGGTGCCTGGAAGGGGGCGATCTGCTCCGGGGGCAGGTGAGTGCCCGCGAGCGGGATCGGATTGACCAGGACGAGCGAGCGCACCTGGTCGGCCAGGCGGGCGGCGACGAGCTCGGCGATCTGGCTTCCCATGCTGTGGCCGACGAGCACGACAGGGCCCTCCGTCTTGCGCACGACGGTCTCGAGGTCGTCGGCCCAGCGGACGAGCGTGAACGGCCCCTGATCTGAGGCGCGCGCACCCATGCCGGCGAGTTCGAACGCGATCGAGGGGATCGACCGCTCGTCGAGGACGGTGCGGACGCTGTTCCAGATGGCGCCGTCGTCCAGGTATCCGTGGACGAGCACCGCGGTCGGCGCCTGCGTCGCTGGGCTGTTCATCTCGTGTCTCCTTTGACGGATCGCTCTCTTGCGGCGACGAATCGGAGCCAGTGGCTCTCGAGATTCCTGGCCGACGCGAGCTCTATGACGTAAGCATAGGGTCTATGCTTGCGTCAATGTCATCGCTCCGTGAGCGACGGAACGAGGACCGGGCCTTCCGGCTCCCTCCACGTTCCGGCCGGAGTGGAAGCGACCGCCCGAAAATCCGAGGAGTCCACCAATGACGTCGAACGCCTTGACCTACGCCGTGCACATCGCGGACGGCATGCCGACCACCAACGCCGACGTCCCGCCCGATCAGACCGAGCGTGCATGGTCGCCGACGTCGAGCATCCTCATCTCGAACGAGCAAGAGGCGCTGCTGGTGGATCCGCTCTTCACGATCGCCCAGTCGGAGGGCCTGCTGCGGTGGCTCGGCGAGCGTGACGCCCCGGTGACGAGCGTGTACGTCACGCACGGCCACGGCGACCACTGGTTCGGTCTCGGAGCCGTTCTGCAGCAGTACCCCGGTGCACGGGCCGTCGCGCTGCCCGAGGTCGTCGAGGACATGGCCTACCAGTCCTCGCCCGAGGTCCTCAAGGCGGTCTGGCGCGCCTGGTTCCCCGAGCAGATCCCTGAGCGACTCGTACTCGCCGAACCGCTGGAGGACGAGGTCCTGACCGTGGGCGGGGCGGAGGTCCGCCCGGTCCGCCTGGGACACACCGACAGCGACAACACCACCTGCCTGCACGTTCCCGATCTGGGGCTGGTCGTCGCGGGCGACGTGATCTACAACAACGTGCACCTCATGCTCGCGGCATCGGACGCGGACGGGCGGGCCGAGTGGTTGAGGGCTCTCGACACGGCCGAGGCGTTGGCGCCGACCGCGATCGTCGCGGGGCACAAGGACCCGACTGCCGATGACGATCCCCGTCACATCGAGGAGACCCGCCGGTACATCCTTGATTTCAACAGCGGGGTGCGCAGCAGCGGCAGCACCCTCGAACTCTACGAGTACATGCTGGAGCGTCACCCGTCGCGCATCAATCCCGGTGCGCTGTGGGGCTCCTGCCGGGCAGCGAAGGGCTGAGCAGGCGGCCGCGTCGGTCGGGCGGCCCGCGGTGCGTTACGCGCGCGCGGCCGCCCGGCGCTGCCGCGAGGCCCGCAGGTTCACGGCGTTACCGCAGATGCGCACGTCATGCCAGACGCCGTTGTTGGGGTTGGTGCCGTCGTAGAACGCAACCGAGCAGACCCGGTTGCGGCACATTTTCAGACGACGCCAGGTACCGGTCAGTTGGGCGTTCGTGATCTCGTTGAGCACGGCCGCGACGACCCACCCGGCGTCCTTGCCGCGCGGCGCCACCGAGAAGACGCCATCGGCGTCGATCCGCACCTCGAGCGCGCCGCTCACTCCCTTCGACGCGGATCGGACCGGAGCGTCGCGCACCGCCCCCGACACCGTCATCTGCAGCGATGCGCGTAGCTGCTGTAGCCGCACCAGCCCCGGTTCGTCGACCTCGATCGCCGGCGCCGCCGCCCCGGTACGCCGGCTCCATTCCTCCAGCGCGCCGGAGAGCCACGACGTCGCGGAATCCGGCGTCGAGAGCAGATCCTCGAGCGCGGGCTTGCCGGCGGCGCGGGTGTTCAGGACGTCCTGGACGAGGACGAGCGGTCCGGTGGCGATGCGGTCGGTGTAGCGTTCGCTCGCGAGTTCAGACATAGGCATAGCTTATTAGCTCCAGTCCTCATTGGCGAGGAGAACGGGATCACCGCCGGAAAGACCCTAACGGCGATGCCGTTCGTTGGACGCGCCGGAGAGTGTGCGGCACCGCGCGGTGAGCCAGAACTGTGCCTGCCTGGATCTCACATGAGGAGCAGGACGCGTTCGTGGCGCGCAGCCGTATCGCCTGGCCGCCCGAGCCTGGACGGACGGCACCTTCGACCGGGAGATCGTCCGGGTCGACGGCGAACCTCTCGCCGGCATCGCCGCCCGCACGGCGTTCGCCGCCCCGCAGCCGTGCCAACGACGCTGAGCGAAGCCTTCGCCGCGCTTCGCGCGTCCGGAGGGTGCGTCATCGGTCGTGCGGCCCACGTACTCGCCCGCCGGGGTGGCGGCATCGCAGTCGTGGCCGGCTGCATCGCCGTGGGGCCGAGGTCTCGCTGTCGTGCGCGAGAGGCGCAGAGCGGCGAGCTGCGGTCCCTGCGTACGGCTCTCTCGTTCCTACCCTGCTCTCGGGACTTCCAGTGGGCGCAGAGCTGCCGCGGTGCCTCGCTCCCGGCCGGGCGGGCCGACCACCGGTGCTCACGGTCGGGCTCGAGCCGGTGTCCGCAGCGGTGGGCACAGGGACCGGCACGTGCCCTGTCCCGTGCTCATCAGCAGGACAGGTGTTCCGGTGCCATGCCCAACCAGCGGGCGATGCCCTGCCTGCCCTCGTGTCCGACCACCAGGATCCGGCTGTCGGGCTTCCGGGTCACCCAGCCCTCGGCCAGGAACGCGGACAGGATGGCCGCCCCGACCCGGCCCGCGAGGTGGTGCTTGTCGCTCGTCCAGTCCACGCAGTGGCGGACCGCGGCCGACGATCCTTCGATGTCGTGGATCTCCAGGGCGCCGAGCATCTCGTGACCGGTCAGGGTGACCCGGTACGCCGTGGGGCCTCTGCCCGTCCGGGTGATCGCGCCTCGGTCGAGTAACCCCTCCATGACCGTGACGCCCAGGTCGCCCGCCGCGTGGTCGTAGCACGTGCGGGCGGCCTTCAAGGAACAGGAACGGCGGTGGGAACGCAGCGAGTTCGGCCGGAACGGCGGCGACAGCCGGGCCAGGCACTCCAGCGCGGTGGCCACGTCGGCGGAGGCGAGGCTGTAGTAGCGATGGCGTCCTTCACTGCGGACGGTGAGCAGGTCCCCGTCGACGAGCCGGGCGAGATGGGCGCTCGTCGTGGACTGGGCGACCCCGGCCTCGGCCGCCAGCTCCGACATCGCCAAGGACCGCCGGTCCAGGAGGGACAGCAGGATCCGGGCTCTCGTCGGATCAGCCATCAGGGCGGCCGGATCCACGAAGTTGGCGTCGCCGGCGAAATCACGCACGCGCTCCACTCCTCGGTCTCTGCCGTGAGCGGCTGAACGGGACAGGTAACCGCCCGGAAACCGCTCGTACTTCAAGGTGTTACTCGGTCTGAGACCGGTTACCACCGTGTGGTGGGGCCACGCAGAAGCTGGAAGCGGTTTCCGATTCTTGAGGAGGACTTGGGGCGGCGTTTGCGGCCCTTTGCTCCCTCGATACCCTCCGAATCAGCTTGCCGCAGCGTCCTGGCGGGGGACGGTCAGCACCGTCAGCAGCGCGGCCGCCGCCCACAGCAGTGCGCAGAGCAGCCCCACCCGGTGGAGACCGGTGAGGAAGCTTCCGTGCGCGGCCGGGTCGCCGACGAGTGAGCCGAGCACCGCGATCCCCAGGGCCCCGGCGGCCTGCCGGGCGGTGTTGTTGACCCCGGAGGACAGACCCGGCCGGTCGTCGGGACCGGCACGCAGCGCCGCCGCCACGACCGCCGCGGTGAGCAGTCCCATTCCGGCGCCCAGGCCCACGAGAACCGGAACCAGGGCCAGGTAGCCGCTGTCGGGGGACACCGCAAGCAGGCAGAGTGCGCCCGCCACGCCGAGCAGCAGTCCCGCGAGCATCGGCGGACGCGGCCCGAAGCGGGCCACCAGGCGCCCGGTGAGGGGCGCGCCGGCCGCGAGCGGCACGAACAGCGGCAGCATCATGAGACCGGCCTGGAAGGCGCCGTGTCCCTGGACCCCCTGGAGGTACAGGGTCACCACGAACACCGTGCCGATACCGGTGAAGTTCATCGCCGCGGCCACGGCGTTGGCGCCGGAGAACGCGCGGCGGCGGAACAGCTCCAGCGGCACCATCGGGGCCGTCGCGACCCGTTCCCGCCAGACGAATCCCGCCAGCAGGGCGACCGAGAGCGTTGCCGCCACCACGACGGCCGTGGTGGAGACGTCGCCGCCCGCCGCGACCGCGCAGTACACGATGCCGCCGAGAGCCGCGGCGGCGAGCGCGGCCCCGGGCAGGTCCATCCGGTGCTCCGGCCTGCCGTCACCGCCCGGCACGAGCCGCAGGGTGACCAGGGCGGCCACCGCCACCAGCGGGACGTTCAGCCAGAAGACCGACCGCCAGCCGGCGGCGGTCACCAGGAACCCGCCGAGCAACGGCCCGGCCGGCAGCGCGAGAGCCGACACCCCGGCCCAGATGCCCAGCGCGCGGGCCTGTTCCGCGCGTTCCGGGAAGGTGCGCTGGACGACGGCGAGGGTGCCGGGCAGCAGCAGTGCCGCGCCGACGCCCTGGAGCGCGCGAGCGCCGATCAGAGCGCCGGCGGCGGGGGACAGGGCGCAGAGCATGGAGGCCAGCCCGAACAGCCCGAGCCCGGCGACGACCACCCGCCGGTGTCCCCAGCGGTCCCCGAGGGCGCCGCCGGCCAGCAGGAACGCGGCGAGCGTCACGCTGTAGGCGTCGACCACCCACTGGAGCCCGGACAGCCCGCCGCCCAGGTCGTGGCCGATGCTCGGCAGAGCCACGTTGACGACGGTCACGTCGAGTTGCACGAGGAACATGCCGACGCACATCACGAGCAGCACCATGGTGCGCCGCACGCCCTCGGTCGCCCGGGAGCGGCTCAGATGTCCCTGGTCAGGTGCGGAGGACGTTGTCTTCATGGTCTCCATCGTTACTCCGATGTGTTTCGGTGCGCAGCGAAGCGTGCCCGCGCGCCGGGGCGGGCAGGCACTGCGGCCCGGGACGCGGAGGGTGCCGCGTCCCGGGCCGCGTGGTGATCGCGTCAGGCCATTCCGGACAGCAGGGCGGCGCGCAGCGTCACCCCTCGTCCGACTCCGTCGAAGTAGTGCGTGTTCGACAACTCGTCTGTCTCCGGAGGGAGTTCGGGGCCGCGGGGTCCCGTGTGCGTGACCGGTACGTCCGCCCCCACGGTGCGCAGCAGCCGGGAACTGAGGACGAACCGTTCGTCGAGTGCCGTACCGCGGCCGTGGTCGCGTACCGCGCCCTGATGGAAGTCGGACAGCTCGAACGGGATCGCGCACACCGCGTCGGCGAGTCGCAGCAGCTCCTCGCTGGTCTCCACGTGACGGCGGGACAGCCCGCTCTCGTCGATGAGCTCCGCCACGTCCTGGGGCAGCGTCGCCCCGTCGGGGGTGAGGAACACCAGCCCCGCGGCGCCTAGGGCGCTCAGCGCGTACACCAGTGAGCGGGCCACCCGGCAGCCCGGATCACCGAGGTAGCCGAAGGTCACGCCACGGAGTGTCCCCAACTCCCGCTGGATGGTCCACAGATCGAGCATCACCTGGGTGGGGTGCTCCCGGTCGCCGGTGCCTGCGCTGATCACCGGCACCGGACTGACCTGGAGAGCCTGTTCGGCCGCCGAGTCGTCGGTGTGCCGCAGGACCAGTACGTCGACGTAGGAGCCGAGCACTCGTACGGTGTCGTCCAACGACTCCCGGTAGAAGTCCCCGGCGCGGGTGGTCGTGACGTCGGCGAAGCCGATGGCGGCGCCGCCGATCCGGTGCGCTGCGGCCTCGAAACTGAGCCGGGTGCGGGTGCTGTTCTGGTAGAACGCGGTGCCCACGAGGAGCCCGGGCGCCATCCGCGAGACGACGTCCCGGGGTTGTGACTCCAGCCAGGTCGCACGGTCGAAGAGGGTCTCGTAGTCGGCCTCCGTCCACTCGGCCAGACTGGCCGCGTGCCGCGGGGGCGAGGTCAGCGTCTTCACCACCACTCGCCCTCCACCGTCTTCATGGTCCACTTCTGGGTGTCGATCATGGAGTACCCCGGGGTGACCGGCAGCGGGACGGTCCCCGGCAGTTGGTCGAGGCCGGTGATCGCCTGGCCGAGCCGGGAGGCGAGCATGCCCTGGGCGAGCGGCGGGGTGCCGGCGAAGATCGGGCATTCCTGCTTGTGGACGAACCACTCGTCGAGCATCTCCCGACTCGGGTAGTCGGGCATCTCCGGTATGAAACGGCTGATGAGTTGACGCGCGTTCTTCTCGTTCATCGGCTCGTTCTGCGGTACGCCGAAGTACTCCTCGGCCGTCATCGAGTCCTTCGTCCACTTGAAGAAGAACGTACGGTGGCCGAAGACCGGCGTCAGCATCATGAACCGGCACTGTTCGGAGCGCCGGAACGCCTGGTGGAGGGTGTAGCGGGCGTCGATCTCGTACAGCTCGATCTTGTCGAGCACGTAGTCGCAGCCCTCGAAGAACTCGTCGACGGTCTTCTCGTGAATGCCCTCGGGGAAGACGTCGATGTTCACGTCGCGCGTGGTGTCGTAGACGAGTTCGGCGACCGCCTCGGCCTTGTTGCGGCCGACGTTGCCGATGGTCGCGCCGAACTGCCGGTTGATGTTGGACACTTCGAAGGTGTCCGGGTCCGCCACCTTCAGGTTCCGTACGCCCATGCGGACGAGCCGTTCGGCGGTGGCACCTCCGATACCGCCCACGCCGGCCACCCCGATCGTCGCGTCGCGCAGCCTGAGTTGACGCTCACGCTGCTCCTCCTCGGTGTCGCCGAGCCAGCCGAGGTTCCGTTTGACCCGTTCCCAGTAGTAGTTCTCGTCGGTCCGTTCGGCGACCAGACGCTGACGGTCCGCCATGACATCCTCCTGGTTCGTTGTGGACGTCGGGGCGGCACCTCACGGCAAGGTGCGTGCCCCGTGCACGTTTTCCACGCTAGGAGTCAGCGGCTTCGGCACGGCCCGAAGTGTCATGGGTGTGTGGTGGTGAGCCAGCCGTACAGCGGGGCCCACGGCGCGGCCTCCAGGGGCGCACCACCGTCGAGCCTTCCGGCACCTTCTGCTCCAGGGCGCCGATCTTGCGTCGTCGCCGCGTACGGAGACGAAGAAGGGGTTCTCGCCCGGCCTCCGACCTGCGCACGTTCGGGCCACTCGCCGCCGGCCGGCCGCCGCTCGCCGGCCACCTCATCGCCACCGCCCCGGCCCCTGTGACACCTGCCCGCGCCCGACGGCCGCTGCCTCGGAGCACCGGACCGGTCAAGGATCTCCGCGCTCGGCTCACCGTGACGAAACGGGCCCGGCCCGATTTCGCTACAAGTTCCGAAATTATTCAGGGCGAGGACCGCCACCTGGCCGAAACACGCGGTTCATAGCGTCAGCGGCACGGCCCCCACACCAAGCCACCGCCCCCGCCCACCCCCCGTGAGGCACCTCGTGTGACAGGAGTCCCCCGTGCCCGATCCCTCCCGCCGCACCGCCCTGCGGCTGACCGCCGCGCTGGCACTCGGCGCCGCCCTGCCCCTGGCCGGCTGCGGGCGCCAGGACGACGCGGCCGCCGCTTCCGGTGTCAAGAAGGTCGACGCGTCCCCCGCCACCGGCACCGTGAACGTCTGGGCCGCCCAGGGCGACGCCGACGTGCTCGGCACGGTCGTCAAGCCGTTCAAGGCCGCCAACCCCGACCTGGTCGTCAAGACCACGCTGATCCCGAACGCCGAGTACTACACCAAGCTCCAGGCGGCCATCGCTGCGGGCAAGGGACCGGACGTCGCCCAGTTCTTCCCCGAGTCGCAGGCACAGTTCCTCGACTCGTCGACCCTGCAGCCGGTGCCGGACGGACTGGTCGATCCGGACAGCTTCTTCAAGAGCCTGTGGGCCGCCGGGGTGGTGGACGACGTGGCGTACACCGTCCCCTGGTACGCGTACACATACGCGCTCGTCTACCGATCGGATCTGGCCAAGAAGGCGGGCGTCGAGGCACCGGCCGCCTGGTCCGACATGGAGCCCTTCCTCAAGGCGCTCCAGGGCGCCGGCGCGGCCCGCGGACTCGGCGCCGACATCGGGTGGGACATCTTCAACGGCCAGGACGTCGCCATGTACGCCTGGCAGGCCGGCGGCTCGCTCGTCGGCGACGACGGCAAGTGGAACCTGAACACGCCCCAGATGGTCGACGCCCTCAAGTACAACGCGGCCTTCTTCACCGCCGGGACCGCCGACACCGCCGGGCCGACCTTCCTCGACGCACAGCCTTACTTCGTCTCCGGCAAGACGGCGAGCATGATCACCGGACCCTGGGTGATCGGCCAGCTCGACACCGCCGCCAAGAAGACCGGCTGGACGGCCTCCCATGTCGCCACCGCCCCGCTGCCCGCCGGAGCATCTAGCAGCGTCTCCTTCTCCGCGGGCGGCACCTGGGGCGTCCTCGCCGGCAGCGGCAACACGGACGCCGCCTGGAAGCTCGTGCGGTATCTGGCCAAACCGAGCACCCAGGTCGCGCAGTACAAGGCGTACAGCTCGCTGCCCGCCGTCATCTCCGCCTGGGACGACCCGGCCATCAAGGGCCAGCCGCTCCTGGACGCCTTCTTCACCCAGCTGACGAACACCCGTGCGTTCCCGCAGGTCAGCACCTGGCAGCAGGTCGCGACCCGGCTGGGCAAGGAGATGGAGGCCGTCGCCAAGGGCAAGCAGACCGCGGCGAAGGCGGCCGCGAACATCCAGGCGTACGCCGAGAGCGTCGGCACCGGTACGAAGTGATGGCCACGACTCTCGTCAGGCCGCCGCGGGAGACCGCGGCGGCCCCGAAAGCGGCCTCGCCCAGGAGGTCCCGGGCCCGGCGTACGGCCGTCGCCTGGCTCTTCCTCACCCCCTTCGCCCTCGTCTTCCTGGTCTACACGGCCATCCCCACCGTCTCCGCGCTCGCCCTGAGCCTCACCGACATCCGCGGCGCCGACCTGCGCACCCCGTTCGCCGTCGACTTCACCGGCGTCGACAACTACCTCCGGCTGTTCCAGGACGACACCTTCGTACGGGACATCCTGAACACCGCCCTCTTCGTGGCCGTCGGCGTACCGCTGACCACGGGCGTCGGCTTCACGCTCGCCCTCGCGCTGAACTCCGGCGTCCGTCGGCTGCGCGGGGTCCTGCGGACCGTCTTCTTCGCACCCGTCGTCACCAACGTCGTGGCCGTCGCACTGATCTGGCAGTACGCCTTCCACATCGACGGCACCGTCAACAAGCTGCTCGGCGCGGTCGGTTTCGCCGGACCGAACTGGCTGGACGACCCGAACCTGGCCATGCCGGTCGTCATCCTGCTCGGCGTCTGGCGCAACTTCGGCATCGCGATGGTGCTGTTCCTCGCCGGACTCCAGGCTGTCCCGCAGGACGTGTACGAGGCCGCCGCCCTCGACGGGGCCGGCCGCTGGCGCCAACTCCGGCACATCACACTGCCGTTGCTGCTGCCCACCACGCTGATGGTCTCCGTCCTTCTGACCGTCTTCTACCTCCAGGTCTTCGACGAGCCCTACCTCCTCACCGGCGGCGGCCCGCTCGGCTCCACCGAGTCGGTCGCCCTGTACACCTACCGGCAGTTCGGGGCGGGCGAGTTCGGGATGTCCTCGGCGGCTTCCTTCGTGACGCTCGCGCTGGTGACCCTGGTGAGCGTCGTCCAGTTCCGGCTGCTGAGGTCCCGCACATGAGCCGAGTCTCCCGCCCCCTGCTGTACGCCGCCCTGCTGCTGTGCGCCCTGCTCACGACGCTGCCCTTCGCCTGGGGCGTGAGTGGCTCGCTGCGCAGCCTCGACGAGATCCGCTCCGACCCCGGCGCCCTGCTCCCGCACCACCTCACCTTCGGCAATTTCACGCGGCTGTTCGAGACCCAGGGCTTCGGGCGGTTCATGGTCAACAGCGTCGTCGTCGCGCTGATCGTGGTGGCCGGGAACATCGTGGCGGCCTCGGCGGCCGGATACGCCCTCGCCAAACTCGACTTCGCGGGCCGGAAGTTCGCCTTCGGTGCGGTCATGGCGGCGATGATGGTGCCGTTCACCGCGGTGTTCGTCACCCAGTTCGTGATCACCGTCGACCTCGGCCTCGCGGACACCCTCGCCGGAATCGCCCTGCCCAGTGCGGCACTTCCGCTGTCGGTGTTCATCATGCGCCAGTACGCCCTGTCGGTCCCCGACGAACTCCTCGAAGCGGCCCGCATCGACGGCGCGGGCGAGTTCCGGATCTTCTTCAGGGTCTTCCTGCCGCTGGCCGGACCCGCCGTCGCCACCATCACGATCATGTCGTTCCTCAACTCCTGGAACAACTTCATCTGGCCGCTGGTCGTCGCCCAGAGCATGTCCACCTACACCCTCCCGGTCGGCCTCGCCGCCACCAGCCAGGCCGCCGCCCACGTCACCGACTACGGCCTGCTGCTCGCCGGAGCGATCGTCGTGATGCTGCCGGTGCTCGTGCTCTTCCTCTTCCTGCAGCGGTACTTCGTGCAGGGCATCGCGGGGACGGGGCTGCGATGAGTACGACGGTCACGGTCCGGACCCCGGCGGGCACAGTCGTCGGGCGTCAACACCAGGGCGTACAACGGTTCTTGGGCATCCCGTACGCCGAAGCACCCACCGGCCCACGGAGGTTCGCGGCGCCGGTCCCACGCGGGCGCTTCACACAGCCGTACGACGCCACCCGCCCCGGCGCCACCGCGCAGCGCGTCCCGCTGTTCGCCACGACCACGATCCCGGAGCCGTCGGTACCCGGCGACGACGTGCTGAACCTCTCCGTCACGGCCCCCGAGGCGGACGGCTGCCCGGTGCTCGTGTGGATCCACGGCGGCGGGTTCCTCGCCGGGAGCCCGGCCAGCCCCTGGTACGACGGCCGAGCCTTCGCGCGCGACGGCGTGGTCACCGTCACCGTCGGCCACCGGCTCGGCGTCGACGGATTCGCCGTACTGGACGACGTCCCCACGAATCTCGGGCTGCGGGATGTGTTGCTGGCCCTCGACTGGGTGCGGGAGAACATCGCCGCGTTCGGAGGCGACCCGGACCGCGTCACCGTCGCCGGACAGTCGGCCGGGGGAGCTGCGGTGCTCGCGCTGCTGTCGTCGCCGGTGGGGCGGGGGCGGTTCCAGCGGGCGGTCAGTCTGTCCGGCGGTCTCTTCGAGGTGGACACGTCCGCGGTGCGCGGCTTCCTCGCACGGCTCGGCGAGCGACTGGGCGTGCCGCCCACACGGGTCGGATTCGCCGTCTGCGACCCGGAGTCGGTCCAGCAAGGTGTGCTCGACCTGAGGAGCGACGACGACGCACTCGTACTCGGCCCGGTGATCGGCGACGACATCCTGCCGGTGCCGCTCGCCGAGGGGCTGGCCGCGCACGCGCAGGACGTGCCACTGCTACTCGGCACGACGGGCGACGAGTTCGACGGCGAAGGCGAGCCGGAGAAGCGAGCCGGCGGCACCCGGATCACGGACACCCTGTTCCGCTCCGCCTGCCCCCGTGTCGCGGCCGCCCGGCGCAACGCCCCCGCCGGTACCTGGCTGTACTCCTTCGAATGGCCCTCCCCGACCCTCGGCGGCGCCGTCCACTGCGTCGACCTCCCCTTCTTCTTCGACCTTCTCGACGCACCGGGCGTCCCCGAGGCGCTCGGCCCGAACCCGCCCGCGGACCTGGCCACCCGGATGCACGCGGACCTGGTCGCCTTCGTCCACGGGGAGGCACCGGCCTGGGAGCGGGCGATCGGGCGGCTCGGCGATCCGGCCCGTGAGTACGGCCGACCGCTCGCCGCCGACACCCGGGGCGTCTACGACCCGGTGACGGGAGCGACGGCATGCTGACGGCGGGGATGAACCAGAGCGCCGTACGCCGGGTCAACACCTCGGTGATCCTGCGGGTGTTGGCGGTGTCGGCCGGACCGCGCAAACTCACCGAACTCGCCGGGCAGACCGGCCTGTCCCGTCGCACCATCGAGCTGATCCTGGAATCGCTCGTCGAGGCGGGCTGGGTCGCGGAACTGGACCGGGTGCCGATCAGCGGCTCGGCCGGACGCCCGGCCCGGCGCTACGAACTGCGCGCCGAACGCGCCCTGTTGGCCGCCGTACGCATCACCACCGTGGACGCCTCCGCGGTCGTCGCCGACGTACGCGGCCGCGTCCTGGGCCGGGCCCACCGACCGCTGCGGGCCTACAAGGACCCGCCCACCACGCTCGACGACGCAGCCGACCTGGTCCTTGAGGCCCTCGACGACGCCGGCGGCTCGGTGGACCGGCTCCGGGCCGGCGCGATCGCGGCCGGCGGTGCCATCGACGACGAAGGGGTCGTACGGCGCCTGGTGCACACCACGCGCTGGGAGGGCGTGCACCTGCCCGACGAACTCGGCCGGCGGATACCGGTGCCGTGGTTCGCGGACAACGACACCAACCTCGGTGCGCTGGCGGAGAGTTGGCGAGGCGTGGCCGGTGACCACGACAACGTCGTATGGGCGGTGCTGGGGAACCGGGCCGGCCTCGGCATCCTCATCCGAGGAGCCGTGCACCGCGGCCTCGACGGGGCCGCGGGCGAGATCGTCGAGGCGCCGTCGCTGTCGGTCGACTCGGTCGAGGACCGCCCGGTCGCCGGACTCACCTCACCGCTGCCCGCCCAACGCGCCCTGGCGCTCGCCCGGTTCGAGGCGGCCCGGGCCGGGGACGCGGCCGCTCTGGCCGAGGTCGACGAGTTGGTGGAGAACATCGCGTCGATCCTCACCACCCTGTCCTGGACGGTCGCCCCCTCGCTGATCGTCCTCGGCGGCGGCCTGGAGGACGCGGCCGACATGCTGTTGCCCCGGGTACGGACCGCGCTCCGGGACGCCCGTACCCCCGCGGTCGAACTGCGCGCGACCGCGCTCGGCCACGACGCCCCCCTCGTCGGCGCGGTGAAACTCGCCCTGGACCGCATGGACATCGAGCTGTTCGGCCCGCTCGTCCCGGTCGACTGACCCCCACAACCCAGGTACACGGAGCTCCACTTGACCCACATCCCCCGCACCGACGTCCTCGTCGTGGGCAGCGGCATCATGGGAGCCCTCGTGGCCCGCCTCCTGCGCGAGAGCGACCCCGCGCTGCACATCACCATGGCCGACGGCGGCGCCCCGATCGGCGGCACGCCCGGCCTGCACCTGCACGACCTCGACGACCCCGACCTGTGGTCCCGCTACAACGAGAAGGTCGCCACCGGCATCCAGGGCATGTACACCGGCGCCGAGGTGGTCCGCGAGGTCGCGGACAGCCTCACCGGTCTCACCCCCGGCATGTTCCACGCGCTCGCCTTCGGCCAGGACGCCGAGGCCATGCCCCAGGCCGCGCTGGCCTGGAACGCGGGCGGCATGGGCGTCCACTGGACCGCCGCCACCCCCTGGCCCGCCCGGGAGGAGGTCTTCGACTTCGGCGACCCCGACGCCTGGGCGGTCGATCTCGACACCGCGCGCAGACTGCTCGCCGTCACCCCGGCCCCGATCGGCCCGACCAAGGTCGGCGAACTCGTCCTCGACGTCCTGCGCCGACGCTACGGCGGTATCGGCCCCGCCGACCGGCTGCCGCAGCCCATGCCCATGGCCGTCACCCCCACACCGTCGGGCCCCATGCCCCGCACGGCACCCGGTTCGATTTTTCCCGCGCTCGCGGCGGGCGGCGATCCGTCCTTCACCCTGCTCACCGGCACGCTCGTGACCGCCCTCGTCCGGGACGCCGGCCGGGTCACCGGCGCCCGGCTGCGCCGCGTCGCCGACGGCACCGAGTCCGAACTCCGCGCCGACACCGTGGTGGTGTGCGCCGACGCCCTGCGAACCCCGCAACTCCTGTTCGCCTCGGGCATCCGCCCCGAGGCGCTCGGCCGCCGGCTCAACGAGCACGCCTTCGTCACCGCCCGGGTCCTGCTCGACCTCGACCGGTTCGGCCTCGACCTCGACGCCCTGCCCCTTCCGCGCCCCGGCGAGTTCAGCACGGACTCGCTCTGGCTGCCGTGCAACGGACCCGCGCAGCCCTTCCACGGCCAGATCATGGACCGCACCTACGTCGACGAGGACGGCCGCCCGCTCGCGCACTCCGTGGGGCTGTCGCTCTACGTCCCCGTCGAGTCCCGCCCGGAGAACCGGCTGGTGTTCTCGGCGACCGAGACAGACCTCGCCGGGATGCCCCGTATCCGCGTCGAGTTCGACTACTCGGACGCCGACCGCGCACTGATCCGCCGAGCGCTGGACGAAGTCCGGTCCGTCGCCGAGGAGTTCGGCCCCTTCGACCCCGTGACCGAGTCGACCGTGCTGCCGCCCGGCTCGTCGCTGCATCTCACCGGCACGGTCAGGGCAGGCGTCACCGACGACGGCACCAGCGTGTGCGACCCGGACGGGAGGGTGTGGGGCTTCGACAACCTGTACCTGGCGGGCAACGGAGTCGTTCCCACGGCGATGGCCGCCAACGTCACCCTGACCGGCGCGGTCACCGCGGTACGGACCGCCCGTGCCGTCACCGCGCGCATCTGAACCACCCGAGAGGAACCGAACAGTGATCGAGATCGCCAAGGAATACCGTGTGGCCCTGCCCGCGTGGATCGACGACGAACTCGCCGACGTGGCCGCGGTGCTCCCCACCCGCGAGGACCGGATGCGTCTCGTGCACCGTCTCGCCGACCGCAACTGGCGTGAGGGCAACGGCGGTCCGTTCGCGGCGCTCGTCGCCGAGCGCGAGTCAGGCCGGATCGTGTCCGTCGGCGTGAACGTCGTCCTGTCGACCGGCATTTCCAGCGCCCACGCCGAGGTCGTCGCACTCGGCCTGGCCCAGACCGCGACCGGCAGCTGGGACCTCGGCGGCGACGGCCTCCCTGCACACGAACTGGTCGTCAACTGGCGTCCTTGCGTGCAGTGTTACGGTGCCACCCTGTGGTCCGGGGTACGCGGTCTGGTGGTCGCGGGGGAGGGCCCCGAACTGGAGGAGATCACCACGTTCGACGAGGGCCCGGTCCGCTCCGACTGGGCCGAGCAGTTCGAGGCGCGTGGCATCGAGGTCGTCGGAGACGTCCTGAGGGACGAGGCGCTGGCGGTGTTCCGGGGCTACCGCAAGGCGGTCGACGAGTCCGACGGAGTCGTCGTCTACAACGCGCGCGGAGGAGCGGAGTGAACCCCCGCTTCGCGACGGACGTGATCACCTTCTACCACCCGGGATTCTGGGCCGTGGAGTCCGCGGAGGAGGTCCGCGAGCGAGCCCTGCTCGACGCGCGGGGCTTCTGGGAGCGGGTGATGGACACCCTGGCAGCGACCGAAGTCACCGGCATAGAGCTGACGTTCGCACCAGGAGACGTCGACTCGGCTCTTCGGGCCTTCGGCGGCGCGGGGGCGTTCCGTCACGAACTGGCCGCCCGGGGCCTGGAGGTGGTCAGCGCCTTCATCGCCGACAGCGACGCCCCCGACTGGCGCCGCGGCGACAACCTCCCCGAGATCGTCGCCGACGCGGAGCGCCGCGCGGCCTTCCTCGCGGAAGCGGGCGGCGAACTCCTCGTCACGGGACTGCCGATGCGCACGACGTACGGCACGAGGCCGCCTTTCTTCGTCGACGCCGCCTATATGACCCGCATGGCGGACATCGCCCACGCGGTCGGCGAGGCGGTGTCCCGGTACGGCGTGAAGCTGGCCTTCCACACGGAGTCGAACAGCACGCTCTGGTACGAGCGGGACATCGACCTCTTCATGACCCTCACCGACCCCCGCTACGTCTGGCTGTGCCCGGACTCCTGCCACATCGCCCTGGGCGGCGGCGACCCGGTCTCGGTGGCCCGCCGCCACGCCCCCCGGATAGCCCTGGCGCACTGGAAGGACGCGGTCGCCCCGATCGACGTCCATCTCACCGTCGACGACACGGTGTACGCCCAACAGCAGCCCTACATGGCCGAGTTGGGCACCGGCATGGTCGACTGGCAGGGCTGGGCCGACGCGATGTCCCGCACACCCGGCGCGGACACGGTCCTGATCGAACTGGACGAGGCCGCGGACCCGGTCTCGGCGTTGAGAGCGGGAACGGCGGTGGCGAGGCGAGCCCTAGCGGCGTAGTTCCCCATGAGCGGTCTCCGGCAACCGCAGATACACCAGCGAGGACCCGAGACACAGCACCGCCACATACCAGGGAAAGATCCCGGCGTGCCCCAACTCCTTGAACAGCGTGCCCACATACGGCGCCGTCCCGCCGAACAGCGCGACCGTCAGGGAGTAGGGGAACCCGATCCCGGCCGCCCGCACCCTCGGCGGAAACAGCTCCGCGTTCACCGCCGCACTGATCGACGTGAACCCGGTCAGCAACACCATGCCCGCGCACTGCACCAGCAGGAGCACCACGAACGAGTCCCGCAGAGCGTGCAGCAACGGCACGCTCAGCAGGGCGAAACCCACGCCGAAGAAGAGCAGCAACGGCCGGCGCCCGAGCCGGTCCGACAACAACCCGCCGAGCGGCTGGAGCAGGCCGAAGAAGGCCAGCGAGATCGTCCCCGCGAGCAGCGCGTCCGACTTGTCGACACCGGCGTTGAGCTCGGCGTAGGTGGGCAGATACGACGTCCACGTGTAGTACGCGATGGTGCCGCCCATCGTGATCCCGCAGATCAGCAGGGACTCGCGCGGATGGCGCCGCAACCCCTCAAGGAGCCCGGGACGCGGCGCCCGCCGCTGCTCCTCGCTGCGCGTCTCCTGCGCGCCCTGCCGGATCCAGAACCCGACCAGCGACAGCACGGCCCCGAGCACGAACGGCACCCGCCATCCCCAGCCGTCCATCCGCCCCTCGCTCAAGGTGTCCACCAGGACCGTGGCGATCCCGGACGCGACGAGCTGCCCCGCGGTCGTCGAGACGTACTGGAAGCTGGAGAACAGCCCGCGTCGGCCGGGCCCCGCCGACTCCACGAGGAAGGTCGTGGAGGCCGCGAACTCGCCACCCACGGACAGCCCTTGGAGCAGCCGTGCGAGCACCAGCACGACGGGAGACAGGATGCCGACAGCGGCGTACGTGGGCGTCAGCCCGACCAGCAGACTGCTGCCGCCCATCAGCAGAATCGTGACCGTCAGCGCGGCCCGCCGCCCGTGCCGGTCCGCGATCGCGCCCATCAGCAGCCCGCCGACGGGCCGCATGAAGAACCCCACCGCGAACACCGCGAACGTCGAAAGGAGCGGCACCAGCGAGTTGTCCGCACCCTTGGGAAAGACGGCGGCGGCGATGTACGTGGCCAGGAACGTGTAGGCGTACCAGTCGTACCACTCCACGGCATTGCCCACGGAGGCGGCGAGCAGCTGGCGTACGGGCCGTTTCGTGGGCGGTGCGTCCGTGGGTGTCGTCTCTGTCATGACCGCGACCATCCCCCGATCGAGTTCCGCCACACCTCACGTACCCGCGACTTTCACATCAGCGCCACCGGACCCTTCCCTGACGTTCGTTGCCCTTGGAAAACTCGCTGCGCGCACCTTCCGTCACGTTCCGGCCATCGATGCGCAGGATGAGAGGTCCCTCACGCATGACCGACGTCAACCGGCGCAGATTCCTCCAGGTCGCGGGCGCCACCACGGCCTTCACCGCCCTGTCGAACAGCATTCAGCGCGCCGCCGCACTCCCGGCCCACCACCGCACGGGGACGATCGAGGACGTCGAGCACGTCGTCGTCCTGATGCAGGAGAACCGGTCCTTCGACCACTACTTCGGCTCGCTCAGGGGCGTCCGGGGCTTCGGCGACCCGCGTCCGGTCACGCTGGAGAACGGCAAGTCCGTGTGGCACCAGGCGGACAAGAACGGCAAGGACATCCTGCCCTTCCGTCCCGAGGCGAACGACCTGGGCATGCAGTTCATCCAGGACCTGCCGCACGGCTGGAACGACGGACATGCCGCCTTCAACGGGGGCAAGTACGACAAATGGGTCCCGAACAAGGGCTCCACGACCATGGCGTACCTGACCCGCGAGGACATCCCCTTCCACTACGCCCTCGCCGACTCCTTCACCATCTGCGACGCCTACCACTGCTCGTTCATCGGCTCGACCGACCCGAACCGCTACTACATGTGGACGGGCTACACGGGCAACGACGGCCAGGGCGGCGGCCCGGTCCTCGGCAACGACGAGGTCGGCTACGGCTGGACGACCTACCCCGAGCGCCTGGAGAAGGCCGGCGTCTCCTGGAAGATCTACCAGGACATCGGCGACGGCCTCGACGCGAACGGCTCCTGGGGCTGGATCCAGGACGCCTACCGGGGCAACTACGGCGACAACTCGCTGCTCTACTTCAACCAGTACAGGAACGCGGGGCCCGGCGACCCGCTGTACGACAAGGCCCGCACCGGCACCGACTACACCAAGGGCGAGGGCTACTTCGACCAGCTCAAGGCCGACGTCAAGGCCGGAAAGCTCCCGCAGGTCTCCTGGATCGTCGCCCCCGAGGCCTTCACCGAGCACCCCAACTGGCCCGCGAACTACGGCGCCTGGTACATCGCCCAGGTCCTCGACGCGCTCACCTCCGACCCCGAGGTCTGGGCGAAGACGGCCGTGTTCATCACGTACGACGAGAACGACGGCTTCTTCGACCACATGGTCCCGGCCTACCCCGCGGGTTCCGCCGCCCAGGGCAAGTCCACGGTCGACCCCGGCCTCGACCTGTTCAAGGGCGACAGCAGTCACCCGGCAGGCCCCTACGGCCTCGGCCAGCGCGTCCCCATGCTCGTCGTCTCGCCCTGGAGCAAGGGCGGTTACGTCTGCTCCGAGACCCTCGACCACACCTCCATCATCCGCTTCCTGGAGAGGCGCTTCGGCGTCCACGAGCCCAACATCTCGCCCTGGCGGCGGGCCGTGTGCGGCGACCTGACCTCGGCCTTCGACTTCTCCCGCAAGGACACCGAGCCGGTCGCCCTCCCGGACACCGACGGCTACGAGCCGCCGGACCGCGAGCGCCACCCCGACTACGTGCCGGTCCCGCCCGCCGTCGGCGCCCTGCCGAAGCAGGAGCGCGGGCTGCGCCTGACCCGCCCGCTCAAGTACGCCCCGCACGTGGACGGTTCGGTGGACGCGGCGAACGGGAAGTTCACGCTCACCTTCGCCTCCGGTGCCAAGGCGGGCGGCGCGTTCCTGGTGACCTCCGGCAACCGCACCGACGGGCCCTGGAGTTACACCACCGAGGCCGGCAAGACCGTCTCGGACGCCTGGAACTCGGCGTACTCGAAGGGGTCGTACGACCTGACCGTGCACGGCCCGGGCGGCTTCCTGCGCGCCTTCAAGGGGGCGAACACGACCGCGGGACCCGAGGTCACCGCCCGTCACCGCGGCGACGACGTCGAGCTGACCTTCACCAACAAGGGCTCCGGCACGGTCCGTCTGAAGGTCGTCAGCGGCTACGGCGACCGGCCGAGGACCTTCACGGTGCGGGCCGGGACCACCGTCCGGCACACCTTCGACCTGGCGGCCGGCAGGCGCTGGTACGACCTGACGGTCACCTGCGAGACCGACGCGGCGTTTCTGCGGCGGTTCGCCGGACATGTCGAGAACGGGCGTCCCGGGGTGAGCGACCCGGCCGTAATCACCAGGTAAAGCCGCTGGGGGAGCCACCCGGTAGGTGGCCGGATCGCGCTGGTCCCGGGGTACTGTGCCCCGGTGACCACGCATTCGAACACACCTGCAGGCTGGTACCCCGATCCGCACGGAGCGCCCCAGACACTCCGTTACTGGGACGGGGCGCAGTGGACCCAGCACACCAACAGCCAGCAGCAGGCGGCCGCTCAGGCACCCCAGGTTCCCCAGATGCCGCAGCAGGCGGCCGGGCCCGACCCGCGCGTGCAGCGTCAGGTGCAGCAGCAGGCCGGGGTCAACGCGGGCGGTGCGGGTGGCGGCACCCTGTTCACCGAGCCGGTGCTGGTGGTGAACCAGAAGGCCAAGCTGATCGAGGTGACCAACGAGTACAAGGTCATGGATCAGAACGGCAACCAGCTCGGCTCCGTCACCCAGGTCGGGCAGAGCGCGCTGAAGAAGGTCCTGCGCGTCGTCTCCAGCCTCGACCAGTACATGACCCACAAGCTGGAGATCCGGGACGCCTACGGTCAGCCGGTGCTGCTGCTGACGCGGCCGGCCAAGGTCTTCAAGTCACGGGTGATCGTGGAGCGGCCGGACGGGTCCCAGGTCGGTGAGATCGTCCAGCAGAACATGATCGGGAAGATCAACTTCGCGATGAACGTGAACGGCCAGCAGGTCGGGGCGATCAAGGCGGAGAACTGGCGGGCCTGGAACTTCGCGATCGTCGACCACACGGACAACGAGGTCGCCCGGATCACGAAGACGTGGGAGGGGCTCGCCAAGACGATGTTCACGACCGCGGACAACTATGTGCTGCAGATCCACTACCAGCTGCCCGAGCCACTGTTGAGCCTGGTCGTCGCTACCGCGTTGACTGTGGACACGGCTTTGAAGCAGGACGCTCGCGGGTTCGGCTGATACCGCCCCGCGCCCCTAGAGGGGCGCTGTCAGGTGCCCTGGCTCAGCAGGCCGGGGCACCTTCACGTCTGCCAGTGACGGTTCCAGTGCCAGGACCGCTGCCACCGGGTGGTCCTTGGAAGGAACTCTGCTGAGCAGGACCACCCCCCAGGACGCCAGGCCCGCTCCCGCCAGTGCCAGCAGTACGCCCGCCGCGCCGCCCCGCAGGCCCTCGCCCAGCAGGGAGAGGCCGATCACCGCGGCGGCCACCGGGTTGGCCAGGGTCACCACCGCGAGCGGGGCGCCGAGGCCGTGCCGGTACGCCGTCTGTGACAGGAGCAGGCCGCCCGCCGCGAAGGCCGCGACGAGCAGTGCCACGCCGATCACCTGGACGCTGAGGAGCGACTCGGAACGGTCCGTCGCGGCCACCGTGACGGTCTGGGTGAGGGCGGAGGCCACCCCGGAGGCGATGCCGGACCCCGACGCGTGCCGCAGGCCGGGCCGGGCACCGGGGCGCGCCAGCAGCCCGATGAGGGCCGCCGTCACCGCCGCCACCGTCAGCGCCTCCGACGTGCTCAGGACCTGCCCGGGCGCCGAACCCGACGCCACGACGAGGATCGCCGCGAGGCCCGCCAGCGTGTAGACCGTGCCCCGCCACTCCGTCGCGCTGACCCGGCGCCCCGCGATCCGCGCGCCCAGCGGCACGGCGGCGACGAGGGTGAGCGCGCCGAGCGGCTGGACCACGGTCAGGGGGCCGTACTTGAGGGCCACGACGTGCAGCAGTGCGGCCGCCGCGTTGAGGCCGACGGATCCCCACCAGGCGCCCGAGCCCAGCATCCGCAGCACACCGGAGCCGGGGTTGCGGGAGGCGAGGCGCTCCTGGGCGACCGCGGCGGCCGCGTAGGCGACGGAGGAGAGCAGGGACAGGGCGAGGGCGAGCAGGGTGGCGTTCATCGGCCCGCTCCGACCAGGACGTTCTTCTTGGACTCGGCGGGCTCGGAGGGCTCGGCCGGTGCGAGCTTCTCCGGTGCCCGGCCCGCGGTGGTCGCCGTGCGGTGCGGCAGGTGGACGACCCCGAGCGTGATGCCGAGCAGGGCCGTCGCCACGACGGCGTCCATCCAGTAGTGGTTCGCGGTCCCGACGATCACCAGCAGGGTCAGGAGCGGGTGCAGCAGCCACAACCAGCGCCACCGGGAGCGGGTCGCCACGATCAGGCCGATCGCCACCATCAGGGCCCAGCCGAAGTGCAGCGAGGGCATCGCGGCGAACTGGTTGGAGAGGGTGTCGGTCTGCGGCGGTCCGTACACGGAGGGGCCGTAGACCTTCGCGGTGTCGACCAGACCGGCCACCGCGAGCATCCGCGGCGGGGCCAGCGGGAAGACGAGGTGCACCACCAGAGCGGCACCGGTCAGGGACGCGAGGACGCGTCGGGCCCAGACGTAGTGCGCGGGGCGCTTCAGGTAGAGCCACACCAGGAAGGCGATCGTGGCCGGGAAGTGGACGGTCGCGTAGTAGGTGTTGGCGATGTGCGCGAGGGTGTCGCCGTGGAGCAGCAGCGACTGCACCGAGCCCTCGCCCGGCAGGTGCAGGGCCCGTTCCCAGTCCCAGAGGCGGTCGGCGTTCCGGTAGGCCTCGGCCGTGTGGCCGGTGACCAGCTGCCTGCCGAACTTGTAGACGAGGAAGAGTCCTACGACGAGCAGGAGCTCACGGACGAGCGGCGGCCGCGCTGTCGCGCCCGGCTCCGCTTCTGAAGGCTCGGTGCGGGCATTCATTCCCCCGGCCCTTTCGCTGACGGTGGTGCAGGTGCTGAGAACTGGACGGGCTTATGACTCGCCCGGTCCCCGAAACTCATCGATACGGGATCGTACCGATACGGCAGTGTACCGATACGTTCGGGTACCGGTACACTGGCGTATCGATAGACATAGGACACACTGGAATCCGGGAATGAATGGGAGGCACGGCAGATGACGTCGCTGCAGGCCGCGGACGGACCGGAGACGGTCACCGCCTCGCGCCGCTCCAAGATCACGCCCGAGCGTGAGCAGGAGTTCTTCGACGCCGTGCTCGAGCAGCTCCGCGAATGCGGATACGAAGCCGTGACCATGGAGGGTGTCGCCGCCAGCACCCGCTGCAGCAAGTCCACCCTCTACCGGCAGTGGAAGACCAAGCCCCAGTTCGTGGTGGCCGCCCTGCGCTCGTGCAGCTCGTCGAAGTTCGACGGCATCGACACCGGATCGCTCGCCGAGGACCTGCGCGAGGTCGCTCGTGCCGCGGGCCGGTGGTCGATGCAGGAAACCAAGATGATCCAGGCGCTCGGCCATGCCGTCACCCAGGACGCGGAACTCGCGCAGGCCCTGCGTGAGGCGCTGGTCGACCCGGAGATCGCCGCACTGAGGCACATTCTCCAGCGTGGCGCCGACCGGGGCGAGATCGCCAGCGGACACCCGGCCCTCGAGTACGTCCCGGTCCAGTTGTTCGGCGTCGTCCGCGCCCGCCGCGTGGTGGACGGGGAGTACGCCGACCCGGACTACCTGGTCCGCTTCGTGGAGGCCGCCGTACTGCCGGCCCTCGGCCTGACCTGAGACCGGGCCGTCGTCCATGGGATGACTGGACGGCGACCTGATCGCGCCGCACCGTGGGGACGGGGGCGGCGCGCACCCCCCGGCCGGGTGGGGTTCCTCCAGAGCGGAGAGGCGCCCCACCCGGCCGACCGGTGTCCGGGGCCGGGGTCAGACGTCCGTGCCGCTGCCGCCGCCCGTCGACACCTTGATCCCCTTCGTGATGTCGTCGATCACGGACTGGCCCTCGTCGACATCCACCCCGAAGCGCACCACGACGATCTGCTGCGCGTTCGCCGGGGAGGGGAAGGCGAGCGACTCGACATAGCCGTCGGAGCCCTTGCTGGTCACCGCCTTCCAGCGGACCAGGTAGCCCTTCTGCCCGGCCACGGTCACTGCCTTGGAGGCGAGCACGTCGTGCGAGGTGATCGAGCCGTAGGTCTTGCCGCCGTAGGACTGCTCCGCGTTCGCCGAGATGTCGGCCTTGGCGACCTGCTCGGCCGTGCTGCCGGAGGTGCGGAGGGCCAGCGCGGGCGCCGAGTAGGCGCCGCCCTTCGTGCACTTCGCGGAGGTGTCGCCGGGGCAGGCGTAGGAGTCGTTCGAGGTCACGGACGCGCCGGCGGAGATCTCCTGGCCGTACCAGCCGTCCGGGATGGGCAGGCTGATCCCGGAGATGGAGTCGGTCACCGAACCGCTCTCGATCTTCGGCGCCTCGGAACCCTCGGGGGAGGGCGAGGCGCCGCCGGAACCACCGGAACCGCCCGAGCCTCCGGAACCGCCGTTGCCGCCGAAGGGGCCGCCCTGGCCGTTCTGCCCGCCGGTGCCGCCCTGACCGTTCTGGCCGCCGGGACCCTGCGAGCTGGTGTCGCCGTTTCCGTTGCCGCTGTCGGCCAGGGCGTACACGCCCACGCCTATGCTCGCGAGGACCACGACCGCGACGGCCACGGCTATGCCCGTACGACCGCGTCGTGATCCGGTCGGCGGGTGCGCGGGATACGCCGGATAGGCCGGGAACTGCCCGGGGCTCGCGACCTGTTCCGGGGGACCCCAGGCGGCGGCCGATCCGACGGGCCTGGTCTGCTCCGTCCACACCTTGCCGTCCCACCAGCGCTCGGTGGCGGGACCGTCACTTGTCTGCCCGGGATCGGGGTACCACCCGGGGGGAGTCTCCTGCGTCATGCCCCCACCGTATGAGTCCTCGGTGAAAGAGGGATGAGAGGGGCGTCGGCCGATCACGACGACTTCGACACACACGCCCGTCCGCGACGGCGATCCGGCAGGACTTGTGGAGATCACACCAGTACGAGCCGCACGCGCCGTTCCCGCGCCGGCGGCGGCAGCCATGTCCCGCCCCCGCCCGGGCAGGACGGCGACCCGAGCGCGTCGGAGGCGCGCGGCGCGATCCCCGGCAGCAGCTCGCCCAGCGTCCCCATCAGCACCGGGTCGCGGGTCCCGCCGCCGGAGGCGATCTCCTCCGTGGTATCGGCCGCCCGCACCGCGTCAGCGACCGTACGGGCCGTCAGGAAGGTCAGGGCGGCCACGACGTCCTCGGCGGACAGGGCGCCCTTGGCGTCGTACGCCCGACAACTGACTGATGGTCAGGTTTGCCGACGCCTGGTCGGGGGCAGGGCGCGTCGCCTGCGCGTACCCGAGGTCACCCGTCGAGGCAACAGCTACCCCGAGCGGCCTCCGCTTCCGCACCAGGACGGCTACGCTCGAGATCTGTACGTCGTTCAGGCGACTTGGGGAGGTAGCGGGATGACGGAGGTACGGCCCACTGCGGCCGCCCCGGCCTCGCTGTGGGAGCGCGAAGAGGAAGTCACCGCCGTCGAGCGGGCGGTGGACTCCCTGTGCGCGGGCCGCGCGTCCTCCGGCAGCGTACTGGTCATCCGGGGCGAGGCGGGCTTCGGCAAGACCGCCCTGCTGGCCGAGACCCGCCGTATCGCCGAGGCCCGCGGCTGCACGGTCTGGTCGGCGCGGGGCGGCGAGACCCTCAGGTCCGTCCCCTTCAACGTCGTACGACAACTCCTGCAGCCCGCCCTTCTGTCACTGATGCCCGAGGAGGCCCGCGAGTACCTCGGCGACTGGTACGACATCGCGGGCCCCGCCCTCGGCATCGCGGACCCCGGGGAACGGCAGGCCGACCCGCAGGGCGTGTGCGACGGCCTGGTCGCGGCGGTACGCCGGCTGGCCCGCCGGGACTGGCCACTCGTGCTGCTGGTCGACGACGCCCACTGGGCCGACCAGGAGACCCTGCGCTGGCTCGCCGCCTTCGCCGAGCGCCTCGACGACCTGTCCGTCCTGGTCGTGGTGGCCCGCCGCCCCGGAGAGGCCTCCGGCGAACGGGCCCGCCTCCTGGAGGCGGTGGCCTCGACCGCCGGCGGCCCCCTCACCAACCTGAGCGCCCTCAGCCCGGAGGCCACGTCCGGCCTCACCCGCGCCACCCTCGGCGAGCACGCCGACGCCCCCTTCTGCCGCGAGGTGTGGGCCGTCACCGGCGGCAACCCCTACGAGACCGTCGAACTCCTCGCGAAGGTGCAGGAGAGCGAGATGGAACCGAGCGAGGGCTCGGCGAGCGAACTGCGCGAACTGAACCGCTCGGCCCGCGGCGGCGGCCTGGTCGCCCGCCTGGAGGAACTCGGCGTCGACGCCACCAAGTTCGCCTGGGCCGCCGCCATCCTCGGCAGCGGCATCACCGTCTCCCTGGTGGCCAAGCTCTCCACCCTGAAGCCGGAGGAAGCGGCCGCCTGCGCGGTCCTCCTCCAGGACGCCCGTATCCTCACCGAACGGACCGAGGACGGCGAGTTGGAGTTCGTCCACCCGCTGATCGCCTCCGCCGTCTACAACTCCATCCCCGACGCCCTGCGCCGCGCCTGGCACGGCGTCGCCGCCCAGGTCGTCACCGACTCGGGGCTCGGCGCCGCGGCCGCCTCCCGGCACCTTCTCCAGGTCCACCCGGACGACGACGAGGAACTCGTCGAGCAGCTGCGCGAGGCCGCCCGTGAGCACGTCGCCGTCGGCGCCCCCGACGCGGCCCGCCGCTGCCTGGAGCGCGCCCTGCTGGAACCCCCGGCACCCGAGGTCCACGCGCGCGTGCTCTTCGAACTCGGCTGCGCCACCCTCCTGACCGCCCCCGCCAAGACCATCGCCCACCTCCAGACCGCGCTCGCCATGCCCGGCCTCGAAGGCACCGAGCGGGTCGACGCCGTCTTCCGGCTGTCCCAGGCCCTCCTGCACAACAACCAGCTGGAGGAGGCCGTCCGCACCGTCGAGGCGGAGGCCGCCCGGCACGAGGAGGGCCCCGCCAGGCTCCGTCTGCAGGCCGTGCAGTACATGTGGGAGGGCCTCTACGCGAGCGAGGCCGGCGCGGCGGGCCGCTCCCGGCGCCTGGCCGCACTCGCCGCCACCTGTACCGGCCGGGACAACTCCGAGCGGGCCCTGCTCATGCTGCGCGGCTTCGACGCCATGGCGCGCGGTGAGAGCGCCGAGGAGGTCGCCGAGCTGTGCGACCGCTCACTGGTCAACGGCCGACTGGCGCCCGGGCTCGGCTGGACCGACACCGAGTGGGGCCTCGAACTGCCCCTGATGCTGGCCAGCGCGTACGCCTACACCGACCGCCTCGACCGCGCGGAGGCGCTGTTCAACGAGGCCCTGCGCACGTACGAGTCGGCCGGCTGGAGCGGCGGGCATCTCGCCCTGGCCCACGCCTACGTCGGCATCGGCCACCGTCGCCGCGGACGCCTCAAGGAGGCCGAGACCTCCCTGCGCGAGTCGCTGCGGATCGCCGAGCGGGTGGGGCGGGGGCTGCCGCTGCACTGGTCGGCGACCTGCAACCTCGTCGACACGCTGCTCGCGCGCGGGCAGGTCGAGGAGGCGTGGTCCATCGCCGAGCAGTACGGGTTCGCGCCGCCGTACCCGTCCACGATCGTGCTGCCGGATCCGCGGTCCGTGCGGGGGCGGCTGCTGCTGGCCGTGGGGCGGACGAAGGAAGGCATCAACGAACTGGACGCCGCGGAGAAGGCGGCCGAGGTCCGGGGCCACCACAATCCGGTGCTGGTGCCGTGGGCCGTTGATCTCGCCCGCGCGCTGGCCGTCGAGGACCCGGTGCGTGCGGCGCAGTTGGCGACCGATGTGCGTCGGCATGCGGAGCGGCTCGGGACGGACACGGCGATCGGCGAGGCGTTGCGGTGTGCTGCCGCGTTGGAGACGGGGCAGCGGGCGGTCCGGCTTGCCGGGCATGCCGTCACGTATCTGGAGGCGTCACCGTGTCAGTACGAGCATGCGGCGGCTCGGGTGGAGTACGGGATTCTCACTCGGTCGGTGGCTGAGCTCAGTCGTGGGCTGGCGCTTGCGGAGTCGTGTGGGGCGGATGGGCTGGTGGCGCGGGCCAAGGGGATGCTGGAGGCGGGGTGAGGTGTTCGGCTGCGGGCCGGTGGGGGCTGGTCGCGCCCGCGCGGCGGAGCCGCATAGTGACACAGCCCCGCCCCCCTAAAAGCATCTACAGCGCCAGCAGTTGGTCTGTGAGCGTTGCCAAGCGCTTCTGTACGTGGCTGTCGTACGTGTCCTCGTGTGCTCGCGCCGGACTCGTGCCGTCGAAATAGCCACCCGTGCCCAGGTCCTGGGTGGCCAGCGCCAGCACGCCCGGGGCGCCGTCCGCCACCGTCGACCAGGGAGCCACCCCGCCCTCCCGGACCATCGCCGTGTCCATGAAGGTCGCCGGGTGCAGGACGTTCACCGACACCCCCGTGTCCGCCAACTCCTCGGCCAGCGTGAAGGTGTGGGCCGCCAGGGCGAACTTGGCTCGGCAGTACGCGGCGAAGCCGGTGTAGCCGTGGGTGAACTCCGGGTCGTCGAAGTCGAGGGGTTCCTGCCCCACTGAGCCGACGTTGACGATCCGCGCGGGTGTGTTCGCGCGCAATACAGGCAGCAGGGCCCGGCTCAGCACCACCGGCGCCAAGTAGTTCACTGCCAGGCGGAGTTCGTGGCCGTCGGCGCTCAGTTCGCGGCCCGAACCCGGTGAACCCGCGCCCACACCGGCGTTGTTGATCAGGACGTCCACTTCGGGGTGGGCCTCGGCCACCCTCGCGCCCAGGTCGCGCACCTGGGCCAGAGAGGAGAGGTCGGCGACGAGCGCCTCCGCCTCGCCCTCCGACCGCAGCTCCGCCACAAGGCTCTCGGTACGGCCCGGGTCGCGGCCGTGGGCGAGGACGTGGTGGCCGGAACGGACCAGCTCGAAGGCGACGTAGCGGCCGAGACCCGAGGTGGCACCGGTGATCAGGATGGTCGACATGCCTCCACCGTAGGCACATCGTGGTACCCCGTGCCTGCCACTGCCGGGGTTACCCTTCCGTCTCCTCCGCCAGCACCCGCTGGGCCGTCGCGAAGGCCGAGTTCGCCGCCGGAACCCCGCAGTACACGGCCGTCTGCAGCAGTACGGCCCCGATCTCCTCCGGCGTGAGCCCGTTGCGCCGGGCCGCCCGCACATGCATGGCCAGCTCGTCGTAGTGGCCGTGGGCCACCAGCGCGGTCAGTGTGATCATGCTGCGTTCGCGGCGGCTGAGCGTCGGGTCGGTCCAGATCTCGCCCCACGCGTAGCGCGAGATGAAGTCCTGGAAGCGGGCGGTGAAGGGCGTCTGGCGGGCCTGCGCCCGGTCCACGTGCGCGTCGCCGAGCACTTCGCGCCGCACCTCCATGCCCCGCCTGGCGCCTCCGTCGAGGTGTGCTCGGAGGGTCGTGAGGACGGCCTCCGGGCACTGCGCGGGTGCCAGGTGCGAGGCCCCGGGCAGCTCGACGAGCGTGGCGCCGGGCACCGCGTCGGCGATCTCCCTCAGGTGCGGAGGCGGGGTCGCCGGGTCCTGGCGGCCGGCGACCAGCAGGGTGCGCGCGGAGATCTCGGACAGGCGGTCGCGCAGGTCGAAGGCGGCCAGCGCGTCACAGCAGGCGGCGTACGCCGACGGGTCGGCCTCGGCGTGGTCCCGGATCAGCTCCGGCACAGTGAAGTCACCCGCGAACCAACGGGAGTTCGCGCTCTCCAGCAGCCACTCAAGCCCCTCTCGCCGGACCCGTTCGGCCCGCTCCTCCCACGGCCCCCGGCCGTTGAAGTGGGCCGAGGAGCAGATCACGGCCAGCGACTCGACGCGCTCGGGGTGGTGCACGGCCAGGTGCAGACCGACGGCACCGCCCAGCGACACCCCGGCGTACGAGAACCGCTCGATGCCGAGGGAGTCGGCCAGCGCCAGCACCAGGTCTGCGAGGTCGGCGACGGTGGCCCCGGGGGCGATCAGGCCGGCCGCCGAACCGCCGTGTCCTGGCAGGTCCCAGCGGATCACCCGGTGGGTGATGGACAGCTCGGGCGCCACCTTGTCCCACAGGGCGTACGACGTCCCGAGCGAGGGCCCGAGCAGCAGCGGGGGAGCGGAAGCGGGGCCCTCGGCACGGTGGTTGAGGAGTTTCTCGGTCAACGTCGCTCCAGAGAACGGTCGGTGAGGGCTCCGGCGGAGCCGGTGTAGCGGGCCGGGTCGGTGAGTTCGCCGAGGTCGACGTCCTTCAACTCGGGTTCCTGGGAGAGGAGTTCGATCAGCGAGAGCCCCTCGGTGTACGTCCGCTTGGCGAGGTCCGTGAGCAGCGCCTTGGCGCGGGCCCGGCCCAGCACGGACGCCAGCTCGGCGGAGAGCCGCTCGGAGACGATCAACCCGTGGGTGAGGTCGAGGTGTTCCCGCATCACGTCGGCGTGCACCCTCAGTCCCTCGGTCAGTTCGACGGCGTCCCGGGCCGCTCCGCCGACCACTCGCAGCAGGTCCCTGAGCGGCTCCCACTCGGCATGCCAGGCCCCGGCCGGCCGCTCGTCCTCGGCGGCCATCGACCCGTACAGGGTGGCCGCGAGCTGTGGCGCGCGCCTGGCGGCGGACGCGATCAGCGTGGACCGTACGGGATTCGCCTTGTGCGGCATGGCCGACGAGCCGCCCCCGCTGCCCTCGGCCACCTCGGCGATCTCGGTACGGCCGAGCACCAGCACGTCCGCGGCGATCCTGCCCAGGGCTCCGGCGGTGAAGGCCAGGCAGCCGGCGAGGTCGGCGATCGGGGTCCGCAGCGTGTGCCAGGGGAGGGGCGGCTTCTGGAGGCCGAGTTCGCCTGCGAAGGCTTCGGTGAGGGCCCTGGTGTCCTCGGCGCCGTACACCGTGAAGGCCGCCAAAGTCCCCGCGGCACCGCCCAGTTGGGCGGGCAGCGAGTCCCGTACGACCGCGACCCGGTCCCGCGCGTCCAGTACCAGCGAACGCCACCCCGCCGCCTTCAGCCCGAACGTCGTCGGCACGGCGTGCTGGGTCAGGGTCCGTCCCGGCATCGCGGTGTCCCGGTGTTCGGAGGCCAGCCGGGCCAGTGCCGACTGGACGCGGTTCAGGTCCGCCAGTACGAGATCGAGGGTCCGGGTGGCCACCAGCATCGTCGCCGTGTCCAGGATGTCCTGGCTGGTGGCGCCCCGGTGGACGTACGGGCCGTACTCCTCGCCGACCGCCTTCGTGAGGTCGGCGACCAGCGGGATGACGGGGTTGCCGCCGGCGCGCGCACGCTCGGCGAGGGACCGTACGTCGAAGCGGTCCGCCCGGGCCGCCTCGGTCGCCGCGTCGGCCGCCGCGTCCGGGGCGAGACCCAGGCGGGCCTGTGCCCGGGCCAGTGCCGCCTCCGCGTCCAGCAGCGCCTGGAGGTAGGCGCCGTCGGCGGTCGCGGAGGCGGCGGGGGAGCCTGCCCACCCGGGGGCGAGCAGGCCGGTGTCCGGATCGGGAGAAGTCACTGGAACTCCAGGAAGACCGTTTCGCCTTCGCCCTGAAGGCGGATGTCGAAACGGTATGTGCCGTCGCCCTGCTCCCGCGCGATCAGCGTGTCGCGTCGCTCGGCCGGCACCCGGGCCAGCAGCGGGTCGGCGGCGAGGGCGCCCTCGTCGCCCGGCAGGTAGATCCGGGTGTACAGGTGCACCAGCAGACCGCGCGCGAAGACGCACACGCTGATGTACGGCGCGCTCTGCCCGCGTGCGCCGGGCCGCAGGGTGCGGGCGGTCCAGTGGCCGTTGGCGTCGGTCTGGATGCGGCCCCAGCCGGTGAACTCCACGCCGTTGCGCCCCAGATAGCCACCGCTGGCCGGGTCGCGCCGGATCGAGCCGTCGGCCCGCGGGATGTTGCCCTCGGGATCGGCGCTCCACAGCTCCACGAACGCGTCGGGCAGCGGGTTGCCCTCGCCGTCGGTGATGTAGCCCTGGAGGACGATCGTGTCCGGGTGGCCGACGGGTGCGATGTCACCGCCGCCGGGGAAGGGCAGGGCGTGGCCGTAGAAGGGGCCGACCGTGTGCGACGGGGTCGGCAGCACGGTCTCCGGACGGCTGGTGTCGATCTTCGTCATGGCTGGTCAGCGCCCTTCTTCGAGCCAGGTGGCCTGCGGTCCGTCGAGCACGATGTCCCAGTGGTAGCCCATCGAGAACTCCGGCACGGACAGACCGTGGTCGTAGGTGGCGACCAGCCGCTGACGGGCCGAGTCGTCCGTCACCGACTGGATGATCGGGTCGTAGGGGAACAGCGGGTCGCTCGGGAAGTACATCTGCGTCACGAGGCGCTGGGTGAACGCCGTGCCGAAGATCGAGAAGTGGATGTGGGCCGGCCGCCAGGCGTTGACGTGCTGGCGCCAGGGGTAGGGACCCGGCTGGACGGTCGTGAAGCGGTAGAAGCCGCTGTCGTCGGTCAGGGTGCGGCCGACGCCGGTGAAGTTCGGGTCCAGCGGGGCGTCGTGCTGCTCGCGCTGGTGGGCGTACCGCCCGGCCGAGTTGGCCTGCCAGATCTCGACCAGCTGCCCGCGCAGCGGACGGCCGTTCCGGTCGAGAAGCCTGCCCTCGACGGTGATCCGCTCGCCGATCGGCTCCCCGTTGTGCTGCCGGGTCAGGTCGTTGTCGATCTCGGTGATGTCCCGCTCCCCGAACGCGGGGGAGTGCAGCTCCACCAGCTCCGGGTCCTTGGACACGTCGATGCCGATCGGTGGCTGCTTCGGGTGCCGGAGCACCGAGGAGCGGTAGGGCGCGTAGTCGCGGCGCGGCTGATGCTCGACAGGGCCGCCGTCGGCGAGCCGCTTCTCGTAGGCGGCGTGCTCGGCGGCGATTTCCTGGTCGATGTCGTGCTGGGTGAGGGTCATGGGGACTTCCTGGAGGTTCCTGAAGTTCTCGTCGAAAGCGGGGCTGTATCGATATGCGGCTCCGCCGCGCGGGCGCGACCAGCGACGGTTGGGGTTGCGGTGGCCAAAAGGATCGCCGGATCGCACTCGGGCCACTGTGGCGACCACCTTGTCCATCCTCGAAACCCCATCTCCATTTACTCAGTGCACTGAGTATTTAAGCGAGGTTTCTCTTAAGCTGCCACTGTGGCAGCCTGGCGTCAAGGCTCACTACTCTTCAGTGCACCAACCAAAATGCACCAGCCCATCTGACTCGGGAGCGCACATGGCCGCGGTGGACCTCACCACCCACCCCGGGCACCTCGCCCGGCGGCTCCAGCAGGCGCACTACCTGCTGTGGAACACGATGGTCTCCGAGGAGATCACCTCGCCGCAGTTCGCGGTCCTGAACGCGCTCGTCGCCGAGCCGGGACTCGACCAGCGCACGGTGGGGGAGCGGGTCGGGCTCGACCGGTCCACCATCGCCGAGGTCATCAGCAGGCTCGGCCGGCGCGGACTGCTCGACAAGGTCCGCGACCCCCAGGACGGCCGGCGCTTCCTGCTGCGCCTGACCGACGACGGGACGCGCACCCACCGCAAGCTGACCGTGCGCACGGCCCGGATGAACCAGGTCTTCCTGGCCCCGCTCTCCGCCGATGAGCAGAACCTGTTCTTCGAGCTGATCCGCCGGGTCTCCGACGCGGCGGAGGGGCTCCGCAACCCGGCGGAACCCCTTGTCAGCCAGGGCTGATCAGGAGGAGGCCTTCGCGAAGACGACCCACACCTGGCCCTTCGCGAAGTTCACCGGCTCGCCGTCCTTCGTGGTGAACTCCGTGCCCTCCGTGGCCTTCGCCCGCTTCCAGTTCACGTCGTAGGCCCGGCCGTCGCGCAGCACCTTCGCGCTGCCCGAGCCGATCGTCACCGTGTACGGCGTGTTGTTGCCGAGGAAGTCGTGGAAGGCGGACTTGCGCACCTGCACGTACTGCACGACCACCGTCGCCGGGGCCAGCCGCTTCCCGTCGGTCGTCGTGTCCGGTTTGCCGTCCATCGAGACCAGCCAGCGCTCCCGGGTCGCGGACCAGGTGAAGGTGAAGCGGGCGGCCGGGTAGCGGACCGTCTCCGAGGTGTCCTTCGTACCGCCGGCGGGCGCGGGGCCGTAGCGGAAGCCGGTGGTCAGCGCGGCCGCGCCCGGTGTGGTGGGCATCAGGCGCTTCGGGCGCAGATAGAGGTTGTGCGGGGAGACCTTGTCGGTACCGCGGAAGTAGGCGTCCGAGGTCTTCTTCGGGGTCTGGGCGTCCAGCGGGGCCCCGTTGATCAGGGGCATCAGCTTGCCCTGCGCGCCGGAGAAGGCGAGCGTCGGCTTGTCGAACTGCCGCAACAGCTCCAGATCGGACTCGCGGGCGCTGCGCACCGGGCCGACGGCCTTCGGCAGCTTCGTCGCGAAGACCGCCATGAGGCGGCTGAGCCCGCCCTCGACCTGCTCGGCGTAGACGATGTCCGCGGAGTCGATGCCGGTCTGCGGCCGCGCCGCCCGCACGTTGTCGATCTTCACGGCGAGCACGGAGGGGCGGTCCGGCTTCCGGCCCGGCTCCGACGCGCTCGGCGGCGAGGTGTGCAGCTCACCGCGGCCGTCGTCGGCCGGGACACGGGGCGTGCCCTGTCCGGTGCAGCCCGCGGTGAAGAGGCCGAAGAGGCCCGTGGCGGCGAGCACTGCCGCCACCGTACGGGCGCGTCGTGTGCGCGCCCCGCGTCCCGTACCCATCATGTCCGCCATGACCACCCGTCTCGTGTCCTTGATTGTGCGCTTATAAGTTCATTGATGGCCATACCCGTCCGGTTCTGATCGGTCGCGTCCGGTAGGCCGATCGGCCCTGGATCGCGGTTCCGTGGAGGTCGCCCCGGGTACCCGGGGCCCCTGACCCCAGGACCGACACGCGACGTGACGGAGGGAGTGCCGGGAGATGAAGGCTGTGACCTGGCAGGGCAAGCGGGACGTACGGGTGGAGGAGGTGCCCGATCCGCGGATCGAGGAACCCACGGACGCCGTCATCCGGATCACCTCGAGCGGGCTGTGCGGCTCCGACCTGCATCTCTACGAGGTGCTCACACCGTTCATGACGCCGGGCGACATCCTCGGCCATGAACCCATGGGCATCGTCGAGGAGGTCGGCGCCGGGGTGCCGGACCTCGCGGTGGGCGACCGGGTCGTGGTGCCCTTCCAGATCGCCTGCGGCAACTGCTGGATGTGCATGACCGGGCTGCCGACCCAGTGCGAGACCACCCAGGTCACCAGCGAGGGCATGGGCGCGGCGCTGTTCGGCTACACCCGTCTCTACGGCGCCGTACCGGGCGCGCAGGCCGAGTACCTGCGGGTCCCGCAGGCGCAGTTCGGGCCCATCAAGGTCCCGGAGGGCCCGCCGGACGACCGTTTCGTCTACCTCTCCGACGTGCTGCCCACCGCCTGGCAGGCGGTCTCCTACGCGGACGTGCCCGAGGGCGGCAGTGTCGCCGTGCTCGGTCTCGGGCCCATCGGCGACATGGCCTGCCGGGTCGCACAGGTGCGCGGCGCCGGGCGCGTCTTCGGCGTGGACCTGGTGAGCGACCGGCTGCGCCGGGCACGCGCGCGTGGCGTGGAGACGTACGACCTCAGGAACTTCGACAGCGAGAAGGAGCTGGTCCAGGCGATCCGCGACGAGACCGACGGCCGGGGTCCGGACGCCGTGATCGACGCGGTCGGCACCGAGGCGCACGGGAGCGCGACGGCCCGGCTCGCCCAGAACGCCACCGCCGTGCTGCCCAGGAAGCTCAGCGGTCCGTTCGCCGAACGCTTCAGCATCGACCGCCTCGCCGCCCTGCACACCGCCATCGAACTGGTGCGCCGCGGCGGCACGCTCTCCCTCACCGGTGTCTACGGCGGTATGGCCGACCCGCTGCCCATGCTCACCATGTTCGACAAGCAGATCCAGGTCCGGATGGGTCAGGCCAACGTGCGCCGGTGGACCGACGAGATCATGCCGTACCTGACGGACGAGGACCCGCTCGGCGTCGACGACTTCGCGACCCATCACGTCCCGCTGTCGGACGCACCGCACGCGTACGAGACGTTCCAGAAGAAGCAGGACGGCACGGTGAAGGTGCTGATGCGGCCGTAAGGCGCCGAACTCAGCCCAGGATCTCGTCGAGGTCATAGCGCACCGGCTCCTCCAACTGCGCGTACGTGCAGCTCTCGGCGGTCCGGTCGGGCCGCCAGCGGCGGAAGCGGGCGGTGTGGCGGAACCGTACGCCGTTCTCCATGTGGTCGTACGCCACCTCCGCCACCCGCTCCGGCCTCAGCGGAACCCAGGACAGGTCCTTCTTGCCCGACCAGCGGCTCGGCGCCCCGGGCAGCCGGGCGCTCTCGTGCGCGGCCTCGTCGGCCCAGGCGGCCCACGGGTGCCCCTCGGTGCCCTTGAGGCGAAGTGGCTCCAGCTCCTCGATCAGCTCGGCGCGCCGCTTCATGGGGAAGGCGGCCGACACGCCCACGTGCTGAAGGGCGCCCTGATCGTCATAGAGCCCGAGGAGCAGGGAGCCGACGACGGGGCCGCTCTTGTGCAGGCGGTAGCCCGCGACCACCACATCTGCCGTGCGCTCGTGCTTGATCTTGAACATGGCGCGCTCGTCCTGGAGATAGCGCCCGGTGAGCGGCTTGGCGATGACGCCGTCGAGACCGGCGCCCTCGTACTGCTCGAACCACTGGCGGGCCACGTCGATGTCGGTCGTCGCCGGCGCGAGGTGGACGGGGGCCGTGACCCCGGACAGGGCCGCCACCAGCAGTTTCCTGCGGTCGGTCAGCGGGGCGTCCAGCAGTGACTCGTCCTGGAGCGCCAGCAGGTCGAAGGCGACGAAGGAGGAGGGGGTCCGCTCGGCCAGCGTCCGTACCCGGGAGGCCGCCGGATGGATCCGCTCGGTCAGCGCGTCGAAGTCCAGCCGCCCGTCCCGCGCGATCACGATCTCCCCGTCCATCACACACCGCTCGGGCAACCGCTCGCGCAGCGCCTCGACCAGCTCGGGAAAGTACCTGGTCAGCGTCTTTCCGGTACGGCTGCCCAGCTCGACCTCGGTCTTGTCCCGAAAGGCGATCGCCCGGAACCCGTCCCACTTCGCCTCGTAGTGCATGGCCGGCGGGATATTCGCCACGGACTTGGCGAGCATGGGCTTCACGGGAGGCATAACCGGCAGATCCATGGTCCGATTCTGCGCTTATGTGCCCCGAAATGCCTGATATGCGAGGCTCGCCTACCGTGGCTCGCATGGGTGACGCGGTGGAACTGGAGGCGGGCGGCCGGACCGTACGGCTGTCCAGCCCGGACAAGATCTTCTTCCCGGAGCGCGGCTTCACCAAGCTGGACCTCGCGCAGTACTACCGGGCCGTCGCTCCCGGCATCCTGCGCGCCCTGCGCAACCGCCCCACCACCCTGGAGCGCTACCCGGACGGCGTGACCGGCGAGAACTTCTTCCAGAAACGGGCGCCCAAGAACATGCCCGACTGGATCCCGACCGCCCACATCACCTTCCCGAGCGGCCGCAGCGCCGACGAGATGTGCCCGACCGAGGAGGCCGCCGTCCTGTGGGCCGCCCAGTTCGGCACGCTCACCTTCCACCCCTGGCCGGTCCGCCGCGACGACGTCGACCACCCCGACGAACTCCGCATCGACCTGGACCCGCAGCCCGGCACGGACTACGACGGCGCCGTGCGCGCGGCGCATGAACTGCGGTCGGTGCTTGAGGAGTTCGGCGGACTGCGGGGCTGGCCCAAGACCTCGGGCGGACGCGGCCTGCATGTCTTCGTGCCCATCGAGCCGCGCTGGACCTTCACCCAGGTGCGCCGGGCCGCGATCGCCGTCGGGCGTGAGATGGAACGCCGGATGCCGGAGCACGTGACCATCAAGTGGTGGAAGGAGGAGCGCGGCGAGCGCATCTTCATCGACTACAACCAGACGGCCCGCGACCGCACGATCGCCTCCGCCTATTCGGTACGGCCCCGCCAGCACGCCCCCGTCTCCGCACCCCTGCGCTGGGAGGAGGTCGGCGAGGCGCACCCGCAGGACTTCGACATCGCGACCATGCCCGCGCGCTTCGCCGAACTCGGCGATGTGCACGCGGACATGGACGATCACGCGTTCTCGCTGGACGCCCTGCTGGAGCTGGCCCGCAGGGACGAACACGACCACGGGCTCGGTGATCTGCCGTACCCGCCCGAGTATCCGAAGATGCCGGGGGAGCCCAAGCGGGTACAGCCGAGCCGCGCCAGGAAGCCTGGTTCTACAGCTCCTTGATCCTGATGTCGCGGTACGAGACCACGTCCGTCGTGCCGTGCACCTGGAGTCCGACGTAACCGGAGGCGAACCGCCGGCCGTCCGTGCCCGGGTCGTCCGAGCGGGCCGGGTAGAAGTCCTGGCCGCCGATGTTGTCGAACTCGTTGATCAGCACGCCGTTGCGGTAGACCGAGTAGTGCTGGTCGACCACACGGATCTCGTAGTCGTTCCAGGTGCCCTTCTGGGTGACGCCGGCACCGGCGAGCCCCACCCGGTCGAAGCCGTAGACCGAACCGGTCTTGTACATGTCGCCGTCCGGCCGGTCGAGCACCTGCACCTCGTGGCCGTACTTGATGGCGACCCACTCCGGCCGGGACTCCTCCGGATGGTCGTGGACCCAGGGGAACCGCACGAACACACCGGAGTTGGCGTTCCCGGTGCCCGGGGCGTCGTCCCGCCACTGGAGCTTGAGCGAGAAGTCGCCGTACTTGCGCTCGGGGAACCAGAGCATGCCGAGCCCCGCCTTGGTGGTGCCGGACGTGATGGACCCGTCGCCGTTCGGCGCGAACGAACCGCCGCCCACCTGCTGCCACTTGGCGAAGGAATCGGCGCTGCCGTCGAGGATCGTGCGATAGCCCTCGGTCTGTCCCGGCTTGCCGATCCCGGACTCACGGGCCGCCGCGTCGATGGCGTCGTACTCGCGCTCGTCGACGACTCCGGCCCGGTAGAGCCTGTCCAGGACGGTCTTCACATGCTTGAGGAAGAGGGCGTGGGACGTCCACTGCTTCTCGTCCTCGATCAACTCGTTGATCCGGCACCGGCTGTTGGTGATCCGGTTCGGCACACCCGAGTCGACCGAGCCGACGATCACCGTCAACCGCTCATCCAGCTCCGGGCAGTTGGGCGCGGGGACCTGACTGGAGACCACCGTGAAGGTCACCGTGCGCGCGGCCGAGGTGTTGCCCGCCTTGTCTGTCGCGCGGTACGCCAGGGTGTGCGTGCCCGCCCGGTCGACGACCACCGGGGTGGTGTACGCCAGATAGGGTCCGGCGTCGATCGAGTACTCGACGGCCGCGACCCCCGAACCACCCTCGTCCGTGGCGCTCACGGTCACCTTGGCGTTGCCCACGTACGCCCCGTCGGAGTTCCGCGTGCCGTCCACGGTCACCCCGGTCACCGGCGCGGTGGTGTCCTCCGGGGTCGCCGCGACGACCGTGAACCGGACGCTCTTCTCGGCGGCCACATTGCCCGCCTTGTCGGTCGCCCGGTAGCGCACGGTGTGGGAGCCGAGCTGATGCACCATCACGGGCATGGTGTACGGCTGCCAACTCCCGTCGTTCACCGCGTACTCGATGGTGTTGACCCCGGATCCGGTGTCGGAGGCCGACACGGTCACCGTCGCCATGTCGATGTACGTCCCGTCGGGATTCTGCTCGCCGCTCACCGTCGCCGAGGTGTCCGGCGGGGCGGTGTCGTCGGAGGGCGGCGGGACGACCGTGAAGTCGGCGCTCTTCTCGGCGGAGACGTTGCCCGCCTTGTCGACGGCCCGGTAGCGGACCTTGTGGTCGCCGACCTGGTCGACGACGACCGGGGCGGTGTACGGCTGCCAGGCGCCCGTGTCCCCGAGCGCGTACTCGATCCGGTCGACGCCGGAGCCGCCGGCCTCGTCGGTCGCCGTGACCGCCACGCTCGCCGAACCGACGTACTGGCCCTGCGCGTTCTGTGTGCCGGTCACCTGGGCCGCCGTCGAGGGCGCGGTGGTGTCCTCGCCGCTGCCCTCGGTCACCACGAGGATGCCCTGCATCTGGCCGTGGCCCGGGATCGTGCAGTGGTAGAAGTAGCGGCCCGGGGTGAGGGTGACCTCGGCGGTGTGACGGCCGCCCATGTCGTCGTTCGGGTTGGCGAGGATATTGAGTTCGACGTCGTTGTTGAACTCGGGGTCGCTGGTCACGAAGGTCAGCGTGTGGGGCATCCCGGTGGTGTTGCCGGTGGCCGTGCTGTTCTCGAAGACGATCGTGGCCGTACCGGCGACAGCGGTCGCCGGCGCGGAGTTGTACTTGGTGATGTCGTCGCCGGCGGTCCACGTGAGGGTCTGGGCGGCGGCTGCCGGTGTCTGTTCGGGCTGGGCCTCGGCTGTGGACTGGAGGCCCAGTGCCATCAGCAGGACTGCCAGCATGACGGCCAGTCTGCGCATCACTGTCCTCCCCGCACCAGCTGGCCGGCGGCCGGAGTGGGTCCGCCGCCCCGGTAAGTGACCCGCCACAGCGCCGACTTGGCGTCCGAGGTGAAGAAGCCGCGCCCGTAGTCGAGGACGTACAGCGCACCGTCCGGGCCGAACTTCCAGTCCATGAGGTTCTTGATGCCGTCGTTGCCGATCGGCACGATCTTCTTGAGCGACTCGGAGTGGACCGGTAGCCCGCCCTCGCCGTGGTTCTTCGGATCGGTGATGACCGCGTTGCGCGGCTGGTCGGCGTCGTAGAAGTCGCCGACGAACCACTTGCCGTCCCAGTAGGAGGGCCACTTGGTCACGCTCGCGTTGGCCGTGTCATAGCGGTAGACCGGCCCGTTCATCGCGGCCTGGCCGCCGCCCTTGAGCCACGGCAGCAGGTACTTGGCGTCCTCCTGCTTGTAGGACGGGATGCCGTTCGCGTCCCGCGGGTAGTCCGGGGCACCGCCCTGCGGCGAGTACCAGATGTTGTTGCCGGTGACGGGCGGAAGGTTGACCAGGCCGTCGTTGTTGGGCGACTCGTTCTTGGGGTGGTCGCAGTCGTACCAGCCGAGTGGCTGATCGGGGTTGGGCAGGTTGCGGTCCCGGTAGGGCTGCTTGTTGCCCATGCAGTACGGCCAACCGCGGTTGCTCGCCTTGGTGATGACGGCGAAAGTGTCGTACTTGGCCGGGCCCCAGGTCGTCGAGGGCGCGCTCGCGTCCGGGCCGACCCATCCGGCGTAGAGGATGTCGGTCTTCTTGTCGACGAAGATGCGGGCCGGGTTCCTGACCCCCATCACATAGATCTCGCCGCGCGTCTTGCCGCCGCCCTCGTCGGTCTCCTGGCCGGTGAAGAGGTTGCCCGCGGGGAGCGTGTACGTCCCGTCGGCCTCCGGGTGGATGCGCAGGATCTTGCCGTTGAGGTTGTTGGTGTTGCCGGCGGTGCGGCGCGCGTCCGCGAAGGAGACACCCTTGAAGTTCGGCTGCGGGTTGTTGCCCGAGTAACCCCCGCTGAAGCCGCTGGAGTTGTTGTCCCCGGTGGCGATGTACAGGTTGCCCTTCGAGTCCCAGGACATCCCACCACCCGCGTGGCAGCAACTGTGCACCTGGACCGGCCACTTGAGAAGAACCTTCTCACTGTTCAGGTCCAGCTTGTTCGTCGCGAGGTCCAGCGTGAAGCGGGAGACCCGCCGCTCGGCCATCCGGGTGTCCCGGTTGAGCCGCGAGTGCGGGGTGTAGTGCAGATACACCCAGCCGTTCTCCTCGAAGCGCGGATCGAGCTCGATCCCGAGCAGCCCCTCCTCGACCTTGACCAGCTCGTCGCCGCCGCCCTTGTTGCCGAACACAGTCAACGCACCCGCGAGGGTGACCTTCCTGGTCTTCGGGTCGTAGACGTGGATCTCGCCCTTGCCCTTGCCGATGTCGGGGTTGTTCCAGTCGGTGATCACGGGCTGGGAGGAGTCGGCGCCGCCCCGGCCGATGTACAGGACCCGCCCGTCGGGCGCGGTCACCAGTCCGTGCGGCTCGCCGATCTGGTCGTTCTGCCCCGGCTGGTTGGGCTGGGTCAGGCGCTCCGCCTTGTAGTTGCCGTTGATGGTGGCCTTGCAGTCGGCCTGCACGAGCCGCGAGGTCCACAGCAGCGCGCCGCGCAGATGGGCCCGGAAGTCGGTCTCGTCGTACGAGGAGACCGTGCCGCCCATACCGGTGTAGAAGGACCGGCCGCCGTCGTAGTCCCGGCACCAACTCACCGGGTGGTCCCAGCCGTTGGCGCTCGCGCCGGGCTGGTACGTCGACTCGCGCACCCGGGCCACGGTGTGCACGTCACCGGACGGGTTCTTCGTCCAGTTGAGCCACTGGTCGGGGCGCTTCCACTGCACCGGCAGATCCTTGGTCGCCGGATGCTGCCGGTCCCCGACCTCAACGGTGGCCCGCTGTACGGCCGTTGGGCTGGAGGTGGCCGGGCGGGCGCCGACCAGACCCGTGAACCAGTCGGAGTACGGCTCGGCGCGGGCCGCGTCATGGATGCCGACGAAACCGCCGCCCGCTTCCATGTAGGCCTCCAGACCCGCCTCCTGGTCGGGATCGAGGACGTCTCCGCCACCGGTCAGGAAGACGACCGCGTTGTAACTCCCCAGCGCCTCCTCGTCGGTGAAGACCCTGGCGTCGTCCGTGGCCTCGGTCTCGAACCGCTGGTTCCCCGGACCGGACAGCCCGATGCTCTCGATCGCCGCGATACCGGCGTTGACGACCGGCGACTCGTCCCCGGCGGCGGCCGATCCGTAGAAGACCAGCACTCTCACATCCCCGCCGCCCGGTGGCGACTTGACGGACATCGTTGTCGGCACCGGCTCGGACACGGCCCTGGCGGCGGGCCCGGACATCAGCCCGGCGCCGACGACCCCGGCGGCAACGCAGGCTGCCCAGGCCTGTCTTCTCCTCGCTCGTGTGCTTCTCGCGCTCAACCCTCGTAAGTGCATGGGCACCTCCTCGGTCACGGCCACAGCGCCAAGGAAGCTAGACGGCTTTGCGTCACACGCCAATACCTATGACCGGGATCGCACGAACTTTGTCCTGAGTGTGGATAAACAGCCTCAGGGCCGGTACCGTCTCACAGGTTCATCACAGGTACGTCTCCGCAATATCCGTATCAGGGTGGGGAGTTCCGCATGGGCGCAATGGACAGACGCGGGTTCAACCGACGGCTCCTGCTCGGTGGCGCGGCCGTCGCGACATCGTTGTCGGTGGCTCCGGAGGCCATGAGCGTCGACACACTGGCGACGGTGGCCCCACCGGGCGGCGAGGTCAGACACATCAAGCTGTACGCCGAGAGACTCGCCGACGGTCAGATGGGCTACGGCTTCGAGAAGGGCAGGGCGACCATCCCCGGGCCGCTCATCGAGCTCAACGAGGGCGACACCCTGCACATCGAGTTCGAGAACACCATGGACGTCAGGGCGAGCCTGCATGTCCACGGCCTGGACTACGAGATCTCCAGCGACGGCACGAAGTTGAACCACAGCGACGTCGAGCCGGGCGGCACCCGCACCTACACCTGGCGCACCCATCTGCCGGGCCGCCGCAGCGACGGCACCTGGCGGGCGGGCAGCGCGGGCTACTGGCACTACCACGACCACGTGGTCGGCACGGAACACGGAACGACCGGCATCCGCAAGGGCCTCTACGGCCCGGTGATCGTCCGCCGCAAGGGCGACATCCTCCCCGACGCCACGCACACGATCGTCTTCAACGACATGCTCATCAACAACAAGCCCGCGCACTCGGGGCCCAACTTCGAGGCCACGGTGGGCGATCGGGTCGAGTTCGTGATGATCACGCACGGCGAGTACTACCACACCTTCCACATGCACGGTCATCGCTGGGCGGACAACCGCACGGGCATGCTCACCGGCCCCGACGACCCCAGCCAGGTCATCGACAACAAGATCGTGGGCCCCGCGGACTCCTTCGGCTTCCAGGTGGTCGCGGGGGAGGGGGTGGGGGCGGGCGCCTGGATGTACCACTGCCATGTGCAGAGCCACTCCGACATGGGGATGGTGGGCCTGTTCCTGGTGAAGCGGCCGGACGGGACGATCCCCGGGTACGAGCCGCACGAGCACGGAAACGGGTTGGCCGGGCACCAGCACTGACCGATCATGGACGCGTGACTCTTCTCCTCTCGCGCGGTGACCTGGAAGCGCTGCTGGAGCCTGAGGCCTGCGTCGGCGCGCTGCGGGACGGCTTCCGGGACGCGGAGTCCGTTGCGATCGCGGGACAGCGGGTGCGTACGGAACTCCCGTTCCCCGGCACGGCGACCGCCCTGATCCCGGGCCTGCTGCCCGGCATCCCGGCCTACACGGTGAAGGTCAACGCCAAGTTCCCCGCCGCCCGGCCCGCCCTGCGCGGAGTGATCTGCCTGCACAGCGGCACCGACGGCGAGCTCCTCGCCCTGCTGGACTCGGCGACCGTCACGGCATGGCGGACGGGGCTGGCGGCGGCACTGGGGACACATCTGCTCGCCGGACCGGGCGAGGCGGTAGGCGTGATCGGGGCGGGCGCCCAGGCGGAGTTGACGGTACGGGGATTGGCGACGCTACGGCCGTGCAGCGCCCTCTTCGTTCACGACACCTCCGCCGACCGCGCCGCGGAGTTCGCCGCGCGGCACGGCGGGCAGGTGCTCTCCTCCGCGGCGGAGGTCGCCGCGGCCGCCGACGTCGTGGTGTCGGCGACCTGGTCCCGCAAGCCGCTGCTGAGCCTGGCGGACACGAGGGCGGGGCAGCACTTCACCAGCCTCGGCGTGGACGAGCCGGGGAAGGCGGAGCTGGCGTCCGACCTGCTGGACGCGGCGCTCCTCGTGGTCGACGACCGTGAACTCGCGGCGGCCGTGGGCGTGCTGAGGTCGGCGGACGCCATCTTGGGTGAGGTGGTGCGGTCCGAGCATCCCGGGCGCACGAGCGACACGGACCGCACTGTCTACGCTCCCGTCGGGCTGCCCTGGCAGGACCTCGCGCTGGCGTGGACGGCGTACGGGCGGGCCGTGCGGGAGGGGGTGGGGCGGCGGGTGGATCTGCTGGGGTGAGCCCGGTCGTGCGTGTCGACCCCGAGCCTCTTTCGCCGACGGCGAGAGCGCTCTCACCACCTCGTCCGGCGGAGCTATCCTGAGCCGCACCCCGCCGACGAGGAGCCCCGAAGTGACCGACACAGCGCCGCGCCCCACTCTGGAGGCCGTGGCCGCGCGGGCCGGTGTGTCCCGGGCCACCGTGTCCCGGGTGGTGAACGGCGGGGACGGGGTCAGGGAGCCGCTCGTGGAACGCGTGCGCAGGGCCGTCGAGGAGCTCGGCTATGTGCCCAACCAGGCGGCCCGCAGTCTTGTCACCCGGCGCCACGACGCCATCGCCGTGGTGGTCGCCGAGCCGGAGACCCGGGTTTTCGCCGACCCCTTCTTCGCACTGCAACTCCGGGGGATCAGCAAGGAGTTGACGGCCCACGACAACCAACTCGTGCTGCTGCTCACCGAGGGCCGTGACGACCATGCCCGCGTCGGACGCTACCTCGCCGGAGGGCACGTCGACGGCGCGCTCGTGTTCTCGCTGCACCTGGACGACCCACTGCCCGGACTGATCCAACGGGCCGGTGTCCCCACGGTGTTCGGCGGCCGGCCGGGATGGAGCGACGGCGGTACGGACGTCGTGTACGTCGACAGCGACAACCGGGGCGGCGCCCGCGAGGCCGTGCGGTACCTCGTCGGCCTCGGACGCACCCGCGTCGCCCACATCACCGGCCCCCTCGACCAGACCTCCGCGGCGGACCGTCTCGAGGGCTACCGGGACGTCATGGGCGCCGCCGACCCGAAGCTCGTCGTACGGGGCGACTTCACCCCGGCCGGCGGGGAGCGGGCGATGCGGGAACTCCTCGACCACCCCCCCGACGTGGACGCGGTGTTCGCCGCCAACGACCTCACCGCGTCCGGCGCCCTGCGGGTGCTGCGCGAGTGCGGGCGCCGGGTGCCCGAGGACGTGGCGGTGATCGGCTTCGACGACATGCTGCCGGTCGCCGAACAGACCGATCCGGCGCTCACGACAGTCCGTCAGGACATCGAGGAGATGGGGCGGTTGATGGCCCGCCTGCTGCTGCGGAACCTCGACCCCACGGGCGGAGCAGCCGCACCGGCCGGTGTCGTACTGCCCACCACGCTGGTGCGGCGCGCCTCGGCGTGAGCCCCGCTAGGACGACTGCTGCGGCACGCTCTTGATCACCGCGAAGCGGGCGCCGTAGGGGTCGGCCAGCTTGGCGATCCGGCCGACACCCGGCACGTCGACTGCGGGCAGCCGGACGAGGCCGCTCAGCTCCTGTGCCTTCGCGACGGTCTCGTCCGTGTCTGTGACCTCGAAGTACGGCATCCAGTACGCCCCCGCCTCCGCCTCCAGCGGGTCGTCGGCGAGCGGCACGATGCCGCCGAACATGGCGTCCCCGCTCTGCCCGTCCGGCAGCACGGTCGTATAGGTGCCGCCGGGGAAGTCGACGCCGTAGGTCTCCAGACCGAGTGCCGCGCGGTAGAAATAGGCGGCCATCGGCAGGTCGGCGGTGTAGAGCTCGACCCAGCAGAGCGAGCCAGGCTCCTGGGTGACGTCGAGTCCCTTGTTCCGCCCCGGCTGCCAGATGCCGAAGGACACGCCCGCCTTGTCGGCGAGGATCGCCATGCGGCCCTGGTCCATCACGTCCATGGGCTGCATCAGCACCGCGCCGTGCGCCTGCTCGGCCGCCTTCGCGGTGGCGTCCGCGTCCGGGGTCTGAAAGTACACGGTCCAGGACGGCGGGCCCTGATCCGCGGTGGTCTGCATGCCGCCCGCGGTGGTCCGCCCGGCGAGCTGGAAGAAGCCGTAACCGCCGGCCTCTGGCGGGCCCGGCTGGAAATCCCAGCCGAACAGACCGCCGTAGAAGGAAGTGGCGCCGTCGATGTCCGGGGTGCCGAGGTCGAGCCAGTTCGGAGCGCCGGTGACATAACGGGTGGTGAGCATCTCTGCCCTCCTCTGAAGGGTCCCGTTGCCTGCTCTGCCGAGTCTTGCACCGACCACTGACAATCGCTGCCAGAACTGCCGCCGCGGGCCTGCCGTGGCCGTTCTGGCGGTGGGTGAGCGGGTGCGGTCTCGCGGCGGACATGCGGGCCCACGACCGGGGAGGGGCGAGCCGAGACGGCGGCGATCACCGCCGCCGGGACGTCGGCACGAGCCGGAGGAACCGTTTCCGCGGGCCGCCGCGCGCCGCCGTGCGCGCCCGCACCGGGAGGTAGACCATCAAGGTGGCCGGAGGCCGTGAACGGCGGCGTTGATCCCGCGTTGATCGAACGTTTTTCGCTGCCCGGCACGATTTCGGCCATGCACACCGACACCATCACCCCGGCCGACCTCGCCTGGCAGGCGCAGGCGCTGTGCGCGCAGACCGGGGCGGACTTCTTCTTCCCTGAGCCGGGCAGCTCGGTACGCGAGGCGAAGCGCATCTGCGGGATGTGCGAGATGCGCTCGGCCTGCCTCGACTACGCCCTGGCCCACGACGAACGCTTCGGGGTCTGGGGCGGCCTCTCCGAGAAGGAGCGGCTGGAAATGCGACGACTGGAGAACCGGTGAGCCGACGGGCCGGGAGCGAATCCTGCCGGGGGCGCACCGCGCTACGCCGTTGACCAGGGGTTTCTCTTCTCAGTAAGGAGAGTGACGACGGGGATGTCCGGCGCCGCCGCTCCTTCGCTCTTCTCGGCAGCCCGGCTTCCGTCGACCGCGCCCGCGCCCGCGGCGGAGGCCCGGGACCGGGACGGGACGGAGCGTGAGCCGCTGCCGCGACGACCCGCGTCCGACACCGCTTCGGGAACGGCGGCTTCGCTTGCGGAAGCGGCCGGTTTACGGAGCAGGAGCAGCGCCGCGTCGTCGTGCAGTCGGCCGCCCACATGCGCCAGCAGCTCGTCATGGAGCGCGGTGAGGGTGTCGGCCGGCTCGTCGGACAAGTGGCGGGCCAGCCCTTCGGGGAGCGGATAGAACTCACGGCTGTGGTTGCGGGCCTCGGTGACCCCATCGGTGTAGAGCAGCAGTTGATCCCCGTCGGCGAAAGCCAGCACCTGGAGGCTGGGGGTCTCGTCCGTGAGGGCGCGCAGCCCGAGGGGCGGGGCCGGGTGGGCGGGCTCCACCGCCACGACGGCGCCGGATTCGCGCACCAGCAGCGGGGGCGCGTGGCCACAGTTGACCACCTCCAGATGGCCTGCCTGCGGGTACCCGGCGACCACGGCGGTGACGAAGTCGTCAGCGCCGAGGTTGCGCGCCAGGCTCCGCTCGATCCTGTCGACGACGGCGAGGAGATCGGGCTCGTCGTAGGCGGCCTCACGGAAGACACCGAGTACGAGTGCGGCGGTCCCCACGGCCGGCAGCCCCTTGCCGCGCACATCGCCGACGATCAGCCTGACCCCGTAAGGGGTGGGCACCAGCGCGTAGAGATCCCCGCCGATACGGGCCTCCGCCGCCGCGGCGCTGTAGCGGACGGCCACCTGGAAGGGGCCGACAGTCGCCGGCACGGGCTTGAGGAGCGCATGCTGGGCGGCCTCCGCGACCGAGCGGACGGCAGCGAGAACCCGTTCACGACGCCCGCGCAACGCGCTTGCGAGGCCGCTTGCCAGCGTGACGGCCGCCAGACCGGACAGTACCGCGGTCAGCTCATGTCCCGGAACGCCGTCCCGGGTTCCGAGCGTCGCGCCCAGTACCGCGGCGAGAAGGCCGATCCAGAGGACTCCGCGCGGGCCGCCGGTGGTGGCGGCCAGCGCCGGCCCGGCCGCGAGCAGCGGCAGCCAGATCGTCCCTGCGCCGCACACGACGTCGACGAGCACGACGACGGAGACGATCAGCACGGGCAGTGCGGGTGTACTGGCGGCCAACTGCGCGACGGCACGTTTCCGGGCCGCCGGCCCGGGACCGGCCACTCGGTTCCTGAACGGCCGAATCAGCCATGGGTCGTCGCCGTGGTCTCGAACCTGACTCATCCTTCGTCCGTAGTCCTCACCTTGTGCGGGGCTGCTGAAATGTCTCTTTCATCCAGGAAAGAGGTAGGGCCCGGGCGTCACAAGGAGGGGGTTTTCACATAGTGAGCGAGAGACCCCTGGTCACGCGGCTCGCGGTCGGGATCAGCCGCGCCAGGATCTCCTCGAGTCGTGAGAGCCGGTCCGCCCGCAGTGAGACGCCGAGCGAGCCGAGTGTGTCCCCGCTGTAGACCGGCACGGCGACACAGACCGTACCGAGGGCATACTCCTCCATGTCCGTGACGGCGGGGGCCACGGGTGAGGAGTCGAGTCGCCGGAGCAGTTCCGGTCGGCTGGTGATGGTCCGTGGTGTGAGGTCGGCGAGGGGATGCCGGGAGAGGTAGTCCTCGCGTGAGGCGTCATCCAGTTCTCGCAGCACGGACTTGCCCAACGCGGTGGCGTGACCCGCGTCCTCGAATCCCACCCAGAGGTCGACACGGGGTGCCTGGGGGCCGTCGACGATCTCGGCCACCCGAATCTCACCCTCCTCGTAGAAGGTCAGGTAGGCGGCGGTCGCGAGCTCGTCCCGCAGAGCGGCGAGCGCGGGGCGGACACGGCTGAGCAACACCTGCCCGCGGCCCGTGGTGTGCAGCGTCTGCAGCTTGTCGCCCAGGACGAACCCTCCGTCGTCCAGTTTCCGCACGTATCCGTCGTGGACCAGCGTCCGCAGCAGGTGATAGGCGGTGGCCAGGGGCAGTCCCGTCTCACGTGCCAGTTTCTTCGCCGGCGCACCGTTCTCGTGGGCGCTCACCGCCTCCAGCAGGCGGAGGGCACGCTGCACGGAAGTGATGAGCGTAGGGCCACCGTCGTGAGCACCCATACGACCAGCGTGCGCCGAGCACACGACGCAGGCAAGGCGCGCGCCCCTTCTCGTCCTGCCGCCGCACCGACGTGCTGCACGCCATGTCCAAGCAACGCACCCAGAGGCAGGCGCACCGGTCACCAGAACGCCCGAGTGCCCGCCCCGCAGCACCGCCCGCCGCATCGCCGGGCCGGCCGAACCGTGTCCTACACGACCGCGTTGAGTTCGGGTCGTCCTCCTCCGGGATCCACGCTGGCACGGAGGCGGGGGTCGGGGTCAGCTTCAGGGCGGCGTGGGCGGCGCGCCGACTCCTCCGGGATTTACGCTGGCACGGAGGCGGGGGTCGGGGTCAGCTTCAGGGCGGCGTGGGCGGCGCGCCGACTCCTCCGGGATCCACCCCGGCACGGAGGCGGGGGCCGGGGTCAGCTTCAGGGCGGCGTGGGCGGCGCGCCGATCCGCCGCCGTACCCGCGCGGCGGCGTCGGCGTCGATCAATCAGGCCAGGCAGGAGGCCGGTGGCCCGCACCGGATATTCGGCGGGCCCGGCCAGGTCGGGGTCAGGCCCCCGCGCGAGCCGCCATCCGCGCCTTGCGGGCCGCGAGCTTCTCGTCGAACTTCAGGGCCTCCGCGTCCAGTCCGCCCATGTACAGGCCGAGTTCGTCCTGCGCCTTCTGGCCCTCGGGGCCGAGGCCGTCGATCTCCATGACCTTCAGGAAGCGCAGGACGGGCTGGAGCACGTCGTCGTGGTGGATGCGCATGTTGTAGATCTCGCCGATCGCCATCTGCGCGGCGGCCCGCTCGAAGCCGGGCATGCCGTGGCCGGGCATCCGGAAGTTCACGATCACGTCGCGCACCGCCTGCATCGTCAGGTCGGGCGCCAGCTCGAAGGCCGCCTTCAGGAGGTTCCGGTAGAAGACCATGTGCAGGTTCTCGTCGGTCGCGATGCGCGCCAGCATGCGGTCGCAGACCGGGTCCCCGGACTGGTGACCGGTGTTGCGGTGCGAGACGCGGGTCGCGAGCTCCTGGAAGGAGACGTAGGCCACCGAGTGCAGCATCGAGTGGCGGTTGTCCGACTCGAAGCCCTCGCTCATGTGGGCCATCCGGAACTGCTCCAGCTTGTCCGGGTCCACCGCGCGCGAGGCGAGCAGGTAGTCCCGCATCACGATGCCGTGGCGGCCCTCCTCGGCCGTCCAGCGGTGTACCCAGGTGCCCCAGGCGCCGTCGCGGCCGAAGAGCGAGGCGATCTCGTGGTGGTAGCTGGGGAGGTTGTCCTCGGTGAGCAGGTTCACGACCAGTGCGATCCGGCCGATCTCGGTGACCTTGGACTGCCCCTTCTCCCAGGCCTCGCCGTCCTCGAAGAAGCCGGGGAAGTTGCGGCCGTCGCTCCACGGCACGTACTCGTGCGGCATCCAGTCCTTGGTGACCTTCAGATGCCGGTTGAGTTCGGTCTCGACCACTTCCTCCAACGCGTACAGCAGTCGCGCGTCGGTCCAGGAGGAGGACGGGCTGCCGAGGTGAGGGGAGGTGATCGTCATAGGTGCTCCAGGGGGACGCGGAGATGATGGGAGGGGGTCGGCGAGCGGCGCCGGGAACCTACGGAATCGTAGGCTACGAAACCGTAGGTTACGAGACCGTAGGTTAAGCGTGCCGTAAAGATCCCTGATCAGCGGTGTTCCGCGGTCATGACAAGCGGCCCCGGAATCGCAGGTCCGAGGCCGCTGGAGTGTTCGATCACCCGGTCAGGCGTACAGCTCACGCAACCGTACTGAGAGACAAGTCACACAGCCTTCGAGCTTCTCGAACTCGCTGATGTCCACCACGACCGGTTCGAACCCGAGGTCGGTGAGGAGCTCCGCCGTCTTCGGCGCGCTGGCCGCCATGAGCAGTTTGGGTCCGCCGAGCAGGACGACATGGGAGCCCGCCTCCTCCGGTACGGACAGGAAGCGCGGGAAGAGCGAAGGCCGGTCCACCTTGGGGATGTGCCCGATGACCGTCCCGTCGGGCAGCGCGGTGACCGCCGACTTCAGATGCAGCACCTTGCTCACCGGTACGGCGACGACCTGGGCCCCGAGCGGTTCGAAGGCGGCCCGCAGCTGCTGGACGCCGGCCGCGTTGGTGCGGCCGCCGCGGCCCACGTAGATCGTGTCACCGACCTTCAGCACATCACCGCCGTCCAGGGTCCCGGGCTCCCAGATCCAGTTCACCGAGCAGCCCAGGCGCGCGACGGCCTCCTCGACGCCGATGGTCTCCTCGCGCCGGGACTCGGCGCCGGAGCGGGCGATCAGGGCCACGTTCTTGTACATGACGACGGTGTCCTCGACGAACACCGAGTCCGGGCAGTCGTCCTCCGGGTCCACCTCGACGGTCTCCCAGCCGTGCGTGCGCAGGGCCTCGACGTACGCCTCCCACTGTTCGAGCGCGAGATCGACGTCGACCTTCTCCCGCTCGACGTGCGTCACCAGACCTTCGGCGAGGCGCGGGCTGGGGCGGCGGACGAGGGCCTTCTTGCTGGGCACGAGGGAACTCCGTATCGGCGGGACGGGGGCGGCGCCCGTGACGGCCGCCGGTCAGCCATCATGCAGCGCCGGTCGGTGTCGACAAAACCCCCGTAGTCAGGCTGTGGCCCTCCTGAGACGCTCCAGGGCTCACGAGCGCCGCCGCGCCGCACGCGCGCGTGCCGCCTCATGGGCCGCGCGCAGCAGTCGTACGACGGTCCCGGTGGTCCTCGCGCCGGGATTCACGACGCAGATCCAGCCGAGGGTGCCGTAGACCGGATGCGGCAGCAGCACGTCGGCCGCCGCGGGGTCGTGCCACTCCCCGAGGAGTTCGGGAAGTGCCGTACGGCCGACGTGGACGTTGACCCGCCAGCGGCCCGGCGGGTCAAGCTCGGAGGCGGTGTCGCCGGGGTAGTCCTTGGTGACGACCGTCCCGTAGGGCTGGGTGTTCCGGGGCGCCTGCCCGTCGGGGGCGTAGTAGAAGAACGCGTCGCCCCACGCGATCTCGGGAAAGTCCCCACCCGGCTCCGGGACGACCACGAGTGCCCCGTCGAAGCCGCGCACGGTCGCGATGATCTGCTCCATACTCATGGTTCAAGCGTGACCTTCAAGTGCTATGTGAGGTTGGCCGGACGATGCGCACGACCGACGTCGCCAGGGAGTCCGGGTACTCGGCGCAGCAGGTGCGCGACCTGGAACGGCTGGGCGTGATTCCGCCGGCCGTACGGTCGGACAACGGCTACCGCTCCTACACGCCGCTCCACGTGTGTGCCCTGCGCGCCTACCGGGGGCTCGCCGGCGCCGTCGGCCCCGTCGAGGCCCGGCGGCTGCTCGCCGAGCTGCGGACGGCGACGGTCACGGAGGCGGCCTCGGCGGTCGACGAGGTCCACGCCCGGCTCGCGCGGGAGCGCGCGGAGGTGCTGCGCGCCCAGCGGGCGCTCCAGGGCATCCGGGCCGAGGAGGAGGACGGCCGGGACGACGACTTCATGACCATCACGCAGCTCGCGGAGGCGCTCGGCGTACGGTCCTCGACCCTGCGGTTCTGGGAGGAGGAAGGGCTGCTCCGCCCGGAGCGGGTGACCACCCTGCGCGCGCGCCGCTACGGCCCCGCGGCGATCAGGGCGGCGCGCGTCGTCGTGGCCCTGCGCGCCGGTGGGTACGGCATCCCGGCCGTGCGGGAGGTCATGGGCGCCCTGGACGGCCTCGACGGCCTGAAGGACGCCCGGCGGATCCTGCGGGGACGGCTCGACCGGATCGCCGCCCGGAGCGTGGCGCTGCTCCGGGCGGGCGCCGATCTGGCGGCCGTCGTCACCGCCGCGGACGCTACGCGGGCAGCTCCAGGGTCTCCGGAGTGACCTCGCGCAGCTCCCCGTCCAGCATCAGCCAGCGTGTGATCCCGATCGACTCAAGGAACGGCAGGTCGTGACTTGCCACGACCAGGGCGCCCTCGTACGACTCCAGGGCTGACGTCAGCTGCCGAACGCTCGCCACGTCGAGGTTGTTCGTCGGTTCGTCGAGCATGAGCAACTGAGGTGCGGGCTCCGCCAGCATCAGCGCGGCCAGCGCCGCCCGGAAGCGTTCGCCGCCGGACAGGGTCGAGGCCTGCTGGTCGGCGCGGGCGCCCCGGAACAGGAAGCGGGCGAGACGGGCCCGCACCCGGTTGTTGGTGGCGCCCGGTGCGAACCGGGCCACGTTCTCGGCGACCGACAGCCCGTCGTCGAGGACGTCGAGGCGCTGGGGCAGGAAGCGGAGCGGCACATGGGCCGTCGCCTCGCCCGACACCGGCTCCAGCTCCCCGGCGATCGTGCGCAGCAGCGTCGTCTTGCCCGCGCCGTTGCGCCCGATCAGCGCGACCCGCTCGGGGCCCCGCAGGTCGAAGCCGCCCTTCACCCGTGCTCCGTAGGCGAGTTGGAGGTCCATGAGGGTCAGGACCGTACGGCCCGCCGGTACGGCCGTGTACGGCAGGTCGACGCGGATCTCGTCGTCGTCCCGTACGGCCTCCACCGCCTCGTCGAGCCGTTCCTTCGCCTCGGAGAGCCTCTCCTCGTGCATGATCCGGTGCTTGCCCGCGGACACCTGCGCCGAGCGGCTCTTCAGCTTCATCACGGCCCGAGGCTCGCGCTTGGAGTCGTACATCTTCTGGGCATAACGCCTGCGATGGGCCAACTTGACCTGAGCGTCCACCAGTTCGCGCTTCTGCCTGCGGAAGTCGGACTCGGCGACCCGCACCATCCGCTCCGCCGCCTCCTGTTCCACGGCGAGGGACTCCTCGTAGGCGGAGAAGTTACCGCCGTACCAGGTGACCTCCCCGGAGCGCAGATCGGCGATCTGGTCGACCAGGTCGAGGAGTTCGCGGTCGTGGCTGACCACGACCATGACCCCCGGCCAGGACGCGACGGCCGAGTACAGCCGCCTGCGGGCGTACAGGTCCAGGTTGTTGGTCGGCTCGTCGAGGAGCAGGACGTCGGGTCGGCGCAGCAGCAGCGCGGCGAGGCGCAGCAGCACCGACTCGCCGCCCGAGACCTCGCCGATCCCGCGGTCCAACCCGATGTGGCCGAGCCCGAGTTCGCCGAGGGTGGCCAGGGCCCGCTCCTCCACGTCCCAGTCGTCGCCGACCGTCTCGAAGTGCTCCTCGGCCACGTCGCCCGCCTCGATGGCGTGCAGGGCGGCGCGCTGCGCCGAGATGCCGAGTGCCTCGTCGACCTTCAGGCCGGTGTCGAGCGTGACGTTCTGCGGGAGGTAGCCGACCTCGCCCGCGACGCGCACGGTGCCGTCGGCCGGGGCGAGTTCACCGGCGATCAGCTTCAACAGGGTTGACTTTCCTGACCCGTTGACGCCGACGAGACCGGTCCGGCCGGGGCCGAAGGCGATGTCGAGGCCCTCGAAGACGGGGGTGCCGTCGGGCCAGGAGAAGGCGAGGGTGGTGCAGGTGACGGATGTAGACATACGAGTCTCCGCGGTTGCTCGAAGCGAGAAGGGGCAAACGCGTATCGAGACACCTGCGACCGACGGGAGACGAGAGGATCCGGGGGCGCGAAAAAGGCCCTGCTCGTCGGGAACGGCTCGTATGCCGAGGTCGCACGCGGTGCACACACCTCACGTGTGTGACACGGTGTCTCAGGACCTCAGACGAGCAACGTCCTTCTCCGATCGACGACAACAGAACCGTTCTACAACGTACGAGGCGGCCGAAGAGCTGTCAACGGATTAACGCTCACGAGGAGGCCCCGTGCCCGACGGCCCGCTCTCCCTGCCGGCCCATCTCTACCTGCTGGCCTGGGACATCTCGAAGGCCGAGGTCGTGGGAGCCGACGAGGTGCCCCGCCTGGTCAGGGCCGGCGCCCTCGTCGAACTGGCCCGGCTCGGTCTGCTCGTCGACGAGGACGGCATCGCCACGCCCGCCGACCTGGACGCGTACCCGGGGGACCCCGTCCTGGACGGGCTGCTCGAACTGGTCCACGAGTCCCGGCCGCACCGGTGGCGCGCCTGGGTGACGCTCCGGAACCGGTTCACCCTGGACGCCGTACGGGAACAACTCGCCGCGGGCGGATATCTGCGGCCCAGGAAGAAGCGGGCCCTCGGGCTCTTTCCCACGGTGGACTACGACCTGGAGCGCCCGGCAGCGGTCGAGGCGTTGCAGGAGGAGGCTCGGCAGGTCCTTCGGGGGCCCATGCCGGTCGTGGAGCTGTCCGAGCGGGACGCGGCCCTGATCGCGCTCGCGGCCGCGGCCGGGCTGCGCACGCTGTGGACCCGCGAGGAGGCCGCCCGGTACGAGAAGCGTGTCGAAGAGTTGGTCGAGCGCGGTGACACGGCCGCTCCGGCGCTGCGGAAGGTCGTCGACGGGGTCCGCGCGGCGGTGGCGGCGACCTCGGTCGCGGCGGGGGCCTGAGCGGTCTCCGGTTCCCGGCGGCGGAGGACTGGCGGACGGACGGATTGGCCTAGGACGTCGACAAACCACTGACCATCGTGATGACCGGGCCCGGCGCCGGGCCGTCCTGGTACCGGGCGTCCTGGTACCGGGCCGTCCTGGTATCGGGCTGTCCTGGAACCGGCTGTACCCGAGGCGGTCCGTGTCCGGGCGTCCCTGGTGTCCGGCTGCCCTGGTACCGGCCTTGCCCGACGCGGTGCTTACCCGAGGCGGTCCGTTTCCGGGCGTCCCTGGTGCCCGGCTGTCCTGGTGTCCGGCTGTCCTGGTACCGGCTGTACGCGAGGCGGTCCGTGTCCGGGCGTCCCTGGTGTCCGGCTGTCCTGGTACCGGCTGTACGCGAGGCGGTCCGTGTCCGGCCGTTCCTGGTGTCCGGCTGTCCTGGTGCCCGGCCCTACCCGACGCGGCCCTACCCGACGCGGCCCGTGCCTGGCCGTCCCGGAACCGGCCAGCCGTACCGACGCACTCCGTATTCGGCCAGCCGTACCGACGCGGTCCGTACCCGGCCGTCCTCGAACCGGCCGTCCCGGAACAAGCCGCACCCGACGCTGCCCGCCTCCGCTCCGGGCCTGGCCCAGGCCGCGCACGCCCTGGTCCGCCGCGTCGCGCGGGAGCTGCTGGACGCGGGGACGTTCGACGCGCACGCCTGGCTGCGCCGGCCCGACACCCTGTTGGGGGCCCATGGCCGACGGGACGCCTCAGAGGGCGTCGCGCATCAGCTCCGCCAGGTCGTGGTCGAGGTCGAGCTGGAGGTGCTCCAGACCGGTCGGCACGAGGTCGTTCGTGGCCTCCAGGAAGCGGCGCAGCTCGCCCGTGCGCACATGCACGACGGCGGTGCCCTCGGGGGCGTGGAACTCGAGAACCGTGCGGTCGTAGCCGTACGGCCGCACCCGGACGTCGCCATGGCCGTCGGGCTCGTGCAGGCCGGTGGTGAGCAGTTCGCGGCTGAAGGTCCAGCAGACCTCGACGCCCTCCAGGGTGGCCGGGGCGGGGAAGGTCATGCGGACGGCGAACGGATCGCAGCGGTCGTAGTGCAGTGTGGCGGGAATGCTCGGCATCCGCGGTGCCGCGGCGACGAGACGGGCCTCGACGGGCTGCTCGATGACGGTGGACAACGCCTTGCTCCCTTGTGACGGCTGGTTGGACTTCCGGGACGGGACGGGCACTGGAAGAGACGTCGGAATGGGCCAGTCCGTGTACACGAAAGTCGAGTGACCTCTGTCACCGTCTTCATGCACGGGTGTGATCCAGCCCTCCTCCCGTGCCCCGAGAGGCACTTGTGGCGACCTGCGCACCACCCGGCTGACTGCCGAGGGCATCTGGACGACGCCGAGGGCGTGCACTAGCTTCGCCCGCCATGAGGCGCTTGGGGAACATGCGGGACACGGGGAACACGGGGAACACGGGGAACACGCGATTCTGGAGACGGGTGGGCCTGATGAGCCGGACCCTCGCCGCGGGAGCGGCCTGTGCGGCGGCGCTGGCCGCCCTGACCGCCGTACCGGCCGAGGCGTACGGCCCGGACGGCCGTACGCCGCACTGGGAGCTCAAGGACAGCGGCACCCCCGAGGTGCGGTTCCGGGGGCTTTCGGCCGTCAGCCGGGACACCGCCTGGCTGGCCGGTACCCAGGGCACCGTGCTGCGCACCACGGACGGCGGAGCGAGCTGGCGAAACGTCTCGCCGCCCGGCGCCGCCGAGCTCCAGTTCCGGGACATCGAGGCGTTCGACGCCCGCCGGGCGGTGGTGCTGGCCATCGGGGAGGGCGAGGCGTCCCGCGTGTACCGCACCGAGGACGGCGGCGCGACCTGGACCGAGTCCTTCCGCAACACCGACGCCAAGGCGTTCTACGACTGCCTCACCTTCTTCGACCGCCGTCACGGCCTCGCCATGAGCGACCCGGTCGACGGGAAGTTCCGCATCCTGTCGACCGCCGACGGCGGCCGCTCCTGGAAGGTGCTGCCGAACACCGGGATGCCCGCCGCGCTCGACGGCGAGGCGGGGTTCGCGGCGAGCGGCCAGTGCCTGGTCAGCTCGGGCCCGCGCGATGTCTGGCTGGCCACCGGCGGCGCCGCACGCGCGCGCGTACTGCACTCCGCAGACCGTGGCCTGACCTGGACGGCCTCCGACACACCGATCCCGGCGGGCGACCCGGCCAAGGGCGTCTTCGCGCTCGCCTTCCGCGACCGTGCGCACGGACTCGCCGTCGGCGGCGACTACCGCCCCGACCAGAGCTCCCCTCAGGCCGCCGCCCGCACCGGCGACGGAGGTGCCTCCTGGCGGCCCGCCGCGGTCCCGGTGAACGCCTACCGCTCCGGCGTGGCGTGGCTTCCCCACAGCCGCTCCGCCGCCCTCGCGGTCGGCCCCACCGGCACCGACCTCACCACGGACGGCGGCCGGACCTGGCGGACCGTGGACAGCGGCTCGTACGACACCGTGGACTGCACGGTCGACGGCGGCTGCTGGGCCGCCGGGGAGAAGGGGCGGGTGGCCCGGCTGGAGAACTGAGTGGCGAAATGTGGGTACCCGGTCGCCGACGGCGAAAGGAGTGATCCCCTATGCCAGCCGGTTCGAACCCGAAGCGCGAACGCCAGTACGAGCACATCAAGAAGAGCGCGGAGGACCGGGGCGAGAGCACCGGACGCGCCAAGGAGATCGCGGCGCGGACCGTCAACAAGGAACGCGCCCGCTCCGGCGAGTCCAAGAGCGCCAGCCGCACCTCCACCCAGGACATGTCGTCCGGCAAGCGGGGCGGTCAGCGCTCCGGCAAGGGCTCCCAGGGCCCGACCTACGACCAGCTCTACGAGGAGGCCAAGCGCAAGGGCGTCAAGGGCCGTTCGGACATGAACAAGAGCCAGCTCCAGCGCGCCCTCGGCGGCAAGAGCTGACACTCAGCCGACGGTCTCCCGGTACTCCTCCAGCGCGGGGACGGTCTTCGTCGCGGCGAACTCGGTGATGCGGTACGCACACACCCCGGCCGTGACGAACGGGTCGCCCTCTGCGATCTCCTCGATCCGCGCGCGGTTCTCCGCGACGGCGATGATCACGCCGCCGTCGCGGGGTTCCTTGCGCCCGGACGCCAGGAAGACTCCCTTGCCGTACTGCTCGTCCAGCCAGGCGACATGCGCCGGCAGCACGGCGTCCACGGCATCGAGAGGGGCGGTGTAGGTCAGCTCCAGTATGAACATGATCGCGAGCCTACGCCGCTCCGCCGTACCCTCGTTCCCACCATGACGACCGTAGACATTCCCGCGGGCTGGCCCGCGAACGAGGAACAAGCACGCGCCGTCCAGGACGAGTTGAGGACTCGGGTGGTCCTCGACGATCCCGGCCCGCTGCCCGGCAGCGGCCATGTCACCGGGGTCGACGTGGCCTACGACGACGAACGGGACGTCGTCGCGGCGGCGGCCGTGGTGCTGGACGCGGCGACTCTGCGGGTCGTGGCCGAGGCGACTGCGGTGGGGAAGGTCTCCTTCCCGTACGTCCCCGGCCTGCTCGCCTTCCGCGAGCTCCCCACCGTCCTGGCGGCCCTCGACACCCTTCCGTGCCCGCCCGGCCTGGTCGTCTGCGACGGCTACGGCCTCGCCCACCCCCGCCGCTTCGGCCTCGCGAGCCACCTCGGCGTCCTCACCGGCCTGCCGGCGATCGGGATCGCCAAGAACCCGTTCACCTTCACCTACGACGATCCCGGCGCCCGGCGCGGCGCGTGGACGCCGCTGCTGGCGGGCGCGGAGGAGGTCGGCCGGGCCCTGCGCACGCGCGAGGCGGTCAAACCGGTCTTCGTCTCGGTCGGGCACCGCGTGAGCCTCGACAACGCCTGCGCCCACGCCATCGCACTCACGCCGGCCTACCGCCTGCCGGAGACGACGCGCAGGGCGGACGCGCTGTGCCGACGGGCGCTGCGGGAGGCGACCTCCTGACCGTGCCCGGCGGCGTACTGAGTACGTCGTCTGAGTATCTGTACGGATGTGCGTGCCCCGGTGCGATCGGCAGGCTGTCCCGCATGACGACGCACCGCATGACCCACAGTTCCCCCAAGCCCCTCGCCGACCCGAACCGGCCCGTCGAGCGCGCCGTGACCGCCGCACTCGTCCTCGGCGTGCTCGCGGGGCTCGGCTGGATCGTGGGGATGATCTACACGGTGGCCGGCTGGTCCTTCTGACGCGGGCTCATCGAGCCGATGCCACACGGAAGGTGATCCCGGCCCGCCGCAGCCGGTCGATCAGCGCGTCCCCCATCGCCACCGCCGTCGTGACCTGACCGGACGTCTCAGGGAGGTCGTCGAAGGCCAGGGACAGCGCCGACTCTGCGAACATCTTCGCCGTCTCGTCGTATCCGGGGTCGCCGCCCGCGACCTCGGTGAACACCCGACGACCGCCGCCCTCGCCGACGAAACGCACGGAGAACCAGCTCTTCGCCCGCTTCTCGGCACTCGGCCCGTCACCCGGCCTGACCCGGCCGGACAGCCAGCGCCGGGCGGGCGGCAGCTGGGCCGCCGCGAACAGCGCGCCCACGGCCGCGACCCCGCCCACCGCCATGGGCAGATGCCGTACGGCCGCGTAGTGGCGGTAGCGGAAGTCGGGACCGTAACGCTCCAGGGCCTTCGCGGAGCGCCGGACTATCTGCGCGTCGATGGTCGGCAGCGGCAGGGCCCAGGCGCCCACCTCCTGCGCGTACCGCGGGGTGCCGGCGGGCGCGGCGGCCCGCCGACCCACCAGGCGGGGCTCGTGCCGTCCCCGGTCCCGTGCGGCGGCGATCATCTGCCGGCCCCGGGCGAACTGGTTGAGCGCCGAGGCGAACGTCCCGCCGGAGACCATGCCGTCCGCGGTCACGAACCCGTCGACGGTGAGCGGCACGCCCTCAGGCAGCTGCCGGACCGTGAAGTACGCCCCCAGGTCGTGCGGGATCGAGTCGAACCCGCACGCGTGCACCAGCCGTGCGCCCGTCTCACGCGCGCGTGCGTCGTGCCGGACGTACATCAGGTCCACGAACTCCGGCTCGCCGGAGAGGTCGAGATAGTCCGTCCCCGCCTCCGCGCAGGCGGCGACGACCTCCTCGCCATACGTCAGGTAGGGCCCGACCGTGGTGGCGAGCACACGCGCGTGCCCGGCGAGGGCGCGCAGCGACTGAGGGTCCGACACGTCCGCTGTGAGCACCCCGACGTCCGTGCCCTCGGGCAGTCGCTCGCGCAGCGCCCGGAGCTTGTCCTCGTTGCGGCCGGCGATCGCCCAGCGCAGATCCTCCGGGCCGTGTGCGGCGAGATACTCCGCCGTGAGCGCTCCCGCGAAACTGGTCGCTCCGAACAGCACGATGTCGTAGGGACGCTCCGACCTCTTCAGCCTGCTCATGACACTCCAGATCCCGTCGCACGCGCCGTTGTCGGTGGCCGAGGCTAGCGTGAGGAGTGCGGAGCCCGACGACGAGCCCGGAGGTGGGACGGTGGCCGTGCCCAGGAATGCCCTGACGAAGTGGGAGAAAGCGCGCGAGTTCGCCCTCGCGCTGCCGGGTGCCACCGAAGAGTTCCCGTGGGGCGAGACCGTCGCCAAGGTCAACAAGAAGGTGTTCGTCTTCCTGGGCATGAGCGACGGCAGCTACCCGATGGGCGTCACCGTGAAGCTCAAGGGCGCCGAGGCCCACGCCCACGCGCTGACCTTCCCGGGCGCCGAGCCCGCCGGTTACGGCCTCGGCAAGGCCGGCTGGGTCCGGGTCCCGCTCGCGGAGAAGGGTGCACCGGCGGCGGACCTGCTGTGCGACTGGGTCGAGGAGAGCTACCGCGCGATCGCGCCGAAACGGCTGATAGCGGAGCTCGAGGAGCGGTGACCGGGCCGATAATTGGCTAAGCGCTTGCTCGTTCGGTCTTGTGTCCACTGGAACACGTTCTTAGCATCACTGGTGTTACATCGGTTGTGTCACGCCAATGGGGGCTGGATGACAACGGCAACGACGCCCGGGCACGGCCCGCTCACCGGCGTGCGCGTGGTCGAGCTGGCCGGTATCGGGCCCGGCCCGTTCGCCGCCATGCTCCTCGCCGACCTCGGGGCCGACGTCGTCCAGGTGTCCCGCCCCGGCGGTGCCGCACTCGCGATCAACCCCGACCACGACATCACCAACCGCAACAAGCGCTCGGTGGTCGTCGACCTCAAGGCCCCCGACGGCCCCGTGCGCGTGCTCGACCTCGCGGCCCGCGCCGACATCCTGATCGAGGGCAACCGCCCCGGCGTCGCCGAACGTCTCGGTGTCGGCCCCGAGGACTGCCACGCCCGCAACCCCGCCCTCGTCTACGGCCGGATGACCGGCTGGGGCCAGGAGGGACCGCTGGCCCAGCGCGCCGGGCACGACATCGCCTACATCGCCCTCACCGGCACCCTCGGCATGATCGGCGAACCGGGCCGTCCCCCGGCCGTCCCCGCAAACCTCCTCGGCGACTACGCGGGCGGCTCCCTCTACCTCGTCGTCGGCGTCCTCGCCGCCCTGCACCACGCGCGCGCGACCGGCACCGGCCAGGTCGTCGACGCCGCGATCGTCGACGGCACCTCCCACCTCGCCGCGATGATCCACGCCATGACCGCGGCCGGCGGCTGGCAGGACCGGCGCGGCGCCAACCTCCTCGACGGCGGCTGCCCGTACTACGGCACCTACGAGACCGCCGACGGCAAGTACATGGCGGTGGGCGCTCTGGAGCCGCAGTTCTACGACCGGTTCCTCGACCTCCTCGGCCTCACCCACTTCTCCGACGCCCGCAAGGACTGGACCCGCTGGGGCGACCTGCGCGAGGCGGTCGCGGCCCGCTTCCGCAGCCGTACCCGTGACGAGTGGGCGGCCGTCTTCGAGGGCACCGACGCGTGCGTGGCGCCCGTCCTGTCGCTGCGCGAGGCCCCGCACCACCCGCACCTCGCCGCCCGCGGCACCTTCACCGACCACGGCGGCATCACCCAGCCCGCGCCCGCGCCCCGCTTCTCCGCGACCCCCACGGCCGTCCGCACCGGGCCCGCCCGGGCCGGCGCCGACACCGCCGAGGTGGCACGAGACTGGGACGTACCGGACCTCGTGAAAGACCAGGAACTCCGGAAGGGCCCCGAATGAAGCGGCAGATCTTCGCCCCCGAGCACGACGCGTTCCGTGCGACCGTGCGCGCCTTCCTGGCCAGGGAGGTCCTGCCGCACTACGAGCAGTGGGAGAAGGACGGCATCGTCTCCCGCGAGGCATGGCGGGCGGCCGGAAAGCAGGGCCTGCTCGGGCTCGCCGTGCCCGAGGAGTTCGGGGGCGGCGGCACGACCGACTTCCGCTACGCCACCGTCCTCGCCGAGGAGTTCACGCGCGCGGGCGCTCCCGGACTCGCGCTGGGGCTGCACAACGACGTCATCGGCCCGTATCTCACCGGCCTCGCCACCGAGGAGCAGAAGCGCCGCTGGCTGCCCGGCTTCTGCGACGGCTCGCTCGTCACCGCCATCGCCATGACCGAACCCGGGGCGGGCTCCGACCTCCAGGGCATCCGGACCCACGCGGAGGACCGTGGCGACCACTGGCTGCTGAACGGCTCCAAGACCTTCATCTCCAACGGGATCATCGCCGACCTGGTGATCGTCGTCGCGAAGACCACGCCCGAGGGCGGGGCCCGCGGACTCTCGCTCCTGGTTGTCGAGCGCGGCATGGCGGGCTTCGAGCGCGGCCGCAACCTCGACAAGATCGGCCAGAAGGCCCAGGACACGGCCGAACTGTTCTTCCACGACGTACGCGTGCCCAAGGAGAACCTCCTGGGCGCGCGCGACGGCGCCTTCGGGCACCTGATGACCAACCTCGCCCAGGAGCGCCTGAGCATCGCCGTCTCCGCGATCGCCGCCGCCGAGCACCTCCTGGAGATCACCACCGAGTACGTCAAGGAGCGCGAGGCCTTCGGACGGCCGCTCGCCACCAAGCAGCACATCCGGTTCGAGATAGCCGAGATGGCCACCGAGTGCGCCGTCACGCGGACGTTCGTCGACCGCTGCGTCGAGGACCACTCGGACGGAGGACTGGACGCCGTCCACGCCTCCATGGCCAAGTGGTGGGCGACCGAACTCCAGAAGCGGGTCGCGGACCGCTGCCTGCAACTGCACGGCGGCTACGGCTACATGAGCGAATATCCGGTCGCGCGGGCCTTCACCGACGGCCGGATCCAGACCATCTACGGCGGCACGACCGAGATCATGAAAGAGATCATCGGCCGTTCTTTGCTGAGCTGACCCTCATTGAAAGGCTTCCTCGTGAGCACCGAAGCGTACGTGTACGACGCGATCCGCACCCCGCGCGGCCGCGGCAAGGCGAACGGCGCCCTGCACGGCACCAAGCCCATCGACCTGGTCGTGGGACTCATCCACGAGATCCGCGCCCGCTTCCCGGATCTGGACCCGGCGGCGGTCGACGACATCGTGCTCGGCGTCGTCGGCCCGGTCGGCGACCAGGGCTCCGACATCGCCCGCATCGCCGCCGTGGCCGCCGGACTGCCGGACACGGTGGCCGGTGTACAGGAGAACCGCTTCTGTGCCTCGGGCCTGGAGGCCGTCAACATGGCCGCCGCCAAGGTGCGTTCGGGCTGGGAGGACCTGGTCCTCGCGGGCGGCGTCGAGTCCATGTCCCGGGTGCCGATGGCCTCCGACGGCGGCGCCTGGTTCAACGACCCGATGACCAACCTCGCCGTCAACTTCGTGCCGCAGGGCATCGGCGCCGACCTGATCGCCACGATCGAGGGCTTCTCGCGGCGCGACGTCGACGAGTACGCGGCCCTCTCCCAGGAGCGCGCGGCGACGGCCTGGAAGGAGGGCCGCTTCGACCGCTCGGTCGTCCCCGTGAAGGACCGCGCCGGCCTGACCGTCCTCGACCACGACGAGCACCTGCGGCCCGGCACCACCGCCGACTCCCTCGCGAAGCTCAAGCCGTCGTTCGCGGACATCGGCGACCTGGGCGGCTTCGACGCGGTGGCCCTCCAGAAGTACCACTGGGTCGAGAAGATCGACCACGTCCACCACGCGGGCAACTCCTCCGGCATCGTGGACGGCGCCTCGCTCGTCGCGATCGGCTCCAAGGAGGTCGGCGAGCGCTACGGCCTCACCCCCCGCGCGCGGATCGTCTCCGCGGCCGTCTCCGGCTCCGAGCCCACCATCATGCTCACCGGACCCGCGCCCGCCACCCGCAAGGCCCTCGCCAAAGCCGGGCTGACCATCGACGACATCGACCTCGTCGAGATCAACGAGGCCTTCGCGGCCGTCGTCCTGCGCTTCGTCAGGGACATGGGCCTGTCCCTGGACAAGGTCAACGTCAACGGCGGCGCGATCGCGCTGGGCCACCCGCTCGGCGCGACCGGCGCCATGATCCTGGGCAGCCTGATCGACGAACTGGAGCGCCAGGACAAGCGGTACGGCCTCGCGACGCTCTGTGTGGGCGGCGGCATGGGCATCGCCACCATCGTCGAGCGCATCTGACCCCCTCCCACGGATACGACGGATCACACGGAGCACTTCCACATGAGCACTCAGTCCACGACCATCCGCTGGGAACAGGACCGTACCGGCGTCGTCACCCTCGTCATCGACGACCCGAACCAGTCCGCCAACACCATGAACCAGGCGTTCCGCGACTCCCTCGCGGTGATCACCGACCGCCTGGAGGCCGAGAAGGACACCATCCGCGGTGTCATCATCACCTCCGCCAAGAAGACCTTCTTCGCCGGCGGCGACCTGCGCGACCTCATCCGGGTCACCCCCGAGACCGCGCAGGACCTCTTCGACGGCGGCCTCGCCATCAAGCGCAACCTGCGCCGCATCGAGACCCTGGGCAAGCCGGTCGTCGCCGCGATCAACGGCGCTGCCCTGGGCGGCGGTTACGAGATCGCCCTGGCCTGCCACCACCGCATCGCCCTCGACGCGCCCGGCTCCAAGATCGGCTGCCCCGAGGTCACGCTCGGCCTGCTCCCGGGGGGCGGCGGCGTGGTCCGCACGGTCCGCCTCCTGGGCATCGCCGACGCCCTCCTGAAGGTCCTGCTCCAGGGCACGCAGTACGCCCCGCAGCGCGCCCTCCAGAACGGCCTGGTCGACGACGTGGCCACCACACAGGATGAACTGCTCGCCAAGGCCCGCGCGTTCATCGAGGCCAACCCCGAGTCCCAGCAGCCCTGGGACAAGCCGGGCTACCGCATCCCCGGCGGCACGCCCGCCAACCCGAAGTTCGCGGCCAACCTGCCCGCCTTCCCGGCGAGCCTGCGCAAGCAGACCAACGGAGCGCCCTACCCGGCCCCGCGCAACATCCTCGCGGCCGCGGTGGAAGGCGCCCAGGTCGACTTCGAGACCGCGCAGGTCATCGAGGCGCGCTACTTCGTCGAACTCGCCGCCGGCCAGACCTCGAAGAACATGATCCAGGCGTTCTTCTTCGACCTCCAGGCGGTGAACTCCGGCGCGAACCGCCCCAAGGGCGTGCAGCCTCGCCAGGTCCGCAAGGTGGCCGTGCTCGGCGCCGGGATGATGGGCGCGGGCATCGCGTACTCGTGTGCCCGCGCGGGCATCGACGTGGTCCTCAAGGACGTGTCCGCGCAGGCGGCCGCCAAGGGCAAGGCCTACTCGGAGAAGCTCTGCGCGAAGGCGGTCTCCCGGGGCCGTACGACCCAGGAGAAGGCGGAGGCGCTCCTGGCCCGCATCACCCCGACCGCCGACCCCCAGGACCTGGCCGGCTGCGACGCCGTCATCGAGGCGGTCTTCGAGGACACGGCGCTCAAGCACAAGGTCTTCCAGGAGATCCAGCACATCGTCGAGCCGGACGCGCTGCTGTGCTCCAACACCTCGACCCTGCCGATCACCGCGCTGGCCGAAGGCGTGGAGCGCCAGAACGACTTCATCGGCCTGCACTTCTTCTCACCGGTCGACAAGATGCCGCTGGTCGAGATCATCAAGGGCGAGCGCACGGGCGAGGAGGCGCTGGCCCGGGCCTTCGACCTGGTCCGCCAGATCAAGAAGACCCCGATCGTCGTCAACGACTCCCGCGGGTTCTTCACCTCCCGCGTGATCGGCCACTTCCTCAACGAGGGCGTCGCGATGGTCGGCGAGGGCATCGAGCCCGCGTCGATCGAACAGGCGGCGGCCCAGGCGGGCTACCCGGCCAAGGTCCTGTCCCTGATGGACGAGTTGACGCTGACGCTCCCGCGCAAGATCCGCAAGGAGACCAGGCAGGCGGTGGAGGAGTCGGGCGGCACCTGGACGCCCCACCCCGCGGAGGCGGTCATCGACCGCATGGTCGACGAGTTCGGCCGCACCGGCCGCAGCGGAGGCGGCGGTTTCTACGACTACGGCGACGACGGCAAGCGGGTCGCCCTCTGGCCGGGCCTGCGCGAACACTTCACCCGCCAGGGCTCGGAGATCACCTTCGAGACGGTGCCTTTCAAAGACATGCAGGAACGCATGCTCTTCTCCGAGGCCCTGGACACGGTCAAGCTCCTGGAGGAGGGAGTCCTGACCTCGGTGGCCGACGCCAACATCGGCTCGATCTTCGGCATCGGATTCCCGGGCTGGACGGGCGGCGTCCTGCAGTACATCAACGGCTACGAGGGCGGTCTGCAAGGTTTCGTGACTCGCGCGCGGGAGCTGGCGGACCGGTACGGGGAGCGGTTCACGCCGCCGGCGCTGCTGGTGGAGAAGGCGGAGAAGGGGGAGCGGTTCGGGGACGAGTGACCGGGGCTTTTGTACGCCGGTCCGGGCATCTCAGCCCGTCCGGCGTTTGAGGACGAGGCCCTTCGGGCCGATGGGGTCTGGGGCGCAGCCCCCAGGAACGGGGTCGAAGGGGCAGCGCCCCTGGTGATGGGACAGGTAGGGGCGGCGGGGCGAAAACCTCCCCGCCGCCCCGCACCGCTGAGCGACACGCCCCCTTGCCCCACACCCCCCACCTCCCCGACGCTGACCCACAAGCCGGTCACCAGGCCCCACCGCTGCCCCCTCCCCCCACGAGGAGCCACCATGGGTCACCGCCCCGCCCTCGCCGTCCTAAAAATCCTCCGAGACGAGGGCGTGGACCGCGTCTTCGGCAACCCGGGCACCACCGAACTGCCCTTCCTCGCAGCCCTGTCACAGACGAAGGACGCCCCCGAGTACGTCCTGGGCGTCCACGAGGGCTCCGTGGTGGCCATGGCCGACGGCTATGCCAGAGCCACGCACCGCCCCGCCTTCGTCAGCCTCCACATCGCCGCGGGCCTCGCCAACGGCCTCATAGGCCTCCTCAACGCCCGCCGCTCCCGCACCCCGTTGGTCGTCACGGCAGGCCAACAGGACCGCCGCCACCTCCAGCAGGACCCGATGCTCTCCGGCGACGTGATCGGCCTCGCGACTCCCGCGGTGAAGGCGACGTACGACCTCCAGCACGCCCGCGACCTCCCCCTGGCGCTTCGCCGAGCCTTCGCCCTGGCTCAACGCCCGCCCGCAGGACCGGTGTTCCTCTCCATCCCCACGGACCTCCTCCAGGAGGACACGGAACTGGAGATCCCACCCCGCACCCCCGCACCCCCGCAGGGCCCGGCCCCCGGCATCGAACGGGCCGCCGTACTCCTGGGAGCGGCCGCCCGCCCCGCGATCGTCGCCGGCGACGGCGTGGCCCGCGAGGACGCCCTCGGCGCACTCGTCCGCACAGCCGAGACCTGCGGAGCGGTGGTCCACCACCAGCCGATGGCGGACGCCCTCAACTTCCCGACCACGCACCCCTTGTACGCGGGCATGCTCCCACCCCGCCACGACGCGATCCGAGAGGCACTCGCTCCCTACGACACCCTCCTGATCGCCGGCGCCCACGCCTTCACCCCCCACCACTACACCCCGGGCCCCGCCCTGCCCGCCGGTCTCACCGTCCTCCAACTCGACTCCGACCAGGACGAGATCGGCCGCAACTTCCCCGCCGACACAGGCCTGGTCGGCGCCCTCGCCCCCTCCCTGCACCGCCTGGCGGACCTGCTCCGCGAGCGCGTACCCGAACACACCGCGAAGGCCCGCGTCCTGCGCGCCGGTGAACAGCACACCGCCGACCGCGACCGCGCCGAGGCCGCGGCCCGGGCCGCCTACTCCCCGGCCCCCCTCGCCCCCTGGGCCGCCGCGCACGCCGTGGCGAGCGGCCTTCCGCCGGACGCGGTGGTCGTGGAGGAGGCCATCACGGTGGGTCTCCTGCTCCGCCGGCACGTACGACTGGAGAGCCCCGGCAGCTACACCCACACCGTCGGCGGCGGCCTCGGCTGGGGCATCGGCGCCGCCGTGGGCCGATCCCTCGCCCAACCCGGCCGTCCTGTCGTCGCTGTCCTGGGCGACGGCTGCACCCTCTTCGGCCTCCAGGGCCTGTGGAGCGCGGCCCGCCAGAAGGCCCCCGTGCTCTTCGTCGTCATGAACAACGGCGTCTACCGCACCGTCCAGGACACCTACACGGCGATGGGCGGCGAAGGCACCTGCCCCGGCACCGAACTGGGCCCCCTCGACTTCACCCAGGCGGCCCGCTTCTTCGGCGTCGACGCCGTCCGGGCCGACAGCGCCGACCACTTGAAGGAGCTGGTGTCCGGCGCGAGCGGACTCACCGGCCCGCTGCTCGTCGACGTACCGCTCCGGTCATAGCGGAGTCACCAGGACGCGTCTCGTGTCAGGACGCTCCGTCCATCTCTGCCGTCCATCCTCGCAGCTCCTCCTTCAGGGACCGCTGAAACGTCGTCAACAAGGCCTGGACGACCAGGGGTTCCATGTGCGCGGACAGTGATTTCACGTCCTGCGCGTCGCGTTGGGACACCTCGCCCCGGAACAGCTGGGACAGCTCGTGCGCGGCGGCCCGGGAGTGCTCGATCAGCACCTTCCGCGAGGCCAGGATCGCCTCCTGGGACAGCGGGACGTCGAGCAGCCCGACACCGAGCCGGAGCAGGCCGAGGTCGACCCGGTAGCCGTCACCGTCCCGCCGTACGACGTCCATCGCGGCGAGTCGCTCCAGATCGTCGTCGATCAGCGCCCGCCCCGCTCGCCGCTGGAGCTCCTCGCGCGTCACCCGTGCCACGGCGTCCGGGGCCCAGGAGGCCACCACGGCCCGGTGGATCGCGAGGTCGTGGGCGCTGAGATCGGCGGGCAGCTGCTCCATGTACCGCTCGATCGCCGCCAGCGTCATGCCCTGGTGCTGGAGCTCCTCGATCAGCGCGAGGCGTGCGAGATGCTCGGGGCCGTAGTGACCGACCCGGCGCGGACCGATCACCGGCGGCGGGAGCAGCCCTCGGGTGCCGTAGAAACGGACCGTGCGGACCGTGATCCCGGCCCGCGCGGCCAGCTCGTCGATCGTGAGGGTCGGCTCCTCGGCGTCGGTGGGGGCGTCGGTCGTCATGTGGAGCAGTATCGCTGTCTCACCAATGGTGTGAAACCTCTTCGTGTGCCCTCGGCCCCGAAGTTCACGGCCCGCATGAACCGCAGCCAGGTCCCCTACGGCGGCATCCTGCTCACCCGCCCCTCCAACTGACGGGGAGCCGTTGTCAGTGGCACGCTCTACGGTGGCGTCATGGGGGAGATCAACTACATCCGAGGCGACGCCACCACCCCGTCGGTGAAGGGCGTCAAACTGATCGCGCATGTCTGCAACGACATCGGGGGCTGGGGAAAGGGCTTTGTCGTGGCGGTGTCGCGCCGCTGGCCGGAGCCGGAAGCCGCCTACCGCGCCTGGCACCGGGAGCGCGCGTCGAACGACTTCGGTCTGGGCGCCGCGCAGTTCGTGCAGGTCGAGCCATATGTGTGGGTGGCCAACATGATCGGGCAGCGGGGCATCCGGAGGGGCAGCAAGGGCGTCCCGGTCCGCTATGAGGCGATCGACGAGGCGCTGGATCGGCTGGCCGACAAGGCGGTGGAGCTCGGCGCGTCCGTGCACATGCCACGGATCGGGTGCGGACTGGCCGGCGGGAAGTGGTCCAAGGTGGAGCCGCTGATCATGGAGCGACTGGTGAATCGGGGCCTCGCCGTCACCGTCCACGACCACGGCGAGGACTGACATGAGCCGCGACATCGACGTGCTCGTGCTGGGCGGAGCCGGGGTGGACACCATCGTGTACGTCCCCGACCTGCCCCTGCCCCTGCCCCACGCCGACAGCTACATGATCGACTCCGGTATCCGCACCCGCGCCGGACAGACCGGAGACTTCGTCGCCGTGGGCCTCGCCGCCCTTGGCCTGCGCACCCACCACCTCGACTTCCTCGGCGACGACCCCGAGGGCGACCTCGTCCGCGCCCTGCACCACGACCGCGGCATCGCGCTCACCGCCGTACCCCAGCCCGTCGGCACCAAGCGCGCGGTCAATCTCGTCGGCCCCGACGGCAGACGCCTGTCCCTGTACGACACCAGCCGGGCGCACCCCGACGACCGATTCCCGGCGGACACCCTGATCCCCCTCGCCGAAGCCGCCCGGCACGTCCACGTCTCGATCACCCACCCCTGCGCCCACGCCCTGCCCCTCCTCCGCGAGACCGGCGCCACCCTCTCCACCGACCTCCACGACTGGGATGGCGAGAACCCGTACCACGAGCCGTTCGCCCTCGCCGGCGACGTGGTCTTCCTGTCCGCGGCCGCCCTCACCGACCCCGAGCGCACCATGCGCGACATCGCCGCGCGCGGCCGCGCCGAGGCGGTCGTCGCCACCGCCGGTGCCGAGGGTGCCCACGTCCTCACCGACGGCAAGCTGACCCACGTCCCACCGGTCACCCCACCCGCCCCCGTGATCGACTCCAACGGCGCGGGCGACGCCTTCGCGGCCGCGTTCCTCTTCGGCCGTCTGACCGGCGAGCCCCCGAGCCGCTGCGCCCGCTACGGCGCGGTGGCCGGCGCCCACGCCTGCACCGTCCCGTCCACGGAGACGGACGCGATCACCAGGGACATACTCCTGGCCCGAGCGACCGTTTCCTGATTCGGGAGCATTCGGGTCGGGCGGGGTGAGAAAGGCGCTCCGGATCGGCACGCTGATTCTCCTGCCCTGGTCGGACTGGCCCTCGCGGGCTGCGGCAGTGCCGGAGAGCGCCGCTCGGACGTCGAATCCACCGCGGCCGGATTCGAACGACTTCTCCGCGCGGACGATCCGAGCGGCCTCTGCGCGGCACTCGCCCCGGAAACCCGCAGCGAACTGGAGGAGAACGAGAAGGCGAGCTGCGCGAAGGCGATCGCCGCCCAGGAGATCCCCCTCGGAGGCAGCACCCACCGCGTGGACGTCTACGGCAGACAGGCCCGCGTCGTCCTGGACTCCGACACCCTCTTCCTCTCCCTGTTCCACGACGGCTGGAAGGTCGTGGCCGCAGGTTGCACCCCTCGCGCTGACGGCGTATGCGGACCATGTTCACGCTCTGTCTGGTCGTCGTCCTCAGCGGCCTCGTCTACTTCACCGTCCTGGGGCTGATGCACCGATGACCACACGCACCCGCGGCTTCCTGCGCGACAACGGCCTCGGCCTGGCCTTCGGCATCGGATTCCTGCTGTCCCTCGTCGGCCACGCGATCGCGGGCCAGGCGGACTTCAACAACCAGCTCGCCGCCGAGGGACTCACCCAGGTCGGATTCGGCGAATACCTGATGTCGTCCGACTTCGCCGTGGACGTGTCAGAGAACTGGCAGTCGGAGTACCTCCAGTTCTTCCGGAGATGCACAAGGCCGGCACGGAATCCGACCGGGACCAACAGGTCGGGCGGTACACCCACCGGGACTCCCCGCGATGGGCCGGCGCCGGGGGACTGCGCCAGGGGCTCTACTCCCACTCCCTCGGCCTGGTCATGGGCACCGTCTTCGTCCTCTCCTGGCTGACGCAGTCGATCAGCGGCGTCGCCGCGTACAACGAGGAGCAACTCCGAGGGCTCGAGCCGCCCATGAGCTGGGGCAGCTACATCGGCTCCGCGGACTTCTGGCCATCCTCTCCGTCTACCTCAGACAGCGCGGCTCCCCGGAATCCAAGCCGGTGGGGGCGGCCCACACCTCGACGGGTGTCGAGGGATAGGACCGCCCTCCGGCCCCAGGCCGTCCTAGTCGGCGTGCACGTCGTTCGTCGCCGCGATCTTCTTCCACGACCTCGGCTGTACGACACCCCCAGCCTCCGTGGTCTCCGCAGCGATCGACGCCCCCCGAGCCGCCGGCGCCCCCGGCTTCGACGGCTGGAACAGCCATGTGTCGAACAGAGCGGCCAACGGCTGCCCCGACACCTCCTCGGCGTACTTCTGGAAGTCGGCGACCGACGCGTTGCCGTACGCGTACTTCTGCGGCCAGCCCTTCAGCACCGCGAAGAACGCCTCGTCCCCGATCTCGTTCCGCAGCGCCTGGAGGGCCAGTGCGCCCCGGTCGTAGACGGCGATGTCGAACTGGTTCTCCGGCCCGGGGTCACCCGGCTTCACGGTCCAGAACGGGTCGTCGGCAGGGTGCGAGTCGTACACGTAGTCGGCGAGTTCCTGCGCCGTCCCCTCGCCCTCGTGCTCGGACCACAGCCACTGCGCGTACCGAGCGAACCCCTCGTTGATCCAGATGTCCTTCCAGCCGTGCACGGACACGAGGTCGCCGTACCACTGGTGGGCCAACTCGTGCACGACCACGGAGGTGTTGGACCCGTTCGCGAACTGACGAGGGCTGTAGAACGGCCGGGTTTGGGTCTCCAGCGCGTACCCGGTGTCGGTGTTCGGCACATAGCCGCCGAGCGCGTTGAAGGGATACGGCCCGAAGTACGAGCTCAGCCAGTCGGCGATCTCTCCGGTCCGCTCCACGCTGGCCCGCGCGGCACCGGCGTTGGCACCGAGGTCCTTGCTGTAGGCGTTGACGACCGGAATGCCGCCGTCGGTCAGCCCGGTCGTGATGTCGAACCGACCGACGGCGAGCGTCGCGAGATACGTGGCCTGTGGTTTGTCGGAGCGCCAGTTCCAGCGGGTCCAGCCGAGGCGTGAACTCGTGGACTGGAGCGTGCCGTTGGAGATGGCCTGGCTGCCGTCCGGCACCAGGACCGACACGTCATAGGTCGCCTTGTCGAGCGGGTGGTCGTTGCTCGGGAACCACCACCAGGCCGCCTCGGGCTCGTTCGCCCCGACCCCGCCGTCGGGAGTGCGGTGCCAGCTGGTGAAGCCGTACGCCTGCTTCGACGACGGCACCCCGCTGTAGCGGACCACCACAGTGACGGAAGTGCCCTTGGGCATCGGCGACTTCGGCGTGATCTCCAGCTCGTGCTCGCCCGACGTGGAGAACGACGCCTTGGCGCCGTTGACCCGCACCTCGCTCACGTCGAGGAGGAAGTCCAGATCGAAGCGGGACAGATCCTGTGTGGTGCGCGCCAGGAGGGTGGCCGTGCCCTCCAGTTCGTCCGTGGCCGGCTGGTACTTGAGCCGCAGGTCGTAGTGGGAGACGTCGTAGCCGCCGTTGCCGTAGGCCGGGTAGTAGGGGTCGCCGATACCCGGGGCGCCGGGGGAGAAGTCCGCCGCCGACGCCGGGATCGCCAGCATCAGTGAGGCCGCTGCGAGCGCGCCCGGTGCGATGAGTCTGCGGTGCACGGGAACTCCAAGTCGTGGGGGGACGAGGTCTGTTCGCAGCCTATTCACCACCTGTGAGCTGGATGTGTCCACGGCCACCCGTGTCACACGATCGCCATTCGGCCGTCATGACCCCAAGAGGCCCTCTTTTGTACGGGAGTTGACCGCAGTACCGTCCGCGGCATGTCGATACGCACGCGCTTCACGATCTGGAGACCGCTCGCGACGGCCGCCGCGGCCACCGCCGCCCTGCTGGCCACCTTCCTCGCGCCCGTGACCGCACAGGCACAGGCCTACACGGCCCCGCGAGAGAGCCAACCGGTCTACTCGTACGAGAACGCCGTCCGCGAGGCCGTCTGGGTGGACACCCGGCTCGACGGCGACGGTGACGGAAGGACCGACCGCGTCGCCGTCGACATCGTCCGGCCCCGCGAAGCCGCCCAGAAGGGCCGCAAGGTCCCGGTCATCATGGACGCCAGCCCGTACTACTCCTGCTGCGGACGCGGCAACGAGAGCCAGCTGAAGACGTACGACGCCAACGGCAACGTCGTCCAGATGCCGCTGTTCTACGACAACTACTTCGTGCCCCGCGGCTACGCCTTCGTGGGCGTCGACCTCGCCGGCACCAACCGCGCCGACGGTTGTGTGGACGTGGGCGGCCGCTCCGACATCCAGTCCGCGAAAGCGGTGGTCGACTGGCTGAACGGCCGAGCCACCGCCTACACGAGCCGCACCGGCACCGCGAAGGCCAAGGCCACCTGGACCAACGGCAGGACCGGCATGATCGGCAAGAGCTGGGACGGCACCATCGCCAACGGCGTCGCCGCCACCGGGGTCGAGGGACTGAGGACCATCGTCCCGATCAGCGCCATCTCCACCTGGTACGACTACTACTTCTCCGAGGGCGCCCCGCTCTACGACTCCGGCCCCGACTGGCTCTCGAACTACGTCGACAGCCCCGACGCCCGCACCAAGTGCGCCGCCGTCCAGCAGAAGCTCGTCGACCAGGCACCCCGCACCGGCGACCGGACCCCCCTGTGGACCGAGCGCGACTACGTGAAGGACGCGAAGAAGGTCAAGGCCAGCGTCTTCCTCGTGCACGGCATGCAGGACCTCAACGTCCGTCTCCAGCACGTCGGTCCGTGGTGGGACGCGCTCGCGAAGCACGGCGTCGAGCGCAAGATCTGGCTCTCCCAGACCGGCCACGTCGACCCCTTCGACTTCCGGCGGGCGGCCTGGGTCGACACCCTGCACCGCTGGTTCGACCACGAACTCCTCGGCTACGACAACGGCATCGACCGCGAACCCATGGCCGACATCGAGCGCCACCCCGACCAGTGGGTCACCTCGAAGTCCTGGCCCCCGCGCGGCACTTCGGCGGCCACCCTGCGACCCGCCCAGGGCACCCAGCCGGGCGTCGGCACCCTCGGCCTCCCCAAGGCCAAGGGCACCGAGACCTTCACCGACGACCCCGCGCTCAGCGAGACCGACTGGGCCGCCCGGATCGACACCTCGACCCCCGACAAGGCGGGCTTCACCACCGGCACCCTCACCGGGGACCTCCGCCTGTCCGGCTCCTCCAAGGTCACCGTGACCGCGACGCCGACCACCGCCACGGCCCACCTCTCCGCCGTCCTCGTGGACCTCGGCCCCGACACCATCCGCGACTACGCGGCGAGCGGGGAAGGCATCAGCACCCTGGCCGACCGCACCTGCTGGGGCCTGAGCACCACCGGCGACAGCGCCTGCTTCAAGCAGACCCGGGCGAAGACCACCGCCGTCGACTACACGGTCGTCAGCCGCGGCTGGGCCGACCTCGGCAACTACGCCGACCCCGGCAAGGGCGTCCCCCTCACCCCGGGCAAGGCCTACACGATCACCCTCGACCTGGGCGCCACCGACCACGTCGTCCCGGCGGGCCACCGCCTCGCCCTGATCGTCGCGGGCACCGACAAGGACCTCATCGACCCGCCGTCCACCAAGCCGACGCTGACGATCGATCTGTCCCGTACGTCGGCCCGCGTCCCGCTGGTCGGAGGCGCGCCGGCCTTCGCGTACGCGACGAAGGGCGCCAAGACGGTCGTACCGGACAAGGCCGGGGCCCTCGACGGGGTCCGCGCTCCGCGCACCGTCCACCGGGTTCCGGAGGGCGGATGAGGATCCGAGCCGTCACCACCGTAGGCGCGGCGGCCCTGGTCGCATCCCTGGTCGCCGCGCCGGCCCACGCGTCCGAGGCCCCGCCCCGCACCGGTTTCGAAAGAACCGAGGGCGCCCGCTGGACGTCCGAGTCCGAGGAGCAGGACTTCCTCACACAGGTCGACCGGAGCGACAGGGTCTCCCTCAGCCGCATCGGTACGACGAAACAGGGCCGCCCCCTCCACCTCGTCCAGGTGGGCGCCCGCCACGCCGCCGACAAAGTCCTCCTCGTCTGCAGCCAGCACGGCGACGAACCGTCCGGCCGCGAGGCCTGCCTCAGCAAGGTCCGCGACCTGGCGTACGCGAAGGACTCCCGCACCCGGCGCTTCCTCGACCGCACCTCCGTGCTGGTCGTGCCCACCGCCAACCCGGACGGCCGCGCCGCCGACACCCGCGGCAACAGCGACGGCGTCGACATCAACCGCGACCACCTGGCCCTGGCCACCGCGGAGGCCCGCGCCATGGCCAGGGTGATCCGCGACCGGCAACCGGACATCATCTACGACCTGCACGAGTACTCGGCCACACCGCGGTACTACGACAAGGACCTCTTCGACCTCTGGCCCCGCAACCTCAACACCGACGAGGCCGTCCACGACGAGGCCGAGACCCTGTCCCGGGCGTATGTACGACCGGCCGCGCAGAAAGCGGGCTACTCGACCGGTACGTACGGCATCTGGACCGACCCGGTCACCGGCGCCCCGATCAAGCAGGTCGCCGGTGACGGTCAGGAACGTATCCTGCGCAACATGTCCGGGATCAAGCACTCGATCGGCCTGCTGATCGAGAGCCGGGTCGAACCGCTGACGGACACGGACGAGGCGGGCAACAACCGGCGCCGGGTGAACTCCCAACTGGCCGCTCTGAAGGGCCTGTTCGGGTTCGCCGACGACCGGCGCCGACACATCGGGAAGGCCACCACCGAGGCCCGCCACAGACCCACCGCGGGCCCGGTCCACCTCGGCGGCGCCGACAACGACCCGCCCGAACCGGCCGAGGTGATCCAGGACCCGCCCTGCGGCTACCGGCTCACCGATGCCCAGTACACGGAGGTGAAGGACGAACTCGCCCTGCACGGAGTGCGGACGAAGGGCACCTACGTCCCGCTCGGCCAGCCCCTGCGCGCCCTCGTCCCGCTGCTCCTCGACGAACGCGCGCCGTACCACCTGACGGCCGGGGAGCCCGACACCGGCTGCTGAATCGGTCGAGATCTGCGGCACCTGTGGCAGGTCCTGGGGAACTGCGTGAAAACCGGTATATCCACCGCCCCGGGGGAAGGCGCCGCAGATGACTGAAGACCTGAAGAAGAGAGGTGGCCGGGAAGGTCCCGCGGGCGTTCTCCGCCACGAGACCGACCGGGTGGTGTTCGGCGTCACCGCCGTCATCACCCTGGCCTTCGTGATCTGGGGCTGGGCGGCGACGGACTCCCTGGAGGACGTCTCCACCACGATGCTCAACGGGTTGATCCACAACGGCGGCTGGGCCTTCATGCTGGCCGCCTCGTGTTTCGTGGTGTTCGCCCTGTGGCTGGCCATGAGCCGCTACGGCCGCATCCACCTGGGCGTCGAGGGTGAGGAACCCGAGTTCAAGACGGTGTCCTGGGTCGCGATGATGTTCAGCGCCGGCATGGGCATCGGTCTGATGTTCTACGGCGTCAGCGAGCCGCTCTCGCACTACACGACCCCGCCGCCGGGCACGAATCCCGCGGGCTCCGGTGACCGCATGGAGACGGCGATGGCCACCACCCTCTTCCACTGGACCCTGCACCCGTGGGCGATCTACGCGGTGGTCGGCCTCGGCATCGCCTACAGCACCTTCCGAAAGCGCCGGCGCCAGACCATCAGCGCCGTCTTCACCCCGCTCATCGGGGAGAAGCACGCGAACGGCACCGCGGGCCGGGTGATCGACATCCTCGCGATCATCGCCACCGTCTTCGGCTCCGCCGCCTCCCTCGGCCTCGGCGCCCTCCAGATAGGCTCCGGCTTCCAGGAACTGGACTGGATGGACCACGTCAGCACCGGCCTGCTCGTCGCGATCATCGCCGTGCTGACCCTGGCCTTCGTACTCTCCGCCGTCTCCGGCATCGAGCGGGGCATCCAGTGGCTGTCCAACACCAACATGGTGCTCGCCCTGATCCTCGCGGCGTTCGTGTTCGTCGCGGGCCCCACGATCATCGTGCTCGACCTGCTGCCCACCTCGGTCTTCTCCTACCTCGGCGACCTGCCCCAACTTGCGGGCCGCACCGAGGCCAGCGGTGGCAAGGGCGTCGCGGAGTGGCTCAGCAGCTGGACCGTCTTCTACTGGGCCTGGTGGATCTCCTGGACGCCCTTCGTCGGCATGTTCATCGCCCGCATCAGCCGCGGCCGCACCGTCCGGCAGTTCGTGGGCGGGGTCATCCTCGTGCCCAGCACGGTCAGCCTGGTCTGGTTCGCGCTCTTCGGCGGTACGGCCATGAAGCTGAAGGAGGGCGGCGCGCTCGGCGGCGCGGACACCCCGGAGGGCCAACTCTTCGGCGTGCTCCAGGAGTTCCCCATCGCCACCGTCACCAGCCTGCTCGTGATGATCCTGGTCGGCATCTTCTTCGTCTCGGGCGCCGACGCCGCGTCGATCGTGATGGGCACGCTCTCCCAGAAGGGCGCCCTGGAACCCGGCCGTTTCGTCGTCGTGTTCTGGGGTGTGGTCACCGGAGCGGTCGCCGCCATCATGCTGCTCGTCGGCAGCGGGCAGGGAGACGCGCTCACCGGCCTGCAGAACCTCACGATCCTGGCGGCCGCGCCCTTCGTCCTCGTGATGATCGGCATGTGCGTCGCCCTCATGCGCGACCTGCGCCGCGATCCGGTCATCGTGCGTGGCGAGATGGGCTCCGAGGCCGTCGAACTCGCCGTGATCGAGGGCCACCGCAAGTACGACGGCGACTTCGGGATCCAGATCGGCCCGGGCCCCGGCACCGAGACGGAGGGCGACCCACTGGGCCACGACCACGCCTGAGGACGGCACACGTCCGGAGGAGGCGAGCCTGACCGCCTCCTCCGAGCCGCCTGCCTTCTCCGAGGCGCCGACCTCCTCTGCCCCGCCCGCCTTCTCAGGGCTGTCTGCCGTGTCCGAGGCGGGCGCCTCCTCCGGCCTGCCGGCTTCCTTCGCGCCGCCGGCTTCCTCCGGCCCGCCCGGCTTCTCAGCGCCGTCTGCCGTCTCCGAGGAGCCCGCCGCCTCCGCGCCGCCGACCTCCTCCCCGTACCCCCGGCCACCGTCGCGCCCCGCTTCGCTCGTCCAGGCCCGCCTCGCCCGCTCCTCCTTCGACTACGCGTACGCCGCCGACATCGGCCCGCACGCCCGTCCCCTCGTCCGCGCGGAGCGCCCCGGCACCCGCCGCTAGCGGAATGCCCCATGCCGTGCTCAGACCGCCCCAAAGGCGGGAATACTCACACCATGTCTGCCGCATACGCGACCTTCGGCCTGGCACCGGCGATGCGTGCCGGTGGAGTTCTCGCCAACGGTGACTTCCAGATACACCGGGACTTCGTGGACTTCATCGTCGACAGCCGCCCGCTCCTCTTCCAGCTCTCCGACCTCGACGCCGTCTCCCCACTGGCCTCCGACGTCCCACCCGCGATCTTCACCGCCCAGGTCCGCAGCCTCCTGGGCGAGACGGACGCCCCGCTTCCGGGCGGCCGTTACGTCATCTACGGCTGCCCGGAGTGCGAGGACCTCGCCTGCGGAGCCGTCACCGCCGTCATCGAGCGGGACGGCGACGACTTCATCTGGCGGGACTTCGCCTGGCAGACCGAGGAAGCCGTGGACCTCGAACTCAACGGCTACCACGGCATAGGGCCCTTCCGCTTCGAGGGCACCGAGTACCGGGCGGCGCTCGACTCCCTGCTCCGAGGCGGCGACGCGGAGAACGCCCGCCGCCGCGTCCTGCTCATCGGCGCCCGCGTCGCCGTCCTCGCCAAACTCGCCGCAGCCCTGCGCATCATCGGCATCGGCGCCGACATCACCCGCGAGGTCGGCGACATCCACGCCGACGAACTGCGCGGCTACGGCGCCGTCGCCTTCGGCCGCGCGGTCACCGAGGAGGAACGTGCCGCCGTACGCCGCTCCTTCGAACGTGCGGGCGTCGACGTGGCCTACGTCGACGGCCTCGCCCCGATCATCCCGCTGCTGGTGGCCCAGATAGAGCACGCCCTGGACCGCAGCCCGGTCGAACAGCGCCGTCTGACCCGCCTGGTCGCCGCCGACGGCGAGGCGGGCGTCGAGGTCACCTCACCGTGCCGGGTGCGCCTGACGGCGTACCGCCTCGACCGCCTGTACCGCACCCACGCCCAGGAGGTCTTCGACGGCGTCCTGGAAGCGGGCAGGCACCGCATCGCCCTGGACGCCAGGGCGGTGAAGGGAGAGGCGTTCGTCGTGGCCCGGACCTCCGGAAGTGTCCTGGTGGAGGCGATGGCCCGGTGAGAACCGAAGCGCTGTGCACCGGCGGCGGCCACTAGGATCGGCAGTCTGATGACTGCCACCCTCGTCGCCAAGAACCTCGCCGCCGGCCACGGCGACCGTTCCCTGTTCAGCGGGCTCGACCTCGTCGTCGCGCCCGGAGATGTGATCGGCCTGGTCGGGGCCAACGGCGCGGGCAAGTCCACGCTGCTCAGGATGCTCGCGGGCCTGGTCGCGCCGGAGGAGGGAGAGCTCAGGCTCTCGCCGCCGACCGCCACCGTCGGCCACCTCCCGCAGGAGCCGGAGCGGCGCCCCGGCGAGACCGTGCGGGAGTTCCTCGCCCGCCGCACCGGGGTCGCCGAGGCCCAGCGGGTGATGGACGAGGCGACCCAGGCCCTGGTCGACGGGGCACCGGGCGCGGACGACGCGTACGCCACCAGTCTGGAGCGCTGGCTCGACCTCGGCGGAGCCGACCTGGACGAACGGGCCGAGGAGGTCGCCGACTCCCTCGGTCTGGCGATCGACCTGGACCAGCCGATGACCTCCCTCTCGGGCGGCCAGGCGGCGCGCGCCGGCCTCGCCTCCCTCCTCCTCTCCCGCTACGACGTCTTCCTCCTCGACGAGCCGACCAACGACCTCGACCTGGACGGCCTGGAACGCCTGGAACGCTTCGTGAAGGGCCTGCGCGCCGGCACGGTGGTGGTCAGCCACGACCGCGAGTTCCTCACCCGCACCGTCACCAAGGTCCTCGAACTCGACCTCGCCCAGCAGCAGATCACCCTCTACGGCGGCGGCTACGAGGCCTACCTGGAGGAGCGGGAGGTGGCCCGCCGGCACGCCCGGGACGACTACGAGGAGTACGCCGACAAGCGGTCCGCCCTTCAGGACCGGGCCCAGATGCAGCGCTCCTGGATGGACAAGGGCGTGAAGAACGCCCGCCGCAAGGCGAACAACGACAACGACAAGATCGGCCGCAAGTTCCGCAGCGAGGCCAGTGAGAAGCAGGCCGCGAAGGCCCGCCAGACCCAGCGCATGATCGAGCGCCTGGACGTGGTCGAGGAGCCGCGCAAGGAGTGGGAGCTGCGGATGGAGATCGCGTCCGCCCCCCGCTCGGGTGCGGTCGTCGCGACTCTGAGGGACGCCGAGGTCCGCCAGGGCGACTTCGTCCTCGGCCCGGTGTCCCTCCAGATCGACTGGGCGGACCGGGTGGCGGTCACGGGCGCGAACGGCGCCGGCAAGTCGACCCTGCTCGGCGCCCTGCTGGGCCGCGTCCCCCTGACCGCCGGCCAGTCCTCCCTCGGCTCAGGCGTCCTCATCGGCGAGGTCGACCAGGCCCGCAAGCTCTTCCATGGCGAGGAGTCCCTGCTGGACGCCTTCTGCGCCGCGGTCCCCGACACGGAACCGGCGGAGGTCCGCACCCTCCTGGCCAAGTTCGGCCTGAAGTCGGACCATGTCCTGCGCTCGGCGGCGACGCTGTCCCCGGGGGAGCGGACGAGGTCCGCGCTCGCAATGTTGCAGGGCCGAGGAGTGAACCTCCTGGTCCTGGACGAGCCCACCAACCACCTCGACCTCCCGGCGATCGAACAGCTGGAATCGGCTCTGGACGCCTACGAGGGCACCCTGCTCCTGGTCACCCACGACCGCAGAATGCTGGACGCGGTGCGGGTGACCAGAAGACTGGAGGTCTCATCGGGCAAGGTGACGGAAACCCCCTAGGGGCGCGGGGCTGTTTCGATTTGCGGCTCCGCCGCGTGGGCGCGACCAGCCACAACAGCCCCGCAGTTCCCCACAACCGCTAGCGCCCCTTCTTCTTGGAATCGAGCAGCCCGGCCTTACGCAGAGCATCAGCCATCGCACTGTTGCCCGGAGCAGGCGCCTGCTGCTGACGAGGTTGCTGCCGCTGCCGCTGCCGCTGCTGAGGCGCCCGCCCACCCCGCTGCTGTCGCCGCTCCCCGCCGGAGGCCTCGGCTTCGTCATCGAGCCGCAGCGTCAACGAGATCCGCTTCCGCGGAATGTCGACCTCCAGCACCTTCACCTTGACGATGTCACCGGGCTTGACCACATCCCGGGGATCCTTCACGAACGTCTTCGACAGCGCGGAAACATGCGCCAGACCGTCCTGGTGGACACCCACGTCGATGAACGCCCCGAAGGCCGCCACGTTCGTCACGACCCCCTCCAGGACCATCCCGGCCACCAGATCGGAGATCTTCTCGACGCCCTCCTTGAAGGTCGCCGTCTTGAACGCCGGCCGAGGGTCACGCCCCGGCTTCTCCAACTCCTTGAGGATGTCGGTCACGGTGGGCAGACCGAACGTCTCGTCCACGAAGTCCTGCGGCCGAAGCGAGCGCAGCACACCGGTGTTGCCGATCAGTGAGGCGACCTCCTGGCCCGCCGTCTTCACCATGCGCCGCACCACCGGGTACGCCTCGGGGTGCACGCTCGACGAGTCCAGCGGGTCGACACCGTCCCGGATCCGAAGGAACCCCGCGCACTGCTCGTACGCCTTGGGCCCCAGCCGGGCCACCTTCTTCAGCTCGGTGCGCGACGTGAAGGGACCGTTGGCATCGCGGTGCGACACGATGTTCTCGGCGAGTCCCGAGGTGATCCCGGAGACCCGGGAGAGCAGGGGAGCGGACGCCGTGTTGACGTCGACCCCCACGCCGTTCACACAGTCCTCCACGACCGCGTCCAGCGAACGCGACAGCTTCACCTCGGACAGGTCGTGCTGGTACTGGCCGACACCGATCGACTTCGGGTCGATCTTCACCAGCTCGGCCAGGGGGTCCTGGAGGCGACGCGCGATGGAGACCGCGCCGCGCAGCGACACGTCCATGTCGGGCAGCTCCTGCGAGGCGAAGGCGGAGGCCGAGTACACGGACGCGCCCGCCTCGGACACCATCACCTTGGTGAGCTTCAGCTCCGGGTGCTTGGTGATGAGTTCACCGGCGAGCTTGTCGGTCTCACGGGACGCCGTGCCGTTGCCGATCGCGATCAGCTCGACCGCGTGCTGCTTGGCGAGCCGGGCCAGCTTGGCGAGCGCCTCGTCCCACTTGTTGGCCGGGACGTGCGGGTAGATGACGTCGGTGGCGACCACCTTGCCGGTCGCGTCGACCACGGCGACCTTCACACCCGTACGGAAACCGGGGTCCAGGCCCAGCGTCGCGCGCGTGCCGGCCGGGGCCGCGAGCAGCAGGTCGCGGAGGTTGGCCGCGAACACGTTGACCGCCTCGTCCTCGGCGGCCGTCCGCAGCCGCAGCCTGAGGTCGATGCCGAGGTGGACGAGGATCCGGGTCCGCCAGGCCCAACGGACGGTGTCCGTCAGCCACTTGTCGCCGGGACGCCCGCGGTCGGCGATCCCGAACTTCCCGGCCACGATCCCCTCGTACGAGGAAGGCCCGGGCTGCTCGGAGGGCTCCTCGGGCTCCAGGACGAGGTCGAGGACCTCCTCCTTCTCGCCGCGCAGCATCGCCAGGATCCGGTGCGAGGGCAGGTCGGTGAAGGGCTCAGCGAAGTCGAAGTAGTCGGCGAACTTGGCGCCCGCCTCCTCCTTGCCGTCCCGCACCTTGGCGGCCAGACGGCCACGCACCCACATGCGCTCGCGCAGCTCGCCGATCAGGTCGGCGTCCTCGGAGAACCGCTCGGTGAGGATCGCCCTGGCGCCGTCGAGCGCGGCCTGTGCGTCGGGCACGCCCTTGTCGGCGTCGACGAACGCGGCGGCCGCGGCGAGCGGCGCGACACCCGGGTCCCCGAGCAGCCCCTCGGCGAGCGGCTCCAGACCGGCTTCGCGGGCGATCTGCGCCTTGGTGCGCCGCTTGGGCTTGAACGGCAGATAGATGTCCTCCAGGCGCGCCTTGGTCTCCGCGCCCCGGATCTGCGCTTCCAGCTCCTCGGTGAGCTTGCCCTGCTCGCGCACCGAGTCGAGGATGGCCGTCCGGCGCTCCTCCAGCTCCCGCAGATAGCGAAGCCGCTCCTCGAGCGTGCGCAGCTGCGCGTCGTCGAGCATCTCGGTCGCTTCCTTGCGGTAGCGGGCGATGAAGGGAACCGTGGAACCGCCGTCGAGCAGTTCCACGGCAGCCTTGACCTGCCGCTCCCGTACGCCGAGTTCCTCGGCGATCCTGCCTTCGATGGACCCTACGCTGGTGGACCCGCTGGACCCGGGTGTCGTCACGATCCCGTACCGCCTTCTCACTGAGGTTGCGCGGCAATTGTGGCAGGCGGCACCGACAGTCGGGGATCAGGGCGCGGTCATCAGGCCCTGCGGCTCCTCGTCGAGCTGGACGCACCGCCGAAGAGCCGGGCCAGTGCCCGGAAGGGCAGGGTCACGACGGTGGCGATGGCGCCACCTATCTGGCGCAGTACGTCTGCGATCGCACGGAACATGTGCATCCCCTTTCCTCTCCCGGCCACGACGACCGGGAGACGAACGGGTACCTCTGTGACGGCCCGGCAATCTTCGGCGCCCGGAAGTTCAGCGCTTGCCGATCAGATCGGCCGGATGGGGCCCCCGCGGCCGCCGCGGCCCGCGCGAAACCCACCGCGAGTCCCAGTCCTGCCGGTTCCTCGCGGTGCGCGTCACCAGGGCCTCCAGTCCGTACAGCGGGCGGGCGGCGTGCGGCCTCGGCCATACCGTCGGAGGCCACCGCCTCGTCTCCCAGCAGGCGGCGCAGTGCCGAGTCGGCGGCACGCGTGCGTGCCGCCGGGCACGTGCTCGGCCACCAGTTCGTGTTTGTAGTTGTAGAACGCTGCGGTTGCCGGTCCTCGGACGGGTGACGCCGATCGCCGCCAGCTCCGCTGCGGCCCTGACCCGCATGGCAGAAAAGGTGGGGAACTCGTCATTGCGGCCATCGCACCCCGGCCCAAGAATCGATGACATGGCGCAGCGAACCGTTCTCTTCCTCCTCTTCGACGGTGTGCAGAGCCTCGACGTGACCGGCCCGCTGGAGGTCTTCGCCGGGGCCGAGCAGCACACACCGGGCACCTACCGCATCCGTACGGCCTCGCTGGACGGAGCTGCCGTACGCACCTCCAGCGGTCTGACCGTCGTACCGGACGAAGCCCTCGCGCAGGCCGCTGCCCCGCACACCCTCCTCGTCCCCGGCGGTCAGGGCACCCGGCGCCGCGATGCCCGTCTCACCGACTGGCTGCGCGAGCACGGGCCGCGGGCCGAGCGCCTGGTCTCGGTGTGCACCGGCGCCATCCGGCTCGCCGAGGCGGGCCTGCTGGACGGCCGCCGCGTGACCACCCACTGGGCGTACTGCGACAAGCTGGCCCGCGACCACCCGGCCGTCGAGGTGGACCCCGACCCGATCTTCGTCCGCGACGGGCAGGTGTCGACGTCCGCCGGCGTCACCTCGGGCATCGACCTCGCGCTCGCCCTGGTCGAGGAGGACCTGGGCCGGGAGGCGGCCCTCGCCATCGCCCGCCATCTCGTCGTCTTCCTGCGCAGACCGGGCAACCAGGCCCAGTTCAGCGCCCAGCTCGCCGCCCAGACCGCACAGCGCGAGCCGCTGCGTGAGGTCCAGCAGTGGATCACCGAGCACCCCGCCGACGACCTGAGCGTCGAGGCCCTCGCCGCCCGAGCCCGGCTCTCGCCCCGCCACTTCGCCCGCGCCTTCCAGACCGAGACCGGCACGACGCCGGGCCGCTACGTCGACCGGGTCCGGCTCGAACACGCCCGCCGGCTCCTGGAGGACACCTCCGACGGCATCGAGGAGGTCTCCCGCGCCAGCGGTTACGGCACCCCCGAGGGGATGCGCCGCGCCTTCGTCAAAGCCCTCGGCACGGCCCCGTCCGAGTACCGCCGCCGCTTCCACCCGACCCCGGCCCACTGAAGGGACTCCCCGTGCAGATCGCCATCGTCCTCTACGACCGCTTCACTGCCCTGGACGCCGTAGGACCGTACGAGACCCTCGGCCGCCTCCCCGACGCGGAGACCGTCTTCGTCGCCGAGCAGACCGGCCCGGTGCGTACCGACACCGGCAACCTCGCCCTCACCGCCGACAGGACGCTCGCGGAGGTGCCGAACCCGGACATCGTGATCGTGCCCGGCGGGCCCGGGCAGACCCCGCAGATGGAGAACACGGCGCTGCTCGACTGGCTGCGCGCCGCCGACGTCACCAGCACCTGGACGACGTCCGTGTGCACCGGCTCCCTGCTGCTGGCGGCCGCCGGACTGCTCCGGGGCCGCCGCGCGACCTCCCACTGGCTGGCCCTGGACTTCCTGGAGCAGTTCGGCGCCGAGCCCACCGGGGAGCGGGTCGTGTTCGACGGGAAGTACGTCACCGGGGCGGGTGTCTCCGCCGGCATCGACATGGGGCTCACGCTGCTCGGCCGGATCGCGGGCGATGAACACGCCCAGGCCCTGCAGCTGGGGATCGAGTACGACCCGCAGCCGCCCTACGACGCCGGCTCGCCCGAGAAGGCGCCCGCGCATCTCGTCGACAAGCTCCGCTCCGGGAGCCGCTTCATCCTGACGTAGACCAGGTGAAGCGCGGCGCCCTGCGCTCCAGGAACGCGGCGACCCCCTCCGCGGTGTCGCCGCTGCCCCGCGCCTGCCCGGTCCAGTACGCGTCCCGGTCCGTGCGCCCGTCCGCGAACTCCTTCGCCGCGGCCTGCGTCAGCTGCGAACGGGAGACCAGGATCCGCGTGAACTCCCCGACCCGCTTGGCGAGTTCACCCCTGGGCAGTACCTCGTCGACCAGGCCCGTGCGCAGTGCCCGCTCCGCGTCGATCAACTCCCCGGAGAACAGCAGGTACTTGGCGGCGGCCGGCCCGACCAGCGAAACCAACCGCCGGGTGGAGGAGGCCGCATAGACGATCCCGAGCTTCGCCGGCGTCACCCCGAACAGCGCGCCCTCCTCGGCGAACCGCAGATCGCACGCCGCCGCGAGCTGCGACCCACCGCCCACGCAGTGCCCCCGGATCGCCGCCAGCGTCGGCTTCGGAAACGCGGCGAGGGCCTCCTCGGCGTCCACCGCGAGCCCCTGTGCCTCCTCGGACGACCCCCGCAGCGTGGAGATGTCGGCGCCCGCGCAGAAGGTCCCGCCGTGCCCGGTCAGCACCAGAGCCCGTACGTCCGGATCGGCGGCCAGCGTGTCCAGCAGCGGCGGCAGCGACCGCCACATCGCGGCCGTCATGGCATTGCGCTTGGCCGGATGGTGCACTACGACGGTAGCGACCGAGTCGGTGACGGTGTGCAGCAGCTGCGGCTCCGGGTACTCCATGCGTCGGATGCTAGCCGTACCCCTCGACCGTACGATCAAGAAGGGGGGCCGCAGCGCGAGGAGGCCCCCCATGACCGTGAACAGGGCGGAGAACCCCGAGACCGCCAAGCTGAGCCGCAGTTTCGGCTGGCTGGCCGCGCTCGGGGTGATCCTGGTGATCGCCGGCCTGGTGGGGCTGATCTACACCGGTGTGGCCACGCTCACCTCGATGCTCCTGTTCGGCTGGCTCCTGCTGATCGGTGGCATCGTCGGACTGCTGCACGCGATCCAGGCCCGGGACTCCAACTTCTTCTGGCTCGGTGTGGTCGTCGCGGCCCTGAACATCGCGGCCGGTGTCGTCGTCATCGGGCGCCCGGAGGCAGCGGCCGCGGCCCTGACCATGTTCGCCGCGCTGCTCTTCCTGACCGGCGGGGTGTTCCGGCTGGTCGGCAGCCTGGTGGTGCGCGGACCGCAGTTCGGCTGGACCCTCGTCCAGGGCGCCTTCGGTCTGCTGCTCGGCATCCTTGTGCTGGCCTCCTGGCCGAGCAGCAGCAAGTACGTGATCGGCTGCTTCTTCTCACTCGGCCTGCTCTTCGACGGCCTCGGCCTCGTCGCGACCGGCTTCGGCGGCCGCAAAATCGTTGGGATGGTCACGCAGCAGCACGAGGCCGCCGCCAAACCGACACCACCCGAGTAGTTCCGCACGGAAACAGTCAGAGGCATTCGATATCCGCTGACTTCTGTTCAGGTATCCGGGGTGGAGTGACGCGCTGCCAACACTCGATGTGTGGTGACAATCGAGCGCAAAGGTGGCGACCGAAGAATGGACGACCATGGGCGCGGGTACGGCCCTCGCCCACCGGGCGGCGGAGCGGAACCTCCCGGACCGGATCCGCTGCCGTACGAGGGTGTGTGGCGGTTCACCGCCCCAGCCGTCGAGGCATCCGTCCCGCAGGCGCGACACGCCGTACGGGACCTGCTGTACCGCCAGGGCGTGCCCGTCTCGGACGACCTCGTCCAGGGCCTCCTGCTGATCGTGTCGGAGCTGGTCACGAACGCCGTACGGCACGCGGCCCTGCTCTCGCCGATGCTCGCCGTGGAGGTCGCCGTGGGCGCGGAGTGGGTACGGGTGTCCGTCGAGGACAACCACCCCTACCGTCCGACCGCCCTGGACCATCCCCACAGCGAGACCGGCGGGCGCGGGCTGCTGCTGGTGCGCGAGGTCACCAGGGAGGCGGGCGGGGTGTGCGACGTCGAGCACACGTCCGGCGGCGGCAAGGTGATCTGGGCCGCCCTGCCGCTCAAGCCCGTGCGCGTGGTCTGAGGGCGCTCACCAGCCGGCGGACGGGCCCGTCAGCTCCCTGACCGCGGGACGGGCCGCGTCCAGCACCGTCATGAACCAGGCCGAGAAGGTGTCCTTCGCGTGCCGCTCCGCCAACTCGGCGGGGGTCACGAAAGCGGTCGTGGCGACCTCCTCCGGGTCCGGGCCGAGCGGGGACTGCACCATGCCGACGAACAGGTGGTTGTACTCCTGTTCGACCAGGCCCGAGTCCGGGTCCGGGTGGTTGTAGCGGACCGTGCCCGCCTCGGCGAGCAGCGACGGGGAGACCCCCAGCTCCTCGTACGTCCGCCGGGCCGCCGCCGCGAAGGGCGCCTCGCCCGGGTAGGGGTGGCCGCAGCAGGTGTTGGACCACACACCGGGGGAGTGGTACTTGCCCAGCGCGCGCTGCTGGAGGAGCAGCCGACCTCGCTCGTCGAAGAGGAACACCGAGAAGGCGCGGTGCAGCTGCCCCGGCGGCTGGTGGGCGGCGAGCTTCTCCGCGGTGCCGATCGTCACACCGTGCTCGTCGACCAGTTCCAGCAGGATCGCGTTCGCGGCGCCGTTCGACGGTGTGTGCGTCGTGGTGGCAGGTGTGGTCGGCATACCCATCCTTCACATCGGTCTTCGCGCCCCAAGTGTGCCGCACTGATCGGGCACTCCCAGCAGTTGATCGTGCCCGGCGCGGCGGACCCGGAACCGCCCGGGGCGGGGCTGTGGGGTGGAGGACGCAAAGGTGAGCCGGATCGCTGCATTCCGTCAGAACGGGCGTTTCATGCACCGTACACGTGTGTCAATGGCGCGGAAACGATCAGTGGCACAGATGCGCCTCGTGCTCCGCGTGCCCGCCCGGCTCCAGCTGGAAGGTGCAGTGCTCCACGTCGAAGTGGTCGCCGAGGCAGTTCTGGAGTTCGTGCAGCATCTTCTCGTGGCCTGTGGCACTGAGGACGTCGGTGCGCACGACCACGTGCGCGGACAGCACCGGCATCCCCGAGGTGATCGTCCAGGCGTGCAGGTCGTGCACGTCCTCGACGCCGTCCAGAGCCAGTATGTGCGTGCGTACGTCCGCCATGTCGACGTCCTTGGGCGCCGACTCCAGCAGGACGTCGAGGGTCTCGCGCAGCAGCTTGAAGGTGCGCGGCACGATCATCAACCCGATGACGAGCGAGGCGATCGGGTCGGCGGCCTGCCAGCCCGTGGTCAGGATCACCGTCGCCGAGATCAGCACCGCGAGCGAGCCCAGCGCGTCCGCCGCGACCTCCAGGAAGGCGCCGCGCACGTTCAGGCTCTCCTTCTGACCGCGCATCAGCAGGGTCAGCGAGATCATGTTCGCGACCAGACCGATCGCGCCGAACACGATGGTGAGCCCGCCCTCGGTGTCGGCGGGCGTCACGAACCGCTGGATCGCCTCGTACAGGACGTACCCGCCGACGCCGAGCAGCAGCAGACAGTTCGCGAGGGCGGCGAGGATCTCGGCGCGGGCGTAGCCGAAGGTGCGGTTGCCGGTCGGCGGGCGGTTCGCGAAGTGGATCGCGAGAAGGGCCATGCCGAGGCCCAGCGCGTCCGTCGCCATGTGCGCCGCGTCGGCGACCAGGGCGAGGGAGTCCGCGACGATGCCGCCGACGATCTCGACCACCATGACGGTGAGCGTGATCGACAGCGCCACGCGCAGCCTGCCGACGTACGCCGCGGTGGCCGTACCGCCGGTCGGCGCATGCGAGTGCGCGTGCCCGTGATCGTGCCCTGCCCCCATGGAAGCCGCCTCCTACGCATTGATCCGGAACAGCCGAACAGCCCGTCCGGGATCAGTGAACTACGGGTGGGGGGTACCGGGCAACGCGGCACTGAACACCGTTGTCATGTGCCCTGACCTGCGGAAACGAACCCCAGGTCAGGGCGACCTCAGCGGTGGTGCAGCTGCCAGCCGCGCCAGGCGGAGTCGATCATCTCGCGCACCCCGCGCCGCGCGCTCCAGCCGAGCGTCTCGGCGGCCAGGGCGGCCGAGGCCACCGACACGGGGGCGTCCCCAGGGCGCCTGGGCTCCACGACGGCCGGTCGTCCGTCTCCGGTCACCTCACCGATCGCCGTGACCATCTCGCGCACGGAGACGCCCTCGCCGCGACCGATGTTGACCGTCAGATCACCGCTCTGCCCGCCTTCGGACAGCCGCCGGGCCGCCGCGAGATGGGCCTCGGCCAGATCGGACACATGGATGTAGTCACGGACGCAGGTGCCGTCCGGCGTCGGATAGTCGTCGCCGAAGATCCGCGGAGCCTCGTCACGGGTGAGCCGGTCGAAGACCATGGGCACGATGTTGAAGACGCCGGTGTCGGCGAGCTCAGGCGCCGCGGCCCCGGCGACGTTGAAATAGCGCAGACAGACGGTGGAGATCCCGTGTGCCTGTCCGGCCGCCCGCACCAGCCACTCCCCGGCCAGCTTGGTCTCGCCGTACGGGTTCACGGGGGCGCAGGGCGTCTCCTCCGTGATCAGCCCCACATCGGGGTTGCCGTAGACGGCCGCCGAGGAGGAGAAGAGGAAGCGTCCGATCCCGGCCTCGGCGACCGCCTCCAGGAGGGTCGCGAGGCCGCCGACGTTCTCCTGGTAGTAGCGGGTGGGCTGCGCCACCGACTCGGCGACCTGCTTGCGTGCCGCGAGATGCACCACACCCGTCACCGCGTGCTCGGCCAGCACCCGCTTGAGCAGGCCGCCGTCCAGCGAGGAGCCGCGGACCAGCGGCACGTCGGCGGGAAGCCGCGCGGGCACCCCGGCCGAGAGGTCGTCCAGGACGAGCACCCGTTCCCCGGCCCCCGTCATGGCCCGCGCCACATGCGCCCCTATGTACCCGGCACCGCCGGTGATCAGCCACGTCATGGTCGTCCACCCTATGCCGATGCTCCCGGACCCTCACGATGTCCCGGATGTCCGCTCTGCGGAGCGCGGTTTGTGGGCGGGGCCCCGGATCACCGATGATGATCGCGGCAAAGGCCGGGGGAGTCGGTGTTGATCGGCCCGTTAACGGCCGGTGAACGCAGTCTTCTTGGCATCCGATAGCCTCTGCCGACATGCCGCCCGCCTGGTGCAACCAAGGGGCGCCCCCATCGTGCACATGACCGGCGCCCGCGCGTCGGCACCCAGGGAGTGAGTTCGGTTGTCGACCGCCATCCTCACCGGTCAGCCGGTCCCCGGATCGTCGATCGAGGGTGATCTGCGGTCCCTCGGCTTCGACGTGCGGGTCGCCGTGGACGCCGCCGACGCCGAGCGGCTGGTCGCCGAGGCACCCAGCGGGCAGCGGGTCGCCCTCGTCGACGCCCGCTTCGTCGGCCACGTGCACGCCCTGCGCCTCGGCCTCACCGACCCCCGCTTCTCGCTCGCCGCCGTGCCCGGCGCGGTCACCGCACAGCCCGACGGCCGCGTGACGCTCACCCGGGCGCTGGCCCGCGAGAACTCCGCGGGCGGCGGCACGGCGGTCGCCGTGGACAGCCTTCCCGACCGCATCGTCACCGCGCTGACCGACGACGGCGCCGACGTCCACCGCCCCGAGCTCGGCAGCCTGGTCGCCGCGGTCCCCGCCGACCCCCAGGCCCGCAACGAGGCACGGCAGGCCGTCGCGGAGGTCGACGACGAGGCCGTACGCCTGAAGTCCGCCGTGAAGTCCCGCGACGGCTTCTTCACCACCCACTTCATCAGCCCCTACTCCCGCTACATCGCCCGCTGGTGCGCCCGCCACGGCCTGACCCCGAACCAGGTCACCACCGCCTCCCTGCTCACCGCGCTGATCGCGGCGACCTGCGCGGCCACCGGCACCCGGGCCGGCTTCATCGCCGCCGGCGTCCTGCTCATCGCGTCCTTCGTCCTGGACTGCGTGGACGGCCAGATCGCCCGCTACTCCCTCCAGTACTCCACGCTCGGCGCCTGGCTCGACGCCACCTTCGACCGCGCCAAGGAGTACGCCTACTACGCCGGCCTCGCGCTCGGCGCGGCCCGCGGCGGCGACGACGTATGGGCGTTGGCGCTCGGCGCGATGATCCTCCAGACCTGCCGGCACGTCGTCGACTTCTCCTTCAACGAGGCGAACCACGACGCCACCGCCAACACCAGCCCCACGGCGGCCCTTTCGGACAAGCTCGACAGCGTCGGCTGGACGGTGTGGGTGCGGCGGATGATCGTCCTGCCCATCGGCGAGCGCTGGGCGATGATCGCGGTGCTCACGGCCGTCACGACCCCCCGGATCACCTTCTACGCCCTTCTCGTCGGCTGCGCCTTCGCGGCGACGTACACCACGGCGGGCCGCGTGCTGCGGTCGCTGACCCGCAAGGCGCAGCGTACGGACCGGGCGGCGCAGGCGCTGGCGGACCTCGCGGACAACGGGCCCCTCGCCTCACTCGTGTCACGTGCCACACGCGCCCGCCTCGGGGCCCCGCTGCTGGTGGCGGCGGCCGGTACCGCCGTCCTGACCGTGGCCCTCTTCTCCGGAGTGACCTGGGCGCCCGTCGCGGGTGCGGTCGTCTACACGATCACCGCCGGTCAGGCCCTGTACCGCCCCCTCAAGGGCGCCCTCGACTGGCTCGTCCCCCCGCTCTTCCGTGCCGCCGAATACTGCACGGTTCTCGTCCTGGCGGCCAAAGCGGACGTGAACGGAGCCCTTCCTGCGGCTTTCGGGCTGGTGGGGGCAGTCGCCTACCATCACTACGACACGGTGTACCGCATTCGCGGCAATGCCGGAGCGTCCCCGGCCTGGCTGGTGCGCGCTGTCGGGGGGCATGAAGGACGGACGCTGCTCGTCACCGTCCTGGCCGCGCTGCTCACCGCATCGCAGTTCACGGTCGCGCTCACGGCGCTGGCCGTGGCCGTGGCCGTGCTGGTGCTCGTCGAGAGCATCCGCTTCTGGGTGTCCGCTGGGGCCCCCGCCGTACACGACGAAGGAGAACCCGCATGATCGGCCTCGTGCTGGCGGCCGGCGCCGGCCGCCGTCTGCGCCCCTACACCGACAGCCTTCCCAAGGCTCTGGTGCCGGTGGGCCCCGCGGGCATAGAGGGCGAACCCACGGTTCTCGACCTCACCCTCGGCAACTTCGCCGAGATCGGTCTGACCGAGGTCGCGGTCATCGTCGGCTACCGCAAGGAGGCCGTGTACGAGCGCAAGGCGGCCCTGGAGGCCAAGTACGGCCTGAAGCTCACCCTCATCGACAACGACAAGGCCGAGGAGTGGAACAACGCCTACTCCCTGTGGTGCGGCCGGGACGCCCTCAAGGACGGCGTGATCCTCGCCAACGGCGACACCGTGCACCCGGTCTCCGTCGAGAAGACGCTGCTCGCCGCACGGGGTGAGGGCAAGCGGATCATCCTCGCCCTGGACACCGTGAAGTCCCTGGCCGACGAGGAGATGAAGGTCGTCGTCGACGCCGAGAAGGGCATGACGAAGATCACCAAGCTGATGGACCCGGCCGAGGCGACCGGCGAGTACATCGGCGTCACGCTCATCGAGGGCGACGCCGCCCCCGAACTCGCCGACGCGCTCAAGGCGGTCTGGGAGACCGACCCGCAGCAGTTCTACGAGCACGGGTACCAGGAACTCGTGAACCGAGGCTTCCGCATCGACGTCGCGCCGATCGGTGACGTCAAGTGGGTGGAGATCGACAACCACGACGATCTCGCCCGCGGACGGGAGATCGCATGCCAGTACTGACCCGGCTGATCCCCTCCCCGCTCGTCGTCGACATCCGCCCCGGTGCCCTCGACGACCTGGCGTGCGTGCTCGCCGACGAGCGCATCTCGACCTCGGGCCGCCTCGCCGTCGCCGTCAGCGGCGGCTCGGGCGTCAAACTGCGCGAGCGCCTGGAGCCGACGCTGCCCGGTGCCACCTGGTACGAGGTCGGCGGCGGCACCCTCGACGACGCCGTGCGGCTGGCGAACGACATAAAGGCCGGCCACTACGACGCGGTCGTGGGCCTCGGCGGCGGCAAGATCATCGACTGTGCCAAGTTCGCCGCGGCACGCGTCGGCCTGCCCCTGGTCGCCGTACCGACGAACCTCGCGCACGACGGTCTGTGCTCGCCAGTCGCCACCCTCGACAACGACGCAGGGCGCGGTTCCTACGGTGTGCCGAACCCGATCGCCGCGGTCATCGACCTCGACGTCATCCGGGAGGCCCCGGCCCGCTTCGTCCGGGCCGGCATCGGCGACGCGATCTCCAACATCAACGCCGTCGCCGACTGGGAGCTGTCCAACCGCGTCAACGGTGAGAAGATCGACGGCCTCGCCGCCGCCATGGCCCGCCAGGCGGGCGAGGCGGTACTGCGCCACCCCGGCGGCATCGGGGACAACAAGTTCCTCCAGGTGCTCGCCGAGGCGCTGGTGCTCAGCGGCATCTCGATGTCGATCTCCGGTGACTCGCGCCCGGCCTCCGGCTCCTGTCACGAGATCCACCACGCCTTCGACCTGCTGTACCCCAAGCGCGCCGCGAGCCACGGCGAACAGTGCGGCCTGGGCGCGGCCTTCGCGATGTACCTGCGCGGAGCCCACGAAGAGGCGGCGTACATGGCCGAGGTACTGCGCCGGCACGGACTGCCGGTGCTGCCCGAGGAGATCGGCTTCACGACGGCGGAGTTCGTCCGCGTCGTGGAGTTCGCTCCGGAGACCCGCCCCGGCCGCTACACCATCCTCGAACACCTCGACCTCAAGACCGACCAGATCAAGGACATCTACACCGACTATGTCAAGGCCATCGGTAGCTGAACTCCGTCCGGTCGTCCACCCCGCGGGGGTCAAGGACCGGCGCAGCGGTGAGCACTGGATGGGACGCCTCTACATGCGTGAGGTGTCCCTGCGGGTGGACCGCTACCTGGTGAACACCAGGGTGACGCCCAACCAGCTCACGTACCTGATGACCGTCTTCGGTGTCCTCGCGGCCCCGGCACTGCTGGTGCCGGGGATCCCGGGCGCCGTGCTCGGCGTGGTGTGCGTCCAGATGTACCTCCTCCTGGACTGCGTCGACGGCGAGATCGCGCGCTGGAAGAAGCAGTACTCGCTCAACGGCGTGTACCTCGACCGGGTCGGCGCCTACCTGACCGACGCCGCTGTGCTCGTCGGCTTCGGCCTGCGCGCCGCCGACCTGTTCGGCAGCGGCCGTATCGACTGGCTGTGGGCCTTCCTCGGCACCCTGGCCGCCCTGGGCGCGATTCTGATCAAGGCCGAGACCGACCTCGTCGGAGTCGCTCGTCACCAGGCCGGAAAGCCGCCGGTCCAGGAGGCCGCCGCCGAGATGCGCTCCTCCGGGATGGCGCTGGCCCGCCGGGCCGCCGCCGCCTTCAAGTTCCACCGGCTGATCCTCGGCATCGAGGCGTCCCTGCTGATCCTGGTCCTGGCGATCGCCGACCAGATGCGCGACGACCTGTTCTTCTCCCGGCTCGGTGTCGCGGTGATGGCAGGTATCGCCCTGCTCCAGACCCTGCTGCACCTCGTGTCGATCCTCGCCTCCAGCAGGCTGAAGTGAGCACCGGCATGAAGGTCGGCGCGGTCATCATCACCATGGGCAACCGCCCCGAGGAACTGCGGGCCCTGCTCGACTCGGTCGCCAAGCAGGACGGTGACCCGGTCGAGGTGGTCGTCGTCGGCAACGGCTCGCCCGTCCCTGACGTCCCCGACGGTGTCCGCACGATCGAGCTGCCCGAGAACCTCGGCATCCCCGGCGGCCGCAACGTCGGCATCGAGGCCTTCGGCCCCAGCGGTCGAGATGTCGACATACTGATGTTCCTCGACGACGACGGCCTCCTCCCCGGCCACGACACCGCCGAGCTGTGCCGCACGGCGTTCACCGAGGACCCGACGCTCGGCATCGTCAGCTTCCGCATCGCCGACCCCGACACCGGCATCACCCAGCGCCGGCACGTCCCCCGGCTGCGGGCCGCCGACCCGATGCGCTCCTCCCGGGTCACCACCTTCCTGGGCGGCGCCAACGCCGTACGCACCCAGGTCTTCGCCGAAGTCGGCGGCCTTCCGGACGAGTTCTTCTACGCCCATGAGGAAACCGACCTGGCATGGCGGGCCCTCGACGCGGGCTGGATGATCGACTACCGGTCCGACATGGTGCTGTACCACCCCACGACCGCGCCCTCGCGGCACGCGGTCTACCACCGCATGGTCGCCCGCAACCGCGTGTGGCTCGCCCGCCGCAACCTGCCCGCGCCCCTGGTCCCGGTCTACCTCGGCGTATGGCTGCTGCTCACGCTCGTACGCCGGCCGTCCCGGCCCGCCCTGAAGGCCTGGTTCGGCGGCTTCCGGGAGGGCTGGAGCACACCGTGCGGTCCGCGCCGGCCCATGAAGTGGCGTACGGTGTGGCGGCTCACCCGACTGGGCCGACCCCCTGTCATCTGACAAGCTCGTCCCTGAGAGCACCCGGGCCGCACCGCGGCTCCACACTCGTGCCCTGCCTGCACAGGCCGCGCATCTCGAAGACGAAAGTTATCCACCATTGAGTGAGACAACGCACGACGGCAAGGTCGCGACCAGCGCGCCCGTGTCGCCCGACGAGGGCCTCACGGCGGCGCAGCTCGCCGCGAAGTACGGACTGTCCGTGAGCGGCGCCCGGCCCTCACTCGTCGACTACGTCCGTCAGCTCTGGGACCGGCGGCACTTCATCATCGCGTTCTCGCGGGCCAAGCTGACCGCGCAGTACAGCCAGGCCAAACTCGGCCAGCTGTGGCAGGTCGCGACCCCGCTGCTGAACGCCGCCGTGTACTTCTTCATCTTCGGCGTCATCCTGAACGCCAGCCGGGGCATGTCGAAGGAGGTGTACATCCCGTTCCTGGTGACGGGTGTCTTCGTGTTCACCTTCACGCAGAGCTCGGTCATGGCGGGTGTGCGCGCCATCTCCGGCAACCTCGGCCTCGTCCGCGCGCTGCACTTCCCGCGCGCCTCGCTGCCGGTCTCCTTCGCGCTCCAGCAGCTCCAGCAGCTGCTGTTCTCGATGATCGTGCTGTTCGCCGTGGCGGTCGGCTTCGGGCACTACCCGGACCTGTCCTGGGCGCTGATCGTCCCGGTGCTGGCCCTGCAGTTCCTCTTCAACACGGGCCTGGCGCTGATCATGGCCCGCGCGGGTGCCAAGACCCCCGACCTGGCCCAGCTGATGCCGTTCGTGATGCGCACCTGGATGTACGCGTCCGGCGTGATGTTCTCGATCCCGATCATGCTGGCGGACAAGCCGCAGTGGGTCGCCACCGTGCTCCAGTGGAACCCGGCGGCCCTCTACATGGACCTGATGCGCTTCGCCCTGATCGACGACTACGGCTCCGAGAACCTGCCCGACCACGTCTGGGCGGCCGCGGGCGGCTGGGCCGCGCTCTTCGCGATCGGCGGCTTCGTCTACTTCTGGAAGGCTGAGGAGAGGTACGGCCGTGGCTGAGGACTTCAGGGACGAGCAGACCCCGACGGTCATCGCGGACCAACTGCACATCGTCTACCGCGTCAACGGCGCCAAGACCGGCAAGGGCAGCGCGACCGCCGCGCTGAGCCGCATCGTCAAGCGCGGCGAGGAGCGGGGCGTGCGCAAGGTGCACGCCGTCCGGGGCGTGTCCTTCGTCGCCTACAAGGGCGAGGCGATCGGACTGATCGGCTCCAACGGCTCCGGCAAGTCGACCCTCCTGCGGGCCATCGCCGGCCTGCTGCCCGCGGAGAGCGGCAAGGTCTACACCCACGGCCAGCCCTCCCTGCTCGGCGTCAACGCGGCCCTGATGAACGACCTCACGGGCGAACGGAACGTCATATTGGGCGGGCTCGCCATGGGCATGTCCCGGGAGCAGATCAGGGAGCGTTACCAGGAGATCGTCGACTTCTCCGGGATCAACGAGAAGGGCGACTTCATCACCCTTCCCATGCGCACCTACTCCTCCGGCATGGCGGCCCGCCTCCGCTTCTCGATCGCCGCCGCCAAGGACCACGACGTGCTCATGATCGACGAGGCTCTGGCCACGGGTGACCGCTCCTTCCAGAAGCGCTCCGAGGCCCGCATCCGCGAGCTGCGCGAGACCGCGGGCACGGTGTTTCTCGTCAGCCACAACAACAAGTCGATCCGTGACACCTGCAACCGCGTCCTGTGGCTGGAGCGCGGCGAACTGCGCATGGACGGCCCGACCGACGAGGTCATCAAGGAGTACGAGAAGTTCACGGGCAAGTAGTCCACGCGGGTCCGGACGAAAAGGACCCCTCCGCTTGACCGGGCCCCGCCGGAACTGCTCCGGCGGGGCCCCGCGTCTGCAAAGGAAACGTCAACTTCGGTCCCTCTTAGGAATCTTGGGGCCAATCGGTGTGTTGTTGTGATGTGCAGGACACCCCGACGATCCAAGCAGCGTTGTACAACGTAAGCTGTACTGGTGCCGAATCGCAGCAAGTAGGGCGATAATGCGCGACACCCGATTCCGGGGAAGCCGCGCGGACGGCCGGGCGGCGTGTCCGAAATAGTCTGTATTGGGTCTGCGGTGTAGAACGGGAGATGTGACGGCAATGGCGACCGAAGATCCCCAGCTCCACCCGGCTCGTGCCGTCCCCGCGCCGGGCAGTGAGCGGTGACGGGAACCGGTACGGCGCGCACCGGTGATCCGGAGCGTGGCACGCTCGACAAGGCCGCGGGGGAGAACTTCCCCGTGGCTCCGTTCTTCCTGCCCAGGGACTGGCGCACCGACCTGATGGCGGTCTACGGCTTCGCCCGCCTCGTCGACGACATCGGCGACGGAGATCTCGCCCCCGGCGGCGAGGACGCCCGGCTCCTGGGCGTGTCGCCCTCGGACGCCGCGGACCGCCTGCTCCTCCTCGACGCCTTCGAGGCCGACCTGAACCGGGTCTTCTCCGGGGAGCCGCGCCACCCCCTGCTGCGCCGCCTGCAGCCGACCGTCCGCCGTCGCGCCCTGACCCCCGAGCCCTTCCTCGGCCTGATCGCCGCCAACCGCCAGGACCAGCTCGTCACGCGCTACGAGACCTACGACGACCTCCTCGCCTACTGCGGGCTGTCCGCGAACCCCGTAGGCCGTCTCGTCCTCGCCGTCACCGGCACCTCGACCCCCGAGCGGATCCGGCACTCCGACGCGATCTGCACGGCCCTCCAGATCGTCGAACACCTCCAGGACGTCGCCGAGGACCTGGGCCGCGACCGGATCTACCTCCCCGCCGAGGACATGAAGCGCTTTCACGTCCAGGAGGCGGATCTCGCCACGAAAACCGCGGGCGCATCGGTGCGCGCCCTGGTTGCATACGAAGCGCAACGCGCCCGCGACCTCCTGAATGAAGGCGCCCCCTTGGTGGGTAGCGTCCACGGCAGACTCAAGCTGCTGCTCGCAGGTTTCGTGGCGGGAGGAAGGGCGGCAATCCACGCGGTCGCCGCCGCCGAATACGACGTACTTCCCGGCCCGCCCAAGCCCGGCAAGCTCCGGCTGCTGCGCGAGGTGGGCGTCACTCTGCGAGGAGAGGGGTGATCCGGACCGTGGAGTCACCACCGTACGTGTCCGCACCGGTACTCGCCGCCTACAGCTACTGCGAGGCAGTCACCGGACAGCAGGCCCGTAACTTCGCGTACGGCATCAGACTGCTGCCGACGTCGAAGCGGCGCGCGATGTCCGCGCTCTACGCGTTCTCGCGCCGCGTCGACGACATCGGCGACGGCGCGCTGGCGGACGACGTCAAGGCCGCGAGACTCGAGGACACCCGGGCGATGCTGACCCGGGTGCGGGAGGGCGCGGTCGACGAGGACGACACCGATCCGGTGGCCGTCGCCCTCGCCCATGCCGCCGAGACCTTCCCGATCCCGCTCGGTGGCCTCGACGAGCTGATCGACGGCGTCCTGATGGACGTACGCGGCGAGACCTACGAGACCTGGGACGACCTGAAGGTGTACTGCCGCTGTGTGGCGGGCGCCATCGGGCGGCTCTCGCTCGGTGTGTTCGGTACGGAACCCGGGGCGCGCGCCGCCGAACGCGCGCCGGAGTACGCCGACACGCTCGGTCTTGCGCTCCAGCTCACCAACATCCTCAGGGACGTCCGTGAGGACGCCGAGGGCGGGCGTGTCTATCTGCCCGCCGACGACCTCGCGAAGTTCGGCTGCTCGGCCGGCTTCAAGGGGGCGAAACCACCGGAGGGCGCCGATTTCGCGGGCCTCGTGCACTTCGAAGTGCGTCGGGCCCGCGCCCTTTTCGCCGAGGGCTACCGGCTGCTGCCCATGCTCGACCGGCGCAGCGGCGCCTGTGTCGCCGCCATGGCCGGCATCTACCGCCGACTGCTCGACCGCATCGAGCGCGATCCCGAGGCGGTGCTGCGCGGCCGGGTCTCGCTGCCCGGACGTGAGAAGGCGTACGTCGCCGTCCGCGGCCTGTCCGGCCTGGACGCGCGGCATGTGACGCGGCAGACCCTCAGGAGGCGTGCCTGATGGGCGATGTGGACAATTCGGTCCAAGGTGATGCCATCGGAGAAGAGTGGCACGCAACCCTCCGCTCGCGGACGGCGTCCCTGACTGCAACGGTCGGCCGTGCGCCGATCAAGCGCCACGGCGTCCGGGCAGGGGAGGGTGTGCGATGACCGACGGGCATCAGTCCGGGCGGGACGCCGTCGTGATCGGCGGTGGGCTCGCCGGCATCACCGCCGCGCTCGCGCTCGCCGACGCCGGAGTCCGGGTCACCCTGCTCGAAGGCAGGCCACGCCTGGGCGGGCTCGCCTTCTCCTTCCAGCGCGGCGAACTGACCGTCGACAACGGACAGCACGTCTACCTGCGCTGCTGCACCGCCTACCGCTGGTTCCTCGACCGCATCGAGGGGACGGCGCTGGCGCCGCTGCAGGATCGTCTCGACGTGCCCGTACTCGACGTGGCCCGGCCCGAGGGCCGAAGGCTCGGCAGACTGCGGCGCGACGCACTGCCGGTGCCCCTGCACCTGGGGCGCAGTCTCGCCACGTACCCGCATCTCTCGCTCGCCGAGCGGGCCAGGGTGGGGCGTGCCGCGCTCGCGCTCAAGGGGCTCGACCTCACCGATCCGAGCCTGGACGCACAGGACTTCGGCAGCTGGCTGACCGCGCACGGTCAGTCGGCGCGTGCCGTGGAGGCCCTGTGGGACCTGGTCGGGGTCGCCACTCTCAACGCGGTCGCGGGCGACGCCTCGCTGGGGCTCGCCGCGATGGTGTTCAAGACCGGTCTGCTGTCCGACCCGGGCGCGGCCGACATCGGCTGGGCACATGTCCCGCTGGGTGAACTGCACGACCGGCTCGCCCGCAAGGCGCTCGACTCCGCGGGCGTGCGTACCGAGGTCCGTACACGCGTCACCTCCATCTCTACTGACGAGAACGGCACTTGGAGCGTTCAGGTTCCCGGGGAGACGCTCCGGGCCGACGCGGTGGTGCTCGCCGTCGCCCAGAACGAGGCGTGTGACCTGCTGCCCGAGGGTGCGCTCGACGCCCCGGAAAATCTCCGGGAGATCGGCACCGCGCCGATCCTCAACGTGCATGTCGTCTACGACCGCAAGGTGCTCGACAAGCCGTTCTTCGCGGCCCTCGGCACCCCGGTGCAGTGGGTCTTCGACCGCACCGACGCCTCCGGGCTGCGCACGGGTCAGTACCTCGCCCTGTCCCAGTCGGCCGCGCACGACGAGATCGACGAGCCGGTGGCCACCCTGCGGGAGCGCTATCTGCCGGAGCTGGAGCGGCTGTTGCCGCTCGCGCGCGGCGCCGAGGTGAAGGACTTCTTCGTGACCAGGGAGCGCACGGCGACGTTCGCTCCGACCCCCGGTGTCGGACGGCTGCGGCCCGGCGCCCGTACGAAAGCCCCCGGCCTCTACCTGGCCGGCGCGTGGACCGCCACAGGGTGGCCCGCGACCATGGAGAGTGCGGTCCGCAGTGGTGTGAGCGCGGCGGACGCCGCGCTGAGCACCCTGGGCCGGCCCCGCCCCAGCCACCTCTTCGAGTTCGAGGAGGCGGCTTGATGCTCGATCAGCACGGCGCGACAGGCCCCAGCACCTCCGGTACCGCAACAAGAGGAGAGACTGTGCCCACTGTGCCCCCGGCCGAGACGGCCGCTGTGAGGTCCGCGGTGGACGTGACCGCGCTCCTGGAGCGCGGCCGGACCCTGGCCACTCCGGTGCTGAAGGCGGCCGTCGACCGCCTGGCATCCCCCATGGACACCGTTTCCGCCTACCACTTCGGATGGATCGACGCCCAGGGCAACCCCGCCGACGGAGACGGCGGCAAGGCCGTGCGCCCCGCCCTCGCGGTGCTCTCGGCCGAGGTCACCGGCGCCACTCCCGAGACCGGCATCCCCGGCGCGGTCGCCGTCGAACTGGTCCACAACTTCTCGCTGCTGCACGACGACCTCATGGACGGCGACGAGCAGCGCCGCCACCGCGACACCGTGTGGAAGGTGCATGGTCCCGCCCAGGCCATCCTGGTCGGCGACGCGCTGTTCGCCCTGGCCAACGAGGTCCTCCTGGAACTCGGCACCGTCGAGGCCGGTCGCGCCACCCGCCGTCTGACCACCGCCACCCGCGCCCTGATCGACGGCCAGGCGCAGGACATCTCCTACGAGCACCGCGACCGCGTCAGCGTCGAGGAATGCCTGGAGATGGAGGGCAACAAGACCGGCGCCCTGCTCGCCTGCGCCTCCTCGATCGGCGCCGTGCTCGGCGGCGCGGACGACCACACCGCCGACACCCTGGAGAAGTACGGCTACCACCTCGGCCTCGCCTTCCAGGCCGTCGACGACCTCCTCGGCATCTGGGGCGACCCGGTCTCCACCGGCAAGCAGACCTGGAGCGATCTGCGTCAGCGCAAGAAGTCCCTGCCGGTCGTGGCCGCACTCGCGGCGGGCGGCCCCGCCTCCGAGCGGCTCGGCGAGATCCTCGCCGCCGACGCCAAGGCCAGCGACTTCGAGAACTTCTCCGAGCAGGAGTTCGCGTCCCGCGCCGCCCTGATCGAGGAGGCGGGCGGTCGCGAGTGGACGGCCGCGGAGGCTCGCCGTCAGCACACCATCGCCGTCGAGGCGCTCGACGCCATCGACATGCCCGAGCCGGTGCGAGACCGGTTCACGGCGCTCGCCGACTTCGTCGTCGTACGAAAGAGATGATCACTATCGGTCGAATAGCCCTCGCGTAGTCGCCGGCCGGTGCTGCGAGGAAAGGAAAGGCACCGGCCGACGGCGGACCCACAGCAGAGCACCACATTGCACACTGCACGAAGGGGAAGCCATGACAGCGACGACCGACGGAAGCACCGGGGCACTGCCGCCCCGCGCTGCCGCGGCCAGCGAAACCCACCTCGACACCCCCGTGGCGGCCGGGATACAAGAAGCCGCCCTACGTGCCGTACAGCGCGCCACCGAACACCTGCTCGCCCGGCAGGACGCCGAGGGCTGGTGGAAGGGCGACCTGGAGACCAACGTCACGATGGACGCCGAGGACCTGCTGCTCCGCCAGTTCATCGGCATCCGGGACGAGTCGACCACCCGGGCCGCCGCGAAGTTCATCCGCGGCGAGCAGCGCGAGGACGGCACCTGGGCCAGCTTCTACGGCGGGCCCGGCGAGCTCTCCACCACCATCGAGGCGTACGTCGCCCTCCGGCTGGACGGCGACGCGCCGGACGCCCTGCACATGGCGCAGGCCTCCGCGTGGATCCGCGCTCAGGGTGGAATCGCCGCCGCCCGGGTGTTCACCCGGATCTGGCTCGCCCTGTTCGGCTGGTGGAAGTGGGAGGACCTGCCCGAACTCCCGCCGGAGCTCATCTACTTCCCCAAGTGGGTCCCCCTCAACATCTACGACTTCGGCTGCTGGGCCCGCCAGACCATCGTCCCGCTGACGATCGTCTCCGCGAAGCGTCCGGTGCGGCCCGCGCCCTTCCCGCTCGACGAACTGCACGCCGACCCGGCCGACCCGAACCCGGCCAAGCCCCTCGCCCCGGTGGCGAGTTGGGACGGCGCCTTCCAGCGCCTGGACAAGGCGCTGCACCAACTGCGCAAGGTCGCCCCGCGCAGACTGCGCAGAGCAGCGATGAACAGCGCGGCCCGCTGGATCATCGAGCGGCAGGAGAACGACGGCTGCTGGGGCGGCATCCAGCCGCCGGCCGTCTACTCGGTGATCGCCCTGCACCTGCTCGGCTACGACCTCGAACACCCGGTCATGCGGGCCGGGTTGGAGTCCCTGGACCGCTTCGCCATCTGGCGCGAGGACGGCTCCCGGATGATCGAGGCCTGCCAGTCGCCGGTGTGGGACACCTGCCTCGCGACCATCGCGCTCGCCGACGCGGGTGTGCCCGCCGATCATCCGCAGCTCGTCAAGGCCGCGGACTGGATGCTCGGCGAGGAGATCGTCCGGCCCGGCGACTGGTCCGTCAAGCGACCCCAACTCCCGCCCGGCGGCTGGGCGTTCGAGTTCCACAACGACAACTACCCCGACATCGACGACACCGCCGAGGTCGTCCTCGCCCTGCGCCGGGTCAGGCACCACGACCCCGAGCGGGTCGAGAAGGCCATCGGGCGGGGGGTGCGCTGGAACCTCGGGATGCAGTCGAAGAACGGGGCGTGGGCCGCGTTCGACGTCGACAACACCAGTCCGTTCCCCAACCGGCTGCCGTTCTGCGACTTCGGCGAGGTCATCGATCCGCCGTCCGCGGATGTCACCGCCCACGTGGTGGAGATGCTCGCGATCGAAGGGCTCTCCCACGACCCGCGCACCCGGCGCGGCATCGAGTGGCTGCTCGCCGAACAGGAGCCGGACGGCTCGTGGTTCGGCCGCTGGGGCGTCAACTACATCTACGGCACAGGCTCGGTGGTGCCCGCGCTGACGGCCGCCGGACTGCCCACCTCGCACCCGGCGATCCGGCGGGCCGTGGCCTGGCTGGAGAAGGTGCAGAACGACGACGGCGGCTGGGGCGAGGACCTGCGCTCCTACAAGTACGTCAAGGAGTGGAGCGGTCGCGGCGCCTCCACCGCCTCGCAGACGGCCTGGGCGCTGATGGCACTGCTGGCCGCGGGGGAGAAGGAGTCCAAGGCCGTCGAGCGCGGCATCGAGTGGCTCGCGAGCACCCAGCGCGAGGACGGCTCCTGGGACGAGCCCTACTTCACCGGCACCGGCTTCCCCTGGGACTTCTCCATCAACTACCACCTCTACCGGCAGGTCTTCCCGCTCACCGCCCTGGGCCGTTACGTCCATGGAGAACCGTTCTCCCGGACCGAGGCCCTCTGATGAGCACCCAGCCCGCCACCGCCCCGCTGCTGATCGCCTGCGCGCTCGGCATCGAGCACCTCGCCCTGCGCACCGGCGAGCGCGGCGGGGCCGGCGGGCCGGTCACCCTGCTCAGGACGGGCATGGGCCCCAAGGCGGCGGAACGGTCCGTCACCCGCCGCCTGGCCGACCCCGTCCTCGCCGGGGCCGCCGTCCTGGCCACCGGGTTCTGCGCGGGGCTCGCCCCCGGGATGCATCCAGGCGATCTGGTGGTCGCCGAGGAGACCCGGGATCCGGAGGGAACCGTTCCCTGTGTGGAGACCGACCTACTCGTCAAGGAGCTCGTACGGGCCGTACCGGGACGTACCGTGCACACCGGACCCCTCACCGGCTCCGATCACGTCGTACGTGGTCACGAGCGGTCGGAGCTGCTCGCGACCGGCGCGATCGCGGTCGACATGGAGTCCGCGGCCACGCTTCTGAGCGCCGTGCGCGCGGGCGAGCGCCCCGTTGCGGCCGTCCGGGTGGTCGTGGACGCTCCACAACATGAACTCGTCCGGATCGGCACGGTACGCGGTGGAATATCAGCCTTCCGCGTTCTTCGTTCCGTCCTTCCTGCTTTCTACGAATGGCACCGTTCCTTGCTGCTCCCCAGGAGGTGAGCCAGATGGCCATGCCGCTGCGTCAGTCCATCAAGGTCGCTACATACTTGGCCGAACAGAAGCTCCGCAAGCGGGACAAGTTCCCGCTGATCGTGGAGCTGGAGCCTCTCTTCGCATGCAACCTGAAGTGCGAGGGCTGCGGCAAGATCCAGCATCCGGCGGGTGTCCTCAAGCAGCGCATGCCGGTGGCGCAGGCCGTCGGGGCGGTGCTTGAGTCCGGTGCGCCGATGGTGTCCATCGCCGGCGGTGAGCCGCTGATGCATCCTCAGATCGACGAGATCGTGCGGCAGTTGGTGGGGAAGAAGAAGTACGTCTTCCTCTGCACCAACGCCATGCTGCTGCGCAAGAAGATGGACAAGTTCAAGCCCTCGCCCTACTTCGCCTTCGCGGTGCACATCGACGGGCTGCGGGAGCGGCACGACGAGTCCGTTGCCAAGGAGGGCGTGTTCGACGAGGCGGTGGAGGCGATCAAGGAGGCCAAGCGGCGCGGCTTCCGGGTCACCACCAACTCGACGTTCTTCAACACCGACACCCCGCAGACCATCATCGAGGTGCTCAACTTCCTCAACGACGACCTCAAGGTCGACGAGATGATGATCTCGCCCGCCTACGCCTACGAGAAGGCGCCCGACCAGGAGCACTTCCTGGGCGTGGAGCAGACCCGTGAGCTCTTCAAGAAGGCCTTCGCGGGCGGCAACCGCAGGAAGTGGCGGCTCAACCACTCCCCGCTCTTCCTGGACTTCCTGGAGGGCAAGGTCGACTTCCCGTGCACGGCCTGGGCGATCCCGAACTACTCCCTGTTCGGCTGGCAGCGCCCCTGCTACCTGATGAGCGACGGGTACGTGCCGACGTACCGCGAACTCATCGAGGAGACCGACTGGGACAAGTACGGCCGCGGCAAGGACCCGCGCTGCGCCAACTGCATGGCGCACTGCGGCTACGAGCCCACAGCCGTTCTCGCCACCATGGGCTCGCTCAAGGAGTCGCTGCGCGCCATGCGCGAGACGGTCTCCGGAAACCGCGAGTAGCGCCATGACCGCCATTTCCTTGGGCGTCCCCGAGGTACCGGTCCGGCCGATCGCCGAACGGCGCGTGTCGCGCCAGATCATGGTCGGGCCGGTGGCGGTCGGGGGCGGGGCCCCGGTGTCGGTGCAGTCGATGACGACGACCCGAACGTCCGACATCGGCGCCACCCTCCAGCAGATCGCCGAACTCACCGCGTCCGGCTGCCAGATCGTCCGCGTCGCCTGTCCCACACAGGACGACGCGGACGCCCTGGCGACCATCGCCCGCAAGTCGCAGATCCCGGTGATCGCGGACATCCACTTCCAGCCGAAGTACGTCTTTGCGGCGATCGAGGCCGGCTGTGCGGCCGTACGCGTCAATCCCGGCAACATCAAGCAGTTCGACGACAAGGTCAAGGAGATCGCGCGGGCGGCGAAGGACCACGGCACGCCGATCAGGATCGGGGTGAACGCCGGGTCTCTGGACCGGCGGCTGCTCCAGAAGTACGGGAAGGCGACTCCTGAGGCTTTGGTGGAGAGCGCGTTGTGGGAGGCCTCGCTCTTCGAGGAGCACGGCTTCCGGGACATCAAGATCTCCGTCAAGCACAACGACCCTGTGGTGATGGTGGGTGCCTACACGCTGCTCGCCGAGCAGTGCGACTACCCGCTGCACCTGGGGGTCACCGAGGCCGGTCCCGCCTTCCAGGGGACGATCAAGTCGGCGGTGGCCTTCGGGGCGCTGCTCAGCAGGGGGATCGGCGACACCATCCGGGTGTCCCTGTCCGCCCCGCCCGCCGAGGAGGTCAAGGTCGGCATCCAGATCCTGGAGTCGCTGAACCTGCGGCAGCGGCGCCTCGAGATCGTCTCGTGCCCGTCCTGCGGGCGCGCGCAGGTCGACGTCTACAAGCTGGCCGACGAGGTCACCGCGGGTCTCGAGGGCATGGAAGTGCCCCTGCGGGTCGCGGTGATGGGATGTGTGGTCAACGGTCCCGGCGAGGCGCGCGAGGCGGACCTGGGTGTCGCCTCCGGCAACGGCAAGGGGCAGATCTTCGTGAAGGGCGAGGTCATCAAGACCGTCCCGGAGTCGAAGATCGTGGAGACCCTCATCGAGGAGGCGATGAAGATCGCCGAACAGATGGAGCAGGACGGCGTCGCGGCGGGGGAGCCGGCCGTCACCGTGAGTTGAAGAGCACGGACCGAAGGGGGCCCGAGCGTGACCATTCTGGAGAACATCCGGGGACCACGCGACCTGAAGGCGCTGTCCGAGTCGGATCTCGCTGAATTGTCCGAAGAAATCAGGGAGTTCCTGGTGCACGCGGTGGCCAGGACCGGCGGACACCTCGGGCCCAACCTGGGGGTGGTGGAACTCTCCATCGCGCTCCACCGGGTCTTCGAGTCGCCGGTCGACCGCATCGTGTGGGACACCGGTCATCAGAGCTATGTGCACAAGATCCTGACGGGGCGTCAGGACTTCTCCAAGCTGCGCTCCAAGGGCGGCCTGTCCGGCTATCCCTCGCGCGCGGAGTCCGAGCACGACATCGTCGAGAACAGCCACGCCTCCACCGCGCTCGGCTGGGCCGACGGGCTCGCCAAGGCCCGCCAGGTGCAGGGCGAGAAGGGGCATGTGGTCGCCGTCATCGGTGACGGCGCGCTCACCGGCGGGATGGCCTGGGAGGCGCTCAACAACATCGCGGCCGCCAAGGACCGGCCGCTGATCATCGTCGTCAACGACAACGAGCGGTCGTACTCGCCGACCATCGGCGGCCTCGCCAACCACCTGGCCACCCTGCGTACGACCGACGGCTACGAGAAGGTGCTGGCCTGGGGGAAGGACGTACTCCTCAGGACCCCATTGGTCGGCAACACCGTCTACGAGTCCCTGCACGGCGCGAAGAAGGGCTTCAAGGACGCCTTCGCGCCGCAGGGGATGTTCGAGGACCTGGGGCTGAAGTACGTCGGCCCGATCGACGGACACGACATCGGGGCCGTCGAGTCGGCACTGCGGCGTGCGAAACGCTTCCACGGGCCGGTGCTGATCCACTGCCTGACCGAGAAGGGTCGTGGCTATGAGCCCGCACTCGCGCATGAGGAGGACCACTTCCACACCGTCGGTGTGATGGACCCCCTCACCTGCGAGCCCCTCGCGCCCTCCAACGGGCCGTCCTGGACCTCGGTGTTCGGGGACGAGATCGTCGCCATCGGGGAGGAGCGCGAGGACGTCGTGGCGATCACGGCGGCCATGCTGCATCCGGTGGGGCTCGGGAAGTTCGCGGCGCGGTTCCCGGACCGGGTGTGGGACGTCGGGATTGCCGAGCAGCACGCGGCGGTGTCGGCGGCCGGTCTCGCGACGGGCGGGCTCCATCCGGTCGTCGCCGTCTACGCGACCTTCCTGAACCGCGCCTTCGACCAGCTTCTGATGGATGTGGCCCTGCACCGCTGCGGGGTGACGTTCGTCCTGGACCGGGCCGGGGTCACCGGTGTGGACGGGGCCTCCCACAACGGCATGTGGGACATGTCGATCCTCCAGGTCGTGCCCGGACTGAGGATCGCCGCGCCGCGGGACGCCGACCAACTCCGGGCGCAACTGCGGGAGGCGGTCGCCGTGGACGACGCGCCGACGCTGGTGCGGTTCCCGAAGGAGTCGGTGGGACCGTCGGTGCCGGCCGTCGACCGGGTGGGGGGACTGGATGTCCTGCACCGTTCCGTGAGCACGCCGGACGTCCTCCTGGTCGCCGTCGGTGTCATGGCGCCGGTCTGTCTCCAGGCCGCCGAGCTGCTGGCGGCCCGGGGCGTCAACTGCACGGTCGTGGACCCCCGTTGGGTCAAGCCAGTCGATCCCGCGCTGCCCGGGCTCGCGGCCGGGCACCGGCTGGTGGCCGTCGTCGAGGACAACAGCCGGGCCGCCGGAGTCGGGGCCGCGGTGGCGCTGGCTCTCGGGGACGCCGAAGTCGACGTGCCCGTACGGCGGTTCGGTATCCCCGAGCAGTTCCTCGCGCACGCCAAGCGGGGCGAGCTGCTCGCCGACATCGGCCTGACGCCGGTGGAGGTGGCGGGGCGGATCAGCGCGAGTCTGGCCGTGAAGGACGCCGCGCGGGAACAGGTCGAAGTCAAGGAGAAGGCTGAATGACCACGGAGTTCGACCTCGGCAGACTCCTGGCCGAGCGCGGAGCCGAACGCTACGAGCTGCACGGGAAGTACCTGAACCACCAGCTTCCGCGCGTGCTGCACACCATCGGCTTCGACAAGGTCTACGAGCGGGGCGAGGGCGCCTACTTCTGGGACGCGGACGGCAACGACTACCTGGACATGCTCGCCGGGTTCGGGGTGATGGGCCTGGGGCGCCACCACCCCGTCGTCCGCAAGGCGCTGCACGACGTCCTCGACGCCCAGCTCGCCGACCTCACCCGCTTCGACTGCCAGCCGCTGCCCGGGCTGCTGGCCGAGAAGCTCCTCGCGCACAGCCCGCACCTCGACCGGGTCTTCTTCGGCAACAGCGGCACCGAGGCGGTGGAGACCGCTCTGAAGTTCGCCCGGTACGCCACCGGGAAGCCCAGGGTCCTGTACTGCGACCACGCCTTCCACGGACTGACCACCGGGTCCCTGTCGGTCAACGGCGAGTCCGGCTTCCGGGACGGGTTCGCGCCCCTGCTGCCCGACACCGCCGTACCCCTGGGCGATCTGGACGCCCTGGCACGGGAGTTGAAGAAGGGCGATGTCGCCGCGCTCGTGGTCGAGCCCATCCAGGGCAAGGGGGTGCACGAGGCACCGCCCGGCTATCTGCGGGCCGCGCAGGAACTGCTGCGCAAGCACAAGGCGCTGCTCATCGCCGACGAGGTGCAGACCGGGCTCGGCCGTACCGGGGACTTCTACGCCTACCAGCACGAGGACGGCGTCGAGCCCGACCTGGTGTGCGTGGCCAAGGCGCTCTCCGGCGGCTATGTCCCGGTCGGCGCCACCCTCGGCAAGGACTGGATCTTCAAGAAGGTCTACTCGTCGATGGACCGGGTGCTGGTGCACTCGGCGAGCTTCGGCTCCAACGCCCAGGCCATGGCGGCCGGGCTCGCCGTCCTCGCGGTCATGGAGAACGAGCAGATCGTCGCCAACGCCCGGGTCACCGGTGGCCTGCTGAGGTCCCGGCTCGCGGCGCTCGTCGACAAGTACGAGCTGCTCGCCGACGTCCGCGGCCGGGGCCTGATGATCGGCATCGAGTTCGGAAAGCCCAGGTCACTGAAGCTGCGCAGCCGCTGGACCATGCTGCAGGCCGCGCGCAAGGGCCTCTTCGCGCAGATGGTGGTCGTCCCGCTGCTGCAGCGGCATCGGATCCTCACCCAGGTCTCCGGTGATCATCTGGAGGTCATCAAGCTGATCCCGCCGCTCGTCGTCGGGGAGAAGGAAGTGGACCGGTTCGTGGACGCCTTCACCGACGTCATGGACGACGCGCACAGCGGTGGCGGGCTGATGTGGGACTTCAGCAAGACGCTGGTGAAGCAGGCGGTGGCCAACCGGTAGGAGCACTTGGGAAGATTTTGCCTCTGAGGCAAGGTATTTGCCGCAGAGGCAAGTCTCCGGCTCAATGGAGACATGAGCTCCCCGGAAGCCTTCACGGAGCTGCCCTCGGTGGCTCCCCAGCTGCGCGCACTGCGCCGCCGCGCCTCCCTCACCCTGGAGGCCGCGGCCGGTGCCGCGGGGCTGTCACCGGCCCATCTCTCCCGGCTGGAGACCGGGCAGCGCCAGCCCTCACTGCCGATGCTGCTCGCGCTCGCCCGTATCTACGGTACGACGGTCTCCGAACTCCTCGGCGAGACGGTCGCCGAGCGGGACGCCGTGGTGCGCGCCGCGGAGATGGAACCGAGCGCGGCGGGCGGCTGGACCTACTACCAGGCGGGCGCGTCCGGCCGCGGTATGCAGGCCCTGCGGGTTCAGGTGCCGCACGGCTCCCAGGGCGACATCGTGCGGGTGCATCCCGGCGAGGAATGGCTCTACGTCCTCAAGGGGCGGCTCAGGCTGCGCCTCGGCGACACCACCCACCGGCTGGGGCCGGGTGACAGCGCGCACTTCGACTCGCTGACCCCGCACCGCATCGCCGCCCAGGACCCCGACGGCGTCGAGCTCCTGTTCGTCCACACCCTGCTGCAGAGTCCCACGGCCACGCTGTGCCTGGGCCCCACCCCTGGAGAGACACCATGAGCGACATGGAGGAGAAGTTCCCCCGCGCCCTGTGGGTGCGCCTCATCATCTACCTGGCCATCGGCCATGTCTTCGCGGCCTTCATCTACCTGCTCTTCGAGGTGGGAGCCGGGCAGTGACGGCCCCGCCGCTCAGTCGAGCAGCCGCGTCCGCAGCCCTTCGCGGATCTCCGGTGTGACGCCGAGACCCTTCTCCAGGTACGCGTCGACACCTCCCCAGGTCTCCTCGATGGTCTCGAAGGCCGCCGACAGGTACTCGACGCGCGCGTCGAAGAGGGGGCTGAGCAGCTCCATGACCTCGGGGGAGTAGGCCGTGGCCGCGTCGTCGCCGCTGCGGCGCACCTTGTACCGCCGGTGCTTGGCGTTCGACTTCACATAGTCGGCGACGATGGCCTCGCGCTCGACGCCGACGGCGAGCAGGGTCACGGCTATCGACAGGCCCGCGCGGTCCTTGCCGGCCGCGCAGTGCATCAGCGCGGGCACGCTGTCCTCGGCGAGAGCGCGCAGCACCTGGGAGTGCTCCGCGGTGCGGACCTTGATGATCTTGCGATAGGCGGTGATCATCCGGTTCGCACCCTTGCCGTCGCTGAGGATCTCGCGCAGCTGGTCGAGCTCGCCGTCGCGGACCATCTTCCAGAACTCGACGCCGTCGGCCGGGTCGCTCAGCGGGAGGTTCACATTGCGCACCCCCGGCAACTCCACGTCCAGACCCTCAAGCTTCTGGTCCGCCGCGTTGCGGAAGTCGAAGATCGTGTGCAGGCCCAGGGAGGACAGGAAGGCGGCGTCGTCCTCGGTGGCGTGCGCGAGGTGGCCACTGCGGAACAGCACTCCGTACCGCACCCGCCGTCCGTCCACCGTCGGCAGTCCGCCCACGTCACGGAAGTTGCGGACACCGGCCAGTTCGGGTTCGGTCGACGGGATCTGCTGCGTCACGGGGGCTCCTCCCAAGCCGGCTCCGCCGGCGCTGCTCGTCGACGGGCACGCCTTCGACGATACGACATGGGTTCCTGGGGCAATGAGTTGTCCACAGGCCTCGCAATGACTCGTCCACAGGCGTTGCAGACGAGGCTCGTGGCCGCTGATGATGTTGGTGCCTGAGCGCACTCGTCGCGCACCTGTTGGCACCTGTTCGAATCTGTGAGGGGCACGATGCTGGAGATCGCCGAGAACGGCCGTACGTGGATTCTGTCCGGGCCGGCCAGCAGTTACGCCCTGCACCTCACCGCCGAGGACGAGCTGCTGCACCTGCACTGGGGCCCGCGGATCGCCCTCGCCGACGCCGAGTCCCTCGCCGTACGTCCGCTGCCGGACTACCACCCCTTCGAGGCCCCGCTCGACGGCCGTGAGGAGTACCCGGTCGAGGGCGGCCCCCGCTTCACCCGCCCGGCCCTGTCCGTGCGCACCGACGAGCGGCGCGGCACCGAGTGGAGTTTCGAGGCGTACGACACCGAGGGCGACGAGCTGCGGCTGCGGTTCCGGGACGCGGGGCTGACGATCACGCTGCACTACCGGATGCGCCACGACGTCCTGGAGCGCTGGGTGACCCTGGACAACCAGGGCCCTGAGCCGGTCGAGCTGCTGCGCGCCGACTCCGCCACCTGGACGCTGCCCGACCGTGAGGACGGCTGGCGGCTCTCCCAGCTGCACGGCCGCTGGGCCGCCGAGTCCCTGCTCACGCAGACCCCGCTCACCTACGGCGAGAAGATCATCGGCAGCCGCCGGGGCCACACCGGGCACCAGCATCTGCCCTGGGTCGCGCTGGACACCGACGCGACCGAGGAGCGCGGCGAGGTCTACGGTGTGGCCCTCGGCTGGTCGGGGTCCTGGCGGATCGCCGTGGCGCAACTCCCCGACGCGCGCGTGCAGATCACCGGCGGCGCGGGGTACGACGACTCGGGTCTGTTCCGGCTGGAGGCGGGGGAGTCCTTCACGACGCCCGTCTTCGCCGGCCTGTGGAGTGACGGCGGCTTCGGTGGCGCGAGCCGGGCCTGGCACGCCTACCAGCGGGCGTACGTCATCCCGGACGCGGACCAGGACCGGCCGGTGCTCTTCAACTCCTGGGAGGCCACCAACTTCGACATCTCCGATGAGCAGCAGGGCACCCTCGCCCGGCGGGCCGCGGCGATGGGCGTCGAGCTGTTCGTGGTCGACGACGGCTGGTTCGGCACCCGCACCAGCGACCGCGCGGGGCTCGGCGACTGGGCCCCCAACCCCGACCGCTTCCCGGCCGGTCTCAAGCCGCTCGGCGACTACGTACACGCGCTCGGCATGCAGTTCGGCATCTGGGTCGAGCCGGAGATGGTCAACCCGGACAGCGAGCTGTACCGCGCCCACCCCGACTGGGTGCAGTACCAAGCGGGACGAAAGCGAACAGAGTTCCGCAATCAGCTCGTACTGAACCTCGCGCGCGAGGACGTCCAGGAGTACCTGTGGGAGCAGCTCGACGCCCTCCTGTCGAGCGCCCCGATCGACTATGTGAAGTGGGACTTCAACCGCTGCTTCACCGACGCGGGCTGGCCTGGTGACTCCTATCCGCAGCGCCTGTGGGTCGACCATGTGCGCGGCTTCTATGCCCTGTTGGACCGGTTGCGGGAGGCCCACCCGCGCGTCGCCTTCGAGTCCTGCTCGGGCGGCGGCGGCCGGATCGACCTCGGGGTGCTCAGCCGCACCGACCAGGTGTGGACCTCCGACAACACCGACCCGCTGGACCGCCTCGCCATCCAGCACGGCTTCAGTCAGATCCACCCCGCGCGCGTGATGGCCGCCTGGGTCACGGACAGCCCCAACACCCAGCTCAACGACCGGGTCAGCTCCCTGCGGTTCCGGTTCGTGAGCGCGATGGCCGGAGTGCTCGGGGTCGGTGGGGATCTCGCGGAGTGGAGCGAGGAGGAGCTCGCCGAAGCCCGCCGGTGGGTGGACCTCTACAAGGAGATCCGTCCACTGGTGCAGCGCGGCGACCTCTACCGGCTGCGCGCTCCGCGGGGCGGCCTCAGCGCGGTGCAGTACGTCCTCGGGGGCGAGACAGTGGTCCTCGCCTGGCTCCAGGCGCAGCACTACGGCGAACCCGTGTCGGCGGTGCGGCTGCGCGGACTCGACCCGACTGCGTCGTACGAATGCCTCGAAACGGGCGAAATTCACCGAGGGGCCGTATTGCTGCACCACGGACTTCGTACCGGTTTGCGCGGCGACCTGGATGCGGCAGTTTTCCGGCTGCGTAACATCTAAGGCTTCTGTCCGAATTGATGGCTTCCTTCCAACTCCTGTCGGGGTGGGGGTTCCTGTGAATTCGTGACGTGAGGAGCGTCATATTCGTAACGGTGCGTCGCCCGTCATGTTCACGTAATTAGCACCGTTTTCTAGGGGATTTGGCTCGGCGGCGGGCGTCCGTTTCACGCAGGGTGACCGGTAATTCTCATATCGGATCAAGAGAAACGCATTCACAGGGAACCTCTCGCTTGTCCCTTTGCGTCTTGCTCGTTTACGTTCGCCACCGATCCGGACGGACGCCCAATCCTGCCGCCGCTCGGATTCCCCACACACACTCACCCGTGCACGGCAGGAGCGGGGGACCCACAGGTAGTAACGCCTGTTCCGGTCTCCGGAACGGCTAGGGGTAAAGCCGCGTTTCGGCGCGGCCGGGCATCTCCAGCCCGCACCCGACAGCTCACCTCGCAGGCGCCGGAGAGGAATTCGCCATGCCCGCGAAGGGTAAGCACCGCCGTCCGAAGCCCAAGCGCTTCACCCGCTCGATCGCCGTCGCCGGTACCGGGGGTGTCGCGCTCGCCCTCCCGCTCATGGGTGCCACCGGCGCTCACGCGGCGACCTCCCAGTCCGTGTCGGAAAAGACCGTTCAGGCGCTTCCGGTCGCGCAGAAGGCCGCCGGGAAGTCGGCCGAAAAGACGGCCGCGAAGAAGGACTCCACGAAGACCTCGACCGTACGCACCTATTCGGTGCGGGCCGGTGACTATCTCTCGAAGATCGCCGACGAGCAGAATGTCAGCGGCGGCTGGAAGAAGCTCTACGCCGACAACCGCGAGGTCGTCGGTGACGACCCGTCGCTGATCCACCCCGGCCTCAAGCTCTCGATCGGCAAGAAGGCCACGACGAGCACGGCGAAGAAGAAGTCCTCCGTTTCCCGGTCCTCCTCCTCGTCCTCGTCGAGGACCGAGAAGGCGGAGTCGAAGTCCTCCTCGAACTCGGCGGCCGTCACGCAGAGTTCCAGCAGCTCCAGCGGCTACACCCTCCCGGTCGGTGGTGCCACCGTCGGCACCGGCTACCGCGTCGCGGGCAGCATGTGGTCCAGCGGTTACCACACCGGCGTCGACTTCGTCGTCCCGACCGGGACCTCGCTCAAGGCCGTGGCCGCGGGCACGGTCGTCTCCGCGGGCTGGGGCGGTGCCTACGGCAACCAGGTCGTCATCAAGCTGAACGACGGCTACTACGCGCAGTACGCCCACCTCTCCCAGCTCTCCGTCTCGGCCGGTCAGACCGTGACCGAGGGCCAGCAGGTCGGCCTCTCCGGCGCGACCGGCAATGTGACCGGCCCGCACCTGCACTTCGAGATCCGCACCACGCCGGACTACGGCTCGGACGTGGACCCGGTCTCCTACCTCCGCTCGAAGGGCGTCTCCGTCGCCTGACGCGCCCCCTGTGCCACCGAAGGCCGGACCCTGATCCCCGGGTCCGGCCTTCGGTGTGTGCGCCGGCTCACCTGCGCCCCTCATGGTCATTTCATTGCGGTCCTGTGGCGTGTGTGCGCAGGGCGTCGACAGAGGGGGGAGGGTGGGGCCAAAGTGAACTCCGTAGCTGTGCAAGCGCTTTCTACCGCCTTCGGAGGTCACCGTGTCCGGCGTCGACCGACGCACCGTCATGAGACGCACGCTTCCGGCCGTGGGGACCGTCGCGGGGCTGCTGCTCGGCGCGGTGCCGCCCGCCTCCGCCTCCGGTGGCGTGAACGTCGTACGTCCCGATGACGGACGTATCGCCTACGAGGGCCATTGGAGCCGGACCGCCGAGGCGGCCGTCACCGTCAACTCCGGCTCCCGGCTTCGCTTCCGCTTCAGCGGCACGACCGTCCACGCCCTGTTCGACATCTCGTCGATCACCGTGCCCGCGCAGATCCACGTGTCGGTCGACGGCGGCCCCAAGGAGGTGCATGCCGTCGGCAAGGGCGACTTGGCGATCACGGCGGCCGGTCGCGGGCCCCATGTCGTCGAGATCTCCGTCAAGGACGTCTTCTCCCGGGTCAACCGGTGGGTGCCGCCACTGGAGAGCGGAGTGGCGCTGACCGGGATCCGGGGGTACCTGCTGCCTCAGCATCGGTTCAGGAAGCGCGAGTTGGCGTTCTACGGCGACTCGATCACCCAGGGTGTCATGGCCCTGTGCGAGGTGAACACCTCCGACTGCGCGGACGGTACGGCCGCCTACCCCACGCTGGTTGCCGACGCCCTGCACGCCTCGCTCACCCAGGTCGGGTTCGGGCGGCAGGGGGTGATCCAGACCGGTAACGGGGGAGTGCCCGCCGCGTCCGAGGCGTACGGGTGGAACTACGCCGGTTCCAGGGCGCGTCCGGACCGCGGGGCGGACGTGATCGTGGTGAACCAGGGCACCAACGACGCCGCGTCCGGGGCCGCCGAGTTCCGGGCCGCCTATCGCGCCTATCTGGCACAGCTGCGGTCCGCCGCACCGCATGCCCGCATTCTCGCCCTGCGTCCCTTCGACGGCAGCCATGCCGCCGACATCGCCGCCGTTGTCGACGAACTCGGCGATCGACGCGTCGAGTTCGTCGACACGACCGGCTGGCTCGACCCGGCGGTAGGGGACTTCAACGGCACCGTGCACCCGAGCGTCCAGGGCCACCGCAAGGCTGCCGAGCGACTGATCGACCTCATCTCGAAGAAGCCCGTGACCACCACCCCGGAAGGAACCGTCTCCCGTGACGACCACGCGTAGAGCCTTCGGAGCCCTCACCGCCGGCGCCGCCCTGGCCACCCTCGCCCCCGCGGCCACCGCGAGCGCCTCGCCCCGCCACCGCCGTCCCATCGCCCGCGACGACTTCCGCCACGGCCTCGGCCAGTGGGTCGTCGAACTGGAACAGGGCGGCACGGTCACCGCGAGGCGGGGCGTCCTGGAGGTCGACGTGCCCGCCGGGGCGACGATCTGGTTCAAGAAGCGGCTCGAAGGCCCGTACGTCCTCGAATACACCGCCACGCCCGTCTCCGCGGGCGGGGTCAACGACCGGGTGTCCGACCTCAACAACTTCTGGAACGCGGTCGACGTGCGGTCCCCCGACGACCTCTTCGCCACCCGACGTGGCGGGGCGCTCGCGGAGTACGACTACCTCACGACCTACTACTCCGGCTACGGAGCCAACTACAACACGACGACCCGGCTGCGGCGGTACGTCGGCGAGGCCGGGGTGCGGCCGCTGATCTACGACTACACCGAACCGCTGCTCGTCGCGAACGAGCCGAACCGGGTGCGGATCGTCTCCGACGGCTCCACGGTGCGGTGGTGGAACAACGGGCGGCTCGTCTTCGACTACAGCGACCCGCAGCCGTACACGAGTGGGCACTTCGCCTTCCGCACCACCTGGAGCCACTTCCGGATCAGTGACTTCCGGGTATGGCGGTCGCAGCGTCAACAGTCCTGATGAGAGAGCTATTCCTGGTTTGGCGAACACTTTAGGAGTGGCTTATCTCACCGACCGTCAAGCCCTTCCTACGGTCGCGTAGGTCACATTCGAAGGTGAATCATGAACGGCTGTGGCAGACGATTCGAAGAATGACAGCGCATCAGTGATCGGGTCGTACGTGGCGGTGGGGGACAGCTTCACCGAGGGCGTCGGCGACCCCGGCCCCGACGGGGCGTTCGTCGGATGGGCCGACCGGTTCGCGGTACTCCTCGCGGACCGGCGGCCCGAAGGCGACTTCAGGTACAGCAATCTCGCCGTACGCGGGAAGCTGCTCGACCAGATCGTCGAGGACCAGCTCCCGCAGGCCGTCGAACTGGCACCGGACCTGGTGTCGTTCTGCGCCGGCGGCAACGACATCATCCGGCCCGGCACCGACCCCGACGAGGTCGCCGAGCGCTTCGAACGGGCAGTCGCCCGGCTCACCGAGGTGTGCGGCACCGTCATGGTGACGACCGGCTTCGACACCCGTGGGGTGCCCGTGCTCAAGCATCTGCGCGGCAAGATCGCCACGTACAACGGGCATGTGCGGGCCATTGCCGACCGGTACGGATGTCCGGTGCTCGACCTGTGGTCCCTGAAGACGGTCCAGGACCGGCGGGCCTGGGACGGCGACCGGCTGCATCTCTCTCCGGAGGGCCACACGCGCGTGGCGCTTCGCGCGGGACAGGTGCTGGGTCTCGAGGTGCCCGCGGATCCGGACCAGGCGTGGCCGCCGTTGCCGCCTCGGGGGCCGCTGGACGTGCGGCGGGACGACGTGCACTGGGCACGTGAGTACCTGGTGCCGTGGATCGGGCGCCGGCTGCGCGGGGAGTCCTCCGGGGACCATGTGACGGCCAAGGGTGTGCTGTCGCCGGACGACATCAAGACGCGGATCGCTTCGGTGGCCTGAGGGCGTGCTCGGGGACTGGGGGCGGGCATGGGGCGGGCGGCGTGGCTAGGGCGTCGGTGCTGCCCGGTCCAGGCCCAGTTCCCGGGCCAGCGCCTCGTCCACCCACTCCTGGGCACGGGACCTGGGCACCGCGCCCGCGTAGGACGTCAGTTGGACCGCCAGGCCGTCCAGGAGGGCGGTGAGGCGCAAGGCGGTCGCTGCCGGGTCCGGGCAGTGGAACTCGCCCGCCGCGACGCCCTCTGCGATGACCTCCGACAGGGCTGCTTTCCAGCGCTTGTCGAGGTCGCGGGTGACCTCCTGCAGCGCGGGCTCCCGCAGGGCCGCCGCCCAGCCCTCGATCCACAGGCGCCAGCCCTTGGCCTGGCCCGTCGGGGCGTACCAGCGCACGGCCGCCCGCAGCCGCTTCAGGGCGCTGGTACGGCGGCCGAGCAGCTTGCGCAGATGGGCGAGATCCTCCTCGGCGGCGTAGGTGAACGCGGCCGCGACCAGCTTCTCCTTGGTCGAGAAGTGGTAGAGCACCAGGGCGTTGCTCACCCCGAGCGCCGAGGCCACGTCGGCGATCCGGACGGCCGCCACGCCCCGCGCCTGGATCTGCTCAATGGCGGCCCGCAGCAACTCCTCGCGCCGCTCGGCCACCGTCAACCGCACTCTCGCCACGGGATCACCCTAGTCTGTCGCCCCGTGGGGCACCGACCGGCGGGCGAGGTCAGCGGTACCAGCCGAACCGCTCCGCGATCACCGGCAGCCGGTCCGCGACCAGCGCGTGCGCGGCGGCGCGCGGCGAGGTGCCGTCCGCCTCCGCGCGGGTCAGCAGCTGTTCGACGAGGGCGCGCATGGAACGCCGTAGATGGGCGAAGGCCTCGTCCGCGTCCGCGCCGATGTCGCCGAACAACGTCCACCACCACCAGGCGTTCGTCCCGGAGTTGACCACCACGTCCGGCAGCACGGTGACCCCGCGCGCGGCCAGCAGAGTCTCCGCGGCGGGCAGGACCGGCATGTTGGCCGCCTCGACGATCCAACGGGCCCGGATCCGCTCCTGGTTGCCGGTGTCGATCGCATACGAGACCGCCGCGGGCACGAGGACTTCGGCGTCGAGCGACAGCCAGGCGTCCCCGGACAGTTCGCGGTCGGCGGGCCGCAGGACCGTGCGGTCCACGGTGCCGTAGGCATCCCGGGCGGCGAGCAGTGACTCGACGTCGAGCCCCGCGGGGTTGAAGATCGTGCCCTTGATGTCGGCGACGGCCACCACGGTCAGCCCCGCGCGCGTGAGGAAGCGGGCGGTGGCCCCGCCCATGGTGCCCAGACCCTGCACGGCCGCACGTGTGCCCCGGTACGGCACCCCGGCCCGGTCCAGGGCCACGAGCACCGACTCGGCCACCCCGCAGCCGCCCGCCAACTCGTCAAGGCCGATGCCGTCCACCTCGACGGCGAACGCCTCCGCGAGCCGCCGCCGGGCCGCGGTCTCGTCGCCGAGCAGCGGATAGACCGCCTGGACGGAGGAGACGAGACCGGCCTCCGCGGCCGCCCGGTCCACCAGGTCCTGGCTGAGACCGAGGTCCTCGCCGGTCGTCCAGAAGGTCTCGACGTACGGCCGCATCGCCCGCAGGTAGCGCACGAGGAGTGCGTACGCCTCCGGGTCCCGGGGGTCGCAGTCGATGCCGCCCTTCGCACCGCCCAGTGGGACGTAGCGCGCGGCGGGGTCGTAGTGCAGGACTTCCTTCATGGTCATGCCACGGGCGAGCCCGGTGACCTCGTCCAGCGTGCAGCCCGGGCGCATCCGCAGACCGCCGCTGGCGACGCCCCGCACCAGTCGGTCGACGACCAGGAAGCCGTGGCGGCCGGTGACGTGGTCGGTCCAGGTGAGCGACAGCAAGGGGGTGGTCACGCGTGCTCCGAGGGGGCAGAGGGACAGCTACTGAACGGGGGGTCAGTATTGGCATCGGGATGCGCTCTGTCAACGTGATCCGCTCCGGTCGCGTCCCTACCTGTGTGACCGGGCAGACCCCGGCATTGTCGGAGGGGCGGCTCATAATGGATGTCTCAGCAACTCCACCTGGAGGTACCGTGACCGGTTTCCGTTCCCTGAGCTCCGGGCTGCGCGCCCTGCAGCCCGCGGCCTTCGGTGCGGATCCGAGCGGTGAGCGCATGGCGCGCATCCGTAGATCCCCCCACTTCAAGGACGGTGTCTTCCAGAACCCCAGCGGATCCGTTCGGATCCGGCCCGAGGGGATGCTGGAGTTCGCCAAGGTCTTCTTCGACCGTGACAGCCGGTCCCGCCGGGCCCCGGAAGGCCGGATCCCGGTGCACGCCACGACGCTCGCCGACCTCTCCAAGCCGCCTGCCACCGGCCTGCGGCTGACCTGGATGGGACACGCCAGCGTGCTCGCCGAGATCGACGGGCGGCGGGTGCTGTTCGACCCCGTGTGGGGCGAGCGGTGTTCCCCCTTCCCCTTCGCCGGGCCCAAGCGGCTGCACCCCGTGCCGCTGCCGCTCGCGGCGCTCGGCCCGGTCGACGTGGTGGTCATCTCGCACGATCACTACGACCACTTGGACATGCCCACGATCAAGGAACTGGCCGGGACGGACACCGTCTTCGTCGTGCCGCTCGGCGTGGGGGCCCATCTCGAGCACTGGGGGGTCTCCGCGGACCGCCTGCGGGAGCTGGACTGGCACGAGTCGACCCAGGTCGCCGGGCTGACGTTGACGGCCACCCCTGCGCGCCACTTCTGCGGGCGGGGGCTGCGGAACACCCAGCACACGCTGTGGGCGTCCTGGGTCGTCTCCAGCGGGGAGCACCGGGTGTACCACAGCGGTGACACCGGGTACTTCGACGGGTTCAAGGACATCGGCGCGGCCTTCGGGCCCTTCGACGCCACGATGATCCAGCTGGGGGCCTACTCCGAATTCTGGCCGGACATCCATATGACGCCCGAGGAGGCACTGCAGTCGCATCTGGATCTGCAGGGCGGGGACGCGGCGGAGGGGGTGCTGTTGCCGATCCACTGGGGGTCGTTCAACCTTGCGCAGCACCCTTGGGTCGAACCTGCGGAGCGGACGATGTTGCTCGCCCACAAGGCGGGGGTCGCGATGGCTTCGCCTCGGCCGGGGGAGCCGTTCGAACCCGGGTCCGTGCCTGCGGTTGATCCTTGGTGGCGAGGGGTGGCGAAGGCGCCGGTCGGAGGGTGGACCGCGCTGCCGGCGGTCGCGGTTGAGCAGGAGCCTGTGGTCGAGCGCTGAGGGGTGGTGCCGCGCGGGGTCGGGCGACTGCGGGCCGGTGGGGGCTGGTCGCGCTGTTCCCCGTGCCCCTGAGGGGGTTGCAGTTCCGCGCGCCTGCCCGTAACCCACATAGGGGCGCGGGAAACCGCGCGACCAGCCACGATGGACCCGTAGCCGAAGATCGACCGCTGCTACGGCGGACCCGTCACCGCAGCAGATGCGGCGCAGTCAGTTTCGGCGGTCGTCCGCCCGTCAGTGCGACGTCCGTGACCGTCCGGGCCATGGGGCTCTTCGCCGACGGCCCGGGACTGCCGGGGGGGGGCGTACGGACACTGACGCCTGCGGTGCTGCGGAATGTGCAGACGGTTCTCGAGTGACGCGCGGGGCTGCTGACGAAGGACGAGATCGGGGAGCCGGCCAGGGGTGGGGCCGGGTGTTCTGCGACGGCCCGAGTGAACACTCCCGCTCCGTTCGGCTGTTGCTGCACGCGCTCGTCGAGGACGGGGGCGCTGCGCCGGGACGGGCGGGTGCGGGTGAGGGGCGTCGTCGAGGCGGTGCTGCTGGGGGGCTGCCGGTGGCGGCCGTGCTCTGCGGGACCGCCCATGTGCAGTACGTCCGTTGCGTCACCGGCGAACGGCAGTTGCTGGTCCTGACCGCGGTCCCGGACGAGTCCGCCCTGTACGAGGGTGTTCCGGTCGCTGAAGCGTGGCGGATGCTCGCGCCGTGGATGGGTGACTGGGACGGTCGATACGCTCAGTGACATTCCGGAAGGCTCGGGCCAATGCTCCGGAGGCCTGTTGGTGAGCCTGCCCTGCTCGAAAAACCCACCGGCGTGCCAGCTGGAGTGCGCGCGCATCCAGACGTCTCGCCGCCCGTTCGAGATCGCTTCTGACCTGGCCTGATCGATATTCGCTCGTTCGGGGGAGCCCGGTCTGTGCGCTTGTCGTTCTGCCGTGCGAGGCCTCATACCAGAGTGGGACGCTGCGCGGGGGACTTTGTCAACTGCCGCTCGCACATGATGCGTTGGCGACTACTGTGAGTGTCCGCCGGGCGACGAGCGGTTGAAGTCTGCGGTTCTCGCGACCGGTACGTCATGACGCATGCCCACGGCAGACGGCCGCGGGGCGGGAAGGAGGGAGGCGCCGCGCCGGTGAGCGACGACCACCCCGCTGCGCACCCCGCCCGGCAGCCCACAGGGGCACACGGCGGAGCCCGCCCAACCGGACGGGTGACTCCGGGCCCCCCGGCCATCAGGACCGACGGACCACAACAAGGACACCGATGTCTCACCTCCGTGCACCGGCCACACGCGCAGACCGCCGTGAGGGCGGGCGGCACGGGCGGCCGGTCGCCCGCCCCGCCCCCGTGCTGCCGGAGACGCACATACGGCCGCAGTTGCTGCGGCTGGCCGTGCTCCCGCCGATCGCGGTCGCCCTCAGCGGCTGCGCGGCCGTCCTGTTCACCGTCCGCTCCACCGGGACGCAGCCCGGCCTCATCCTGTGGGGCGTCCTGGCCGGCGCGGTCTCGGTGGCCCTCGCGGGCATCCTGATCGCCGCGGTGGCCGCCGACCGCGCCGCCAAGTCGGTGAGCGACCGGCTCGGCACACTGCGCCGCAGCAGCGCGCGCCGCGAAGCCGAACTGCGGGCCCTGGTCGAGGGGTTGCGGCGCGGGGAGGTCCCGCCCGGACGCAGCCCGCGCAGCGGCCCGGCCGACGACGCCGACGACTTCGAGCTGCTCGCCGCCGATCTGGACCGCGCCCACGACGGGGCCGTGAGCGCCGTCGTGCAGGCCGCCCAGCTCTCCAGTCAGGTGGGCAGTGAACAGAAGCTGGAGGTCTTCGTCAACCTCGCGCGGCGGCTTCAGTCCCTGGTGCACCGCGAGATCTCCATCCTCGACGAGCTGGAGAACGAGATCGAGGATCCGGACCTGCTGAAGGGCCTCTTCCACGTCGACCACCTCGCCACCCGGATCCGCCGCCACGCCGAGAACCTCGCCGTGCTGGGCGGGGCCGTCTCGCGCCGGCAGTGGAGCAACCCCGTCTCCATGACCGAGGTGCTGCGGTCCGCCATCGCCGAGGTCGAGCAGTACTCGCGGGTCAAGCTCGTGCCGCCGATCGACGGCACCCTGCGCGGGCACGCCGTGGCCGACGTGATCCATCTGCTGGCCGAACTCGTCGAGAACGCCACGGTGTTCTCGGCGCCGCACACCCAGGTCCTGCTCCGCGCCAACCTCGTCACATCGGGGCTGGCCGTCGAGGTCGAGGACCGCGGGCTCGGTATGCCCGTCACGGAACAGCAGCGGATGAACGCCCTGTTGGCGGACCCGGACCAGGTCAATGTCGCCAGCCTGCTGGCGGACGGGCGCATCGGTCTGTTCGTGGTGTCGCAGCTCGCCAAGCGGCATGGCATCCATGTCCGTTTGCAGACCAACATCTACGGCGGTGTCCAGGCCGTTCTCGTCGTGCCGCAGGCGCTGCTGGGATCGGCGCCGGGTGCGGTGGGCGCGCAGCCGCCGGAGGCTGCGGGGGCCGGTGTGCCCCCGCAGGGGCCGGAGCAGCCGCGAAGCGGTCACGAGGCCCGGCATCGGGGGGTGCCCGCGGAACCGCGTCCGGGGGCGGACCCGCGTCGGCGGGAGCCGTCGAGCCGTGAGCCGTCGAGCCATGACTCCGTACGGCCGGTGGACTCGGGCCGCAATGGAAGCCGAACGCCGGGGGCGAACGGGCGGGGAGCGGTGTCGGGGGGCAACGGGTCCGCGCCGAACGGCAGCGGTTCCCTTCCGGACGGGACGGCCGTTCGGGGCGTCGGGGGGCGTGGGTCCGGCGGCAGCGGACCGCTGCCCGGGGGCGGCCGGCGGGTGTCCGGTGGCGTAGGGGCTGGGTCGGGTGGCGGGTCGGTCGCGCCGGGCGGTGGGGGCGGGTCCGACGCCAGTGCGTCTCTGCCGGTGGGTGGGGGCGTGCCCGGCGCGGCCGTGTCGAGTGGCGGTGTCTTCTGGAACGGCGGCTCGGGAGTGCCGGAGGGTGGGGGCGCGTCAGGCGGTGGGCGGGTGGTCGGCGAGTCCCCGTCGGGTGGCGGTGTCTTCTCGAGCGGTGTCGGCGGTGTGTCGACTGGGAGTGGGCATCTGCCGGGTGGTGGGGCTGTAGTGCCGGAGGGCGGTGGGGGCGCGTCAGGCGGTGGGCGGGTGGTCGGCGAGTCCCCGTCGGGTGGCGGTGTCTTCTCGAGCGGTGTCGGCGGTGTGTCGACTGGGAGTGGGCATCTGCCGGGTGGTGGGGCTGTCGTACCGGACGGGGGTGGACGTCTGCCCCGCCGGGATGGCGGGGGTGTGCCCAGGGGGAGTGAAGGGGCGGCCGGTGGCGGGTCCTTGTCGCGTGACAGGGGTGCGGCCTCCGGCGGTGGGCGGCCCACGCCGTTGCCCGTTCGCGGGGCCCGGGCGGAGCGGGCCAATCCCGCGGACGCCGTGCCTGGGATCAGGGCCGGTGACCGGCGGTTGGTCGCGGAGCACACCGCCGCGCCGCCCACCCCGCGCACCGGGACAGTGCGCGGCACCATGGGCAAGCCCCAACTGCCCCGGCGCCGCGCTCAGGAGCACATCGCACCCCAACTGCGCGGGGGGCCCGCCGCGCCACGGCAGGACCCCGAGTACCTGGCCGGACACGACCCAGGACTGATGGCGGCCTTCCAACGCGGCATCAGCCTCGCCGAGGCCCAACAGCATCTGGAACCCGCTGACGGAGACCCGGACGCGCCCCTGGCGCCTGCCGAGGCTGCCCGCCTGGAGTTCGACCACATGGACTCCACACCCATGACGTCTCCCTACGGGGGTGCGGCCCATACAGAGGAACCCGGACAGATGGAGCCCGGACGTATGGGGCCCGGGCATGTGGGCTCCGCACACGTGGGCGCCGGTCACAGGGACGCGGGAGACCTGGGCTCCGGGCGTGTGGGTTCGGGTCACACGGATGCCGGGGACCTGGGCTCCGGGCGTGTGGGTTCGGGTCACATGGCTGCCGGGGACCTGGGCTCCGGGCGTGTGGGTTCGGGTCACATGGCTGCCGAGGACCCGGGCCCCGGGCACGCGGGCTCTGCACACCTGGGCTCCCTGCACATGGGGTCCGCCCACACCGACACCCCGACCACGGAGCCGTCGCACACCGAGTCCGCCTACAGCCACACGGCCCGCACACACACCGGCCCGCCCGCATCCATCCCGCTGCAGTCCCGCCCGACCCCGTCCCCCGACCCGTCCGCCTCCTTCGACTTCGGCGCGAGCCACACAGATGCCGCACCCACGACCGAGGCCGCCGCCATAGACGTAACCCCCATGGAGCGGCCCCACATATCCGAGGTGCACGGCGGACGGGACGAAGTCCCCGGCCTCGACCTCGATCTCGACCGCACCACCCCCCGGCACGACGGGAGCGCACCCGCCGGATGACCACCCCCGCGTTCACCCCACCCCCCAGCGCTCCCGCAGACCTTCGTACCTCAAGGAGTCGATCCACCATGGCGAGCGAAGCGCCGACCGGCCATGTATCCGATCTCGACTGGCTGATGAGCGGCCTCGTGCAGCGCGTGCCGCACACCACCAGCGCGGTCCTCCTGTCCTGCGACGGGCTCGTGAAGTCGGTCCACGGCCTCGACGGGGACAGTGCCGACCACATGGCCGCCCTGGCGTCCGGCCTGTACTCCCTCGGCCGTAGCGCGGGCGTCCGCTTCGGCGACGGCGGAGAGGTCCGCCAGGTCGTCGTCGAGCTCGACTCGACGCTGCTGTTCGTGACCACCGCCGGCTCCGGCACCTGTCTCGCCGTCCTGGCGGGACGCGAGGCCGACGCCGCCGTGCTCGGCTACGAGATGGCGATGCTGGTCAAGAGCGTCCGCCCCTACCTGGTGACCGCGCCCCGGCAGCACGCCGTCGAATCCACGGCGATGAGGCCTTGAGCGTGGCGGCGGCCGGCGACGGGCCCTGGCTCGACGACGCGGCCGGGCGGCTGGTGCGGCCCTTCACGGTCAGCAACGGCCGCACCCGGCCGTCCATCACGTTCGACCTCCTGTCGCATGTGATGGCCACCGGTGCCACCCCCATCGGCTACCTCGGCCCCGAGCACGCGCAGGCGCTCGACCTGTGCCGCGCACCCGTCTCGGTCGCCGAGGTCGCCGCCCATCTGAAGCTGCCGGCGGTGGTCACCAAGGTGCTGCTGTCCGACCTCGTGGACTGCGGGGCGCTGACCACCAAGCCCCCCGAGTTCACCCACAACCCGACTGACCGGGCTCTTCTGGAGGCAGTGCTCGATGGACTACGACGACAACTCTGACCCGTTTCCCACCGCACTCAAGATCCTTGTGGCGGGCGGGTTCGGAGTCGGCAAGACGACCTTCGTGGGCGCGGTCAGCGAGATCGCCCCCCTCAGCACGGAGGAACTGCTCACCACGGTCAGCGCCGCGACCGACAGTCTCGACGGTGTCGAGAACAAGGTCGAGACGACGGTGGCCATGGACTTCGGCCGTATCACCCTCGATCGGGAGCATGTCCTGTACCTGTTCGGCACGCCGGGGCAGGAGCGGTTCTGGTTCATGTGGGACGAGCTCTCCGAGGGCGCGCTCGGGGCGGTGATCCTCGCCGACACCCGCCGCCTGGAGGACTGCTTCGCGGCCGTGGACTTCTTCGAGCAGCGCGGCCTCGGATTCATCGTCGCGATCAACGAGTTCGACGGGGGGTACCGCTACGACCCCGAGGAGGTCCGCGCCGCCATCGACCTTCCGCCGGAGATCCCGATCGTGCGCTGCGACGCCCGGATCTCCAGTTCCGGTGTGCAGACCCTGCTCACCCTCGTACGGCATCTCATCGCCCACAGCCCGGCGCCTGCGCCGAGCCACGGCGCCCACATGTGACACCCGCACACCTCCACGGAGCCCGTATATGACCTGCGTCCACAGTGACGGAGCCCGCCCATGAGGTACGACCCGTCGCGGCCGGCCGGTCGTCTGCTGCTCACCCCCGAGGACAAGGAGGCCCCCGCCAGGGCCAGGCGTCTGGGCCAACTGGGCCTGGGAGATCTCGTGGACCCCGCCCTCGACGCCTACGCGGACCAGCTCGCCGAGCTCACCGGGGCGCCGTACGCGATGGTCAACTTCGTGGACGAGCAACGGCAGTTCTTCGCGGGCCTGCATCTGCCGGAGGTGGCACCTGCCGTCGTGGTCAAGGCCGACGGCAGTACGCCGGTGCTGGGCCGTGAACTGGCCCGTGACCATGGTTTCTGCCCCCATGTGGTGGTCCGGCGCAAGGCGCTGGTTCTGGAGGACGTGTGTGACTACCCGCGGTTCGCGGGCAATCCGGTCGTCGACGAGTTCGGCATCCGCAGCTATCTGGGCGCACCGCTCATCGACAGCACCGGGATGGTGCTCGGCACCGTGTGCGTCGTCGACGTCGAACCGCGTCCCTGGGGCAGGCCCGGCCTGGAGACCATCAAGTCCTCGGCGGCGGAACTGGTCGCGCGTCTGGAGCGACGGGAGGCCGACGGGCTCCCCGTCCTGTGACCGGCGAGACGGCCACTTCGCCGGCCGCTGGGCGTGGCCGGAGGCCTCGCGCTCGCCGTCGTCGACGAGGAC
>NZ_JBEZKG010000013.1:133022-352736 GCF_040651535.1 Streptomyces sp. NPDC048420
CAGCGTGTCGGACACGGATGCGGACGCCCTGCTGCCGCAGCCCTCCTGAACGGCGTACTGTCCGGCCCCGGTCTGTTCGAAGAGCCCGCGCAGCCGACGGGCTCCCCGTCCTGTGACCGGCGAGACGGCCACTTCGCCGGCCGCTGGGCGTGGCCGGAGGCCTCGCGCTCGCCGTCGTCGACGAGGACCGGGCGGTCCGACGGCGGGACTGGGGCAGCGTGTCGGACACGGATGCGGACGCCCTGCTGCCGCAGCCCTCCTGAACGGCGTACTGTCCGGCCCCGGTCTGTTCGAAGAGCCCGCGCAGCCGCCGCGCTTCGTGAGATCTTCGACGCACAGGTCGACGTGGTCGAGACGGCCCAGCCGGCGGGCCGGGTGATGTCCGCCAAGCCGGCGCAGCCGCCTCCTAGTAACCGCGCCAGACGTTGTCGAACGCGGCGTCCTCGATGACCTTCCGCTGACGTACCGCCTCCAGCTCCATCACCGCGTCCCCGACGGCTGCCAGCACGGTGACCGCGTCGTCGGCGAGTTCCTCGGCCGGTTCGTCACCGAGCCCGGCGGCGGCCGCCAGAGCGGCGAGGACAGGTTCGCCCGCCGCCCGGCGCTCCTCGGCCTGCCGCCTGGCCTCCGAGTCCACGAGCTCCGTGCGCCCGGTCCGCAGTGGGACGCGGCGGCCCCGCGAGCGGGTCGTCAGCCCGATCCGCTCCAGGTCGTCGACGTAGGCCGCGGACAGCCCGCGGCCCCGGCGCCACAGCCAGTCCTCGACCGACTCGTACGGCTCCTGCCGTACGAGGGTCTCGGCGGCCTCGTCCAACAGGCGGTCGCCCGTGGGGGTTTGGGCGCTGGGCAGGATGCGGTCGCCGTCCAGGACGAGGGCGTGGGCGTCGAGGAGGTCGAGCATCTCGGCTCCCGCGAGCGCGAGCGACAGATCGCCCTGCTCCACCGGCTTGTCGGTCGCCCCGTCGAGGGCGACGATCGCGAGGTCCCGTGCGGTAGTCATCAGCGGCTCCAGGTCAGTTGGCCGAGTGCGGGGCATGTGCGTCGGGTCCGGCCGCGGTGGGCCGGGTGTCCTCGGTCGATTCTTGCTGCTGCTCGGGGAGCGTGTGTCCTTGTGCGACCACCTGGGCCGCCTGGAACGTGTACGCCGAAGACCTCGCGCAGGCCACCCGAGCCCACACGGTACGGCGTCCTCAACGGGAGCGCGCGGACATCGAGTACTCGGCGCCGGACTTGGCGCAGGAGGCCGAGCACGGTGACGTGGATCCGCTGGGAGGGCGGCCGTAACGACACCTCGCCGGGCTCCGCGTGGACGGCGGTCGCGGCGAGGCACGGGGCGGCCCGTTCCCTGCGGGACGGAGGGGCCGTACGGGAGATCCTGCCGCTGGACCGGGACCTGGCCGCCGATGTCGACGGCGGGCAGCGGGCGTGAAGCGGAGCTGTGGCACCGCTTAAGAAATCCTCGATGGACCAGGACGTGGCCGTACGGCAGATTGCAGGGCGTTTCCACCCCTCGCACCCACAGGAGCCGTAGCGTGAAGGCGCTGGTCAAGGAGAAGGCGGAGCCAGGGCTGTGGCTCGTGGACGTCCCGGAGCCCGCCGTCGGACCCGGCGACGTACTGATCAAGGTGCTGCGCACCGGGATCTGCGGCACCGACCTGCACATCCGGTCCTGGGACGGCTGGGCGCAGCAGGCGATCCGCGCACCGCTCGTGCTGGGGCACGAGTTCGTCGGCGAGGTCGTGGAGACCGGGCGCGATGTCACGGAGATCAAGCTCGGCGACCGGGTGAGCGGCGAGGGACACCTCGTGTGCGGCAGGTGCCGCAACTGTCTCGCCGGGCGGCGGCACCTGTGCCGGGCCACGATCGGGCTGGGCGTCGGGCGGGACGGTGCCTTCGCGGAGTACGTCGTTCTGCCCGCCGCCAACGTGTGGGTGCACCGGGCTCCCGTGGAGCTCGACGTGGCCGCGATCTTCGATCCGTTCGGCAACGCCGTGCACACCGCGCTGTCCTTCCCGCTGGTCGGCGAGGACGTGCTGATCACCGGTGCCGGCCCGATCGGGCTGATGGCGGCGGCGGTCGCCCGGCACGCGGGTGCCCGCAATGTCGTGGTCACCGACGTCAGCGAGGAGCGCCTGGAGCTGGCCCGCAAGGTCGGCGTGAGTCTCGCACTGAATGTGTCGGAGAGTCAGATCGCCGACGGACAGCGGGAGTTGGGGTTGCGCGAGGGCTTCGACATCGGCCTGGAGATGTCCGGGCGGCCCGAGGCCCTGCGCGACATGATCGCCAACATGACCCACGGCGGCCGGATCGCGATGCTGGGACTGCCGGCCGCCGAGTTCCCTGTGGACTGGGCGCGGATCGTCACCTCGATGATCACCGTCAAGGGCATCTACGGCCGTGAGATGTTCGAGACCTGGTACGCGATGTCGGTCCTCCTGGAGGGCGGCCTCGACCTCGCCCCCGTGATCACCGGCCGCTACGGCTACCGCGACTTCGAGGCGGCGTTCGCCGACGCGGCGAGCGGCCGCGGCGGCAAGGTCATCCTCGACTGGACCGTCTGACCTCCTCGACCGGACCAACTGACCTAGGGATTGACGATGTTCGACTCCGTGCGCGACGACCTGCGCGCCACCCTCGACGAGATCCGCGCCGCCGGTCTGCACAAGCCCGAGCGGGTGATCGACACCCCGCAGTCCAGGGCCGTGAACGTGTCCGCGGGCGGCCGCCCCGGCGAGGTCCTCAACTTCTGTGCCAACAACTACCTCGGACTCGCCGACCACCCCGAGGTGATCGCCGCCGCGCACGAGGCCCTGGACCGCTGGGGCTACGGCATGGCCTCGGTCCGTTTCATCTGCGGCACCCAGGAGGTGCACAAGCGGCTGGAGGCACGCCTTTCCGCCTTCCTCCGCCAGGAGGACACGATCCTGTACTCCTCCTGCTTCGACGCCAACGGCGGTGTGTTCGAGACGCTGCTGGGACCCGAGGACGCCGTCATCTCCGACGCGCTGAACCACGCCTCGATCATCGACGGCATCCGGTTGTCGAAGGCCCGCCGCTTCCGTTACGCCAACCGTGATCTGGCCGACCTGGAACGGCAGTTGAAGGAGGCCGCGGGCGCCCGCCGCAAGCTGATCGTCACCGACGGCGTCTTCTCCATGGACGGTTACCTGGCCCCGCTGAAGGACATCTGCGACCTCGCCGACCGCTACGACGCCATGGTCATGGTCGACGACTCCCACGCGGTCGGCTTCGTCGGTCCCGGCGGCCGGGGCACCCCCGAACTGCACGACGTCATGGACCGCGTCGACATCATCACCGGCACGCTCGGCAAGGCGCTCGGCGGTGCCTCCGGCGGTTACGTCGCCGCCCGCGCCGAGATCGTCGCGCTCCTGCGTCAGCGCTCACGGCCGTACCTCTTCTCGAACACGCTCGCCCCGGTGATCGCCGCGGCCTCCCTGAAGGTCCTCGACCTGCTGGAGTCGGCGGACGACCTGCGGGTGCGGCTGCGCGAGAACACCGCGCTGTTCCGCCGTCGGATGACCGAGGAGGGCTTCGACGTCCTGCCCGGGGACCACCCCATCGCGCCGGTGATGATCGGGGACGCGGCGCAGGCGGCACGCCTCGCGGAGCTGCTCCTGGAGCGGGGCGTGTACGTGATCGGCTTCTCGTACCCGGTGGTCCCGCAGGGGCAGGCGCGCATCAGGGCGCAGCTCTCGGCAGCCCATTCCACCGAGGACGTGAACCGCGCGGTCGACGCGTTCGTCGCGGCCAGGGCCGAGCTGGCGGGCTAGCCCGGACGGCTTGAGATAATCGATCTCATGATCGAAGCGCGGCGGCTCCACATCCTCCGTGCGGTGGCCGACCACCGCACGGTGACGGCGGCTGCCGCCGCGCTGTATCTCACCCCGTCCGCGGTCTCGCAGCAGCTCGCGGCCCTGGAGCAGGAGACCGGGCACCGGCTCGTCGAGCGCGGTGCGAAAGGTGTACGGCTCACTCCGGCCGGCGAGATCCTGCTCAGTCACACCAACGCGGTCCTCGCCCAGCTGGAGCGGGCGGAGGCCGAGCTCGCGGCGTACGGCTCGGGGGAGGCCGGGACGGTCACCGTCGCGTCCTTCGCGACCGGGATCGCCCTGGTCGTGGCGCCCGCGGTGGCCCGCCTCGCCTCGACCTCGCCCGGCATCCACCTCCGGGTCCAGGACGCCGAGGGCGACGCCAGCCTGCCGATGGTCCTGGACCGGCAGGTCGACGTGGCGGTCGCGGTGGAGTACCGGGGGGCGCCGCCGGCCGACGACCCCCGCCTCGCGCACGTTCCGCTGTACGCCGAGCCCTTCGACGCGGTCGTACCGGTGAGCCATCGACTGGCCGACGCGGGCGAGGTGCCGCTGGCCGAGCTCGCCAAGGACCCGTGGATCGGCCCCTACCCCGGCAACCCCTGCCATGACGTGGTGGTCCTCGCCTGCGAGAACGCCGGTTTCCAGCCACGCCTGGAGCACTCCTCGGACGACTTCCGCGCGGTGGTGGCACTGGCGTCGGCGGATGCGGGGGTGGCCTTGGTGCCGCGGTCGGCGCTGTTCGGGATGGACCTCGCCGGGGTGGTCGTACGGCCGGTCGACGGGGTGGCGCCGACGCGGCGGGTCTTCGCGGCCGTACGGCGGGGAGCCGAGGAGCACCCCCTGATCCGTCCCGTCCTGGACGCGCTCGCGGCCGTCGCCCAGGGGTAGGGAGCCGTCGGGGTCGGAAATGCCAGGGGTTCACCCAACCGGACGTGGCATATCTGGGATAGCATCCCAGATATGAAACACGTGGAAGTCGATCCCGTCGACACCCGCCTCGGTGCCCGTCTCGCCGAGCTGCGGGCCGGCCGCGGGTGGTCCCTGGGCGAGCTCGCCGAGCGCAGCGGGATCAGCAAGTCCACGCTCTCCCGGGCCGAGCGGGCCGAGATCAGTCCCACCGCCTCGCTGCTGAACCGGCTGTGCGGGGTGTACGGGCGGACCATGTCCCAGCTGCTCAGCGAGGTCGAGGCCGAGCCCGCGCTGCTGGTGCGGGGCGCCGAGCAGGCGGTGTGGGAGGACCGGGCCTCCGGGTTCGTACGGCGGTCCGTGTCGCCGCCGCACCCCGGGCTGCGGGGTGAGCTCGTCGAGGGGCGGCTCGCCGCCGGTGCCGACATCGCCTACGACCGGCCGCCCGTACCCGGTCTGGAGCAGCACATCTGGGTCCTGGAGGGGGCGCTCGACGTCACCGCCCAGGACGTCGAGCACCACCTCGGCACCGGGGACTGTCTGCGGCTGCGGGTATGGGGGCCGACGCGGTTCCGGTGCGCCGGTCCCGGCGCGGTGAGGTACGTGCTGGCGGTGGTGCTGCCGTGATCATCACCCGCCTGGACGAGGCTCAACTGCTGGAACGCGTCGAGGAGTTGGCCGACCTGCTGGTCGACACCGTGGCCGGGGGCGCCTCCGTCGGGTTCCTCGCGCCCATGGACCGTGCGGAGGCCGTGGCCTGGTGGAAGGAGCGTGCGGGCGTGGTGGGCACCGGGCAGTGGAGGGTGTGGACCGCGCACGACGGCAGGCGGACCGTCGGGAGCGTGAGTCTTGTTTTCCCCTTCCCCGACAAGCCCAACAGCCGTCATCGCGCCGAGCTCGTCAAGCTGATGGTGCACCGGGACGCCCGCGGGCGCGGACTCGGGCGCCGGCTCCTCGACCTCGCGGAGGAGGCCGCCGCCGGGGCCGGAATCACCCTCCTCCACCTCGACACCGAGACCGACAGCCCCGCGGAACGCCTCTACCGTTCCGCCGGCTGGACCCGGGCCGGCGTCATCCCCGGCTACGCGGCCGATCCCGCCGGGGTGCTGCGGCCGACGACGCTGTACTACAAGCAGCTGGGTGTGACCGTTCCCACCAGGTGATTGTCAGTGCCTGGGGCTACGGTGCCTGTCATGCCGGACGCCGAAGACGTACGCCGTATCGCCCTGTCCCTGCCGGACACGACGGAGAAGATCGCCTGGAGCATGCCCACGTTCCGGGTCGCGGGGAAGATGTTCGCCACGCTGCCCGAGGACGAGACGTCCATCGCCGTGCGCTGCCCCAAGGAGGAGCGCGACGAACTGGCGCTGGCCGAGCCGGGGAAGTTCTGGATCGCCGACCACGAGGCACAGTTCGCGTGGGTGCGCGCCCGCCTCGCCTCGATCGAGGACGACGGCGAACTGCGGGACATCCTCGCCGACTCCTGGCGGCAGGCCGCCCCGTCCAGGCTGCTCGACGCGTATCCGGGGCTGGGCCTGCCGGGCGACGGCTGAAGGCGGCGCGGGTGGCGGGGTGGGGGCCCAGGCTGGGCCTCAGGCAGCCGGGGAAAGGGGTGCGCGACCACCGACCTGAGTGCGGTATGGTTTCTCTGTACGTTCGGCCAGGGAAACCCCAGGTCAGACGGGCACCGGGACGTGGCGCAGCTTGGTAGCGCACTTGACTGGGGGTCAAGGGGTCGCAGGTTCAAATCCTGTCGTCCCGACGGTGCGGAGGGTCTTCGCAGGCGAGAGCCTGTGAGGGCCCTTTTTCCTTGTGCGGCCCTCCGTCCGGTCACGGTTCGGACGGGGCGTAGGTTGTCAACCGGCGGTCGTGGGCGGTCGGTTGAGAGGGAGACGGACATGGCGAGAGGCCTGTCTCGTAGGGCGGTGCTGGGCGGCGCGGCCGGTGGGGCCGCCCTCCTCACGGTGGGAGCGGGCTCCGTCGCGGCGGCGGGGTGGAGCAGGGAGCCGTACGTTCCGCTGGCCGTGGGCGGCGGGGGCGGACCGGCCGGGACGGACCGTGTCCATGTGCTGAAGATCGGCCCCGACGCGGCGCACACCGTGCTGGTGATGGTTCCGGGAATGTTCGGGGCCGCGAACGACTTCCGCCTGGCGGCCCGGCACCTCGTCGAGACCGTGCCGGGGGTCCAGGTGTGGGCGTTCGACCGGCGGGAGGAGAACCTCGCCGATCGTTCGGGCTTCCACACGGCCGACCCGGCCGCGTACTACCTCGACGGGCACTACCGCTCGCAGGACCCAGCGGACTCCGCCTTCGTCGCCGGGTGGGGCCTGGCCCGCACACTCGAGGATCTGCGCGTGGTCGTACGGGCCGCCGGCCGCGGCGGACGGCGCGTGGTGCTCGGTGGCCATTCGTGGGGTGCGACCACGGCCATGGCGTACGCCGCCTGGGACTTCGCCGGCCGGCCCGGCCACCGGGACGTGTCCGCCCTGGTGCTGGTCGACGGCGGTGTGCGCGGCGCGTTCGACGGTACGGGGGAGCCGGTCGGCAACTCGCCCGAGCAGGTGAAGGAGCGGCTGGCCGCCATCGAGGGCGGCGCGGTCTTCGACATGACCCTGAGCGCCGTGGGGCTCGGCGACCGGGCGGAGAGCACCCAGATCTGGTACCAGCTCGCGGGCTGGTACGCCCACCGCGACCCGGGCGGCGCCTCGGTCCTTCAGCCCCGTGTGCCCGACGCCCTCCGGCCGCCGGTCCCGGTCACCAACGCGGGCCTCCTGGGCACGCTGGTGGACGCGGGCTTCGGCTGGCCGAACGACATCAGCGTGCACTCCGGGCACCTCGCCGACAGCGGCGAGGTGCGCGGCTGGGTCGACGAGGGCATCACCCCTCTCGGCAGGGTCGCCGCCGCGTACGCGGGCGGTCCCGAACCGGCCGTATGGGAGTGGTACTGGCCGGCCCGGCTGTCGGTCGACCTCGATGTCACCGACGTCTACGCCGACACCGATCTGACCCGCTCACTGGGCCTGCGGCTGAGGCACGCCGCAGGCCTGGACATCCCGCTGTACGCCTTCCAGACGAGCTACGCCAAGGGGACGATCGTCTCGGCGGCCCGTGCGGTCGTCGCGAACTCGCGTATCCCGTACGCGAGTTACGAGACGGACAACGGGATGAACCACCTCGATCCGCTGTTCGCCGCCCCGCGGGACAACACCTTCATCCGCACCCTCGCGCCGTTCCTGCGCGCACTACTCGCCTGAGGGTGCGGTCAGCGGGACTCCGAGTGCCACCGGGGTGCCGAAGTTCGGGGTGCCGTCGGCGTTCCAGGTGAACTTCTGTGCCCGGGTGGTGCGGTTCATGTCGCAGCCGCCGCTCGCGGAGCTGTTGGCGTGGTAGACGATCCAGTCCTCGGTCCCGTCGGGCGACTTGAAGAAGCCGTTGTGACCGGGGCCGTACACCCCGTTGGCGTTGGACCGCTGGAACACCGGGTTCGGCGACTTGACCCAGGAGGAGGAGCTCAGCGGGTCACCGCCGTTGTAGGTGAGCATGCCCAACTTGTAGTCGGGCGTGGAGCAGTGGCTGGCCGAGTAGACGATGAACGTCTTCCCGCCCCGCTGGAGCACCTCGGCGCCCTCGTTGACCGCGCCGCCCACGGTCTCCCAGCTGTAGGTCGGCGTCGACAGCACACGCCGGGTGCCGCTCGCTGTCCACGGGTTCGACAGGGGCCGTATGAACATGGGCTGGGAGCCGTTGTAGAAGGTGCCCAACAGATAGAGCTGTCCGTTGAGTTGGAGGATGCCGGGGTCCAGCTCCCAGGTGTTGTCCTGGGTCGGGTCGAGCAGGTCGGCCTTGAAGGTGTAAGGGCCCATCGGGTCGAGCCCCGCGCTCTCCAGCACATGGATCCGCTGGGATCCCAGGTCGTACGGCTCCCTCCCGGCCGTGTAGTAGAAGTACCAGCGTTTCCCGTTGGGCCCGTCGAGCAGGTGGAACTCCGGTGCCCACATCGTGCCCGCCCCGTTGGGCCGGGTCAGGTTGAAGATGACCTGGTCGGGGGCGGTCGCGAGCCCTGCGAGTGTGCTCGCCTTGCGCATGGTGACCGTCGAGTTCCAGGTCGTGGTGGCGAGGTAGTAGTAACCGTCGTAGTACGTCAGCCAGGGGTCGGGCCCGTGCTGGGAGAGCGGGTTGGTGAAGGTGCCCGGGGTGGTGCCGCCACCGGTGAAGGCGGGCAGCCGCCACACTCTGCCGTTGCTTGTGGCGCACGGCAGTTGGACCAGGTTGGTGTTCGACGCCGACGAACCACCGCTCGGCGCGACGCACTTGCCCGAGCCGACCGACACCAGGTTGAAGGTCTTGTCCGTGCCGGACACCGTCACCGGCACCAGCCGCCACTGCTGGTTGGTGCCGCCGTGGCAGGGCCACTGGATGATCGCCGCGTTGTCCGCCGTGGAGGCGCCGTAGACGTCGACGCACTGGCCGGACTGGGTGGTGATCGTGTACGTGTCGCTCGTACCGGAGACGGGCGTGTAGCCGAGGTTCTGGTTGGCGCCCGCCGAGCAGGTGAACGCCCGGAGTTGGGCGCCCGCGGTTGTCGAACTCCCTGGCAGATCGAGGCAGTTGCCGCCGTTCTGGTTCACGGCCGTCGAGGTGAACGAGACGGCGGCGGACGCGGGCGGTGCGACGAGGAAGGCCGTTGCCAGGACGAGCAGGGCCAGGAGGAGTCTGGATCTGGTCACGGGCCGTACACCTTTGCTTCGAGGAGGCCGACGGAGTTGCTGCCGTTGCTTGTGAGCAGCACCCGCAGTCGCGTGGTGTTGGTGGCGGTGAAAGTGACGCTGTTGTACTGGTTCTTGGCGAGGGGATAGCCGCTTGCTCCCGGTACGTCGACGTAGGCGCTGCCGTTCCAGTACTGGAGCTTCCAGGAGGCCGGCATGTCGATGCCCTGGTCGTCGTCGAAGAAGTACACCTCGGCCTTGTTCAGGGTCTTCGCGGCGGCCCAGGTCAGTTCGGCCCACTGCTGGCCGGTCTCTGGCCAGGTGCCCCAGCGCGGGTTGACGGTGTCGTTGGACGAGGGCGGGTCGATGCCGTCGTTGACGGCCGCGACACTCTCCCAGGCGGAGGTGTACGACGCCGAAGCCGTTGCCGACGACGCCTGGTTGGACGGTGGCTGCACACCGCCCCGGTTGAACACCTTGACCTCGGTCAGGCCCGTCCTGGCGCCGGAGGCGTTGGTGGCCAGGACGCGGACACGCTGGGCGCTGATCGCCGGGAACCTCACCAGGTTGTAGTTGGCGCGCGGCGCGGCCGGACTCTTCGTCTGACTCGGGGCGTCCACCCATGAACTGCCGTTGTGGTACTGGATGGTGTACGCCGACGGAGCCCGGTAGGTGGTCGAGGCCGGGCGGCTGTCCTTGAAGTACAGCCGCAACTCGTTGAGGGTGCGGGCGGTGCCGAAGTTCAGCTCGTACCAGTCCTGGGCGGCCGATCCGCCGGCGCCCCAGAACGGCTCGTTGGTGGGGTAGCCGTCGACCGTCCCGGCCGCGGTGCTGCCGGAACCGGTGGAGGAGGCGGACACGGTGGCCCCGGCGGCGAGGTTGGTCAGGTCGGCGGTGAGGTCGACGCCGGCCTTGGCGAGCATGTCGACCATGCGCGGGCTGTCCTGCACGACCTGGTTCGGCGCCTTGAGCCCGGAGACCGCGGTGTGGTGGGTGACCGTGCCGCTGGTGGTCACGTCACCGGTCGCCGGGTCCCAGGTGAAGGGGACCAGCGAGCCGACCGTGGCGACCCGGTTGCCGTTCACGTAGATCGAGTAGCCCTCCGGGATACCGGGGTAGCGCACCACACCGTCGGCCGGGTCGTCCCAGACGATCGACAGGTCGGCGCCCCGGTAGCGGAGGTTGTTGACCGTGAAGTGGTCCCAGCCGATGTTGATCGGGGAGAGCTCCACCTTGGCGTCGTCGCGCGGCCGGAGCCCCGCCACGTCCTCGATCACCGTCCAGTTGCTGCTGCCGAGGATGTTGTGGTGGATCCACGAGCGGTAGGTGATCGAGCTGCCGTTCCAGTCCGCCCAGAACTCGTTGGCGTCCGGCCACTGGGTGTTGCCGCCGACGTACTGTGCCCAGGCGTTCCAGTAGAGGAGCTTCTTGTAGTCCGTCGCGTTCATCCAGGAGTTGGGGTAGTTGCGCAACACCGAGGAGTACAGCCGGAACTGGACCGTGGAGTTGATGGTCGAGAAGTTGTTGGAGCCGGGCTCGCCCGCGTCGGCGGCCGCCTTCTTGTCGACCTGGTTGGCCGTGTAGAAGGGGAAGACCGGGTACTGGGCCGGGTCGTCGTACAGCCGCAACGCCTGCTTGTACGTTGCCGTGTTGGGGACCGCACCGACCGAGAACGGGTAGTAGTTGTTGATCTCCTTCCACGGCACCCACTCGTTGGTCGACTTCAACCGGTGCTCGAACAGCTGCCGGTTGGGGTTCCAGAGGACGTTGACGATGGCGTCCTTGATCTGGTTCGCCAGCGTGCGCATCTCCGTCGCCTTGGCCGTGTTGCCGGTCGCCTCGTAGGCCTGTGCGGCGGCGAGGGCTCCGCTGTACTGGTAGGCGGACTCGGCGCGGTCCATGGTGCCGGGCTTCCAGTGGAAGGAGACCGCGTCGGCGTCGTTGCCGGTCAGGGCGCCCCAGTCGTACTCGATGAGCTTGTTGTTGTCGTGGTCGTAGTAGGCGAGTTGGCCCTTGACGTCACCTTCGGCGTAGTGGGCGAGCTGGTTCGCGATCGCCGGCTGGCCGCCGTGGATCTGGTAGCTCTTCCAGGCCGCCTCGGCGATGTACTGGGTGTAGCTGTTGGACCAGTTCGCCGGGTCGCCCGGGTTGTCGAGGAACCGTCCGCCCTTGGAGACCTGGCCGACGCTGAGCCAGTCGCCGTAGGAATAGGCGGGGTTTCGCAGGTACTTGAGGTCGTCGATGTGCATCGGCTGAGTCAGCGCGATCGCGTTGTTGTAGCCGAGGACGCCCTCGGTGGAGGTCGGGAACTGGAAGGTCTGCCCGGGGATGTCGGCGTCGAGGTTGTTGAAGCGCATCAGCCACCAGCGGTAGTAGATGCTCTTCTTGATCGCCGGTTCCGGTACGTCGATGTAGGGCACGTTCTGCGCCCACCACAGGTTGTAGGCCTTCACGTGCGTGGCGAACGCCGTCGCCGCGGAGTAGCCCGCGTAGGCGTTGTACTCGGTCAGCGACTCGGGGATCTCGTCGGTGACGAAGCCCATCACCACCTTGGCGGTCACCGTGGCACCGGGCGCGACGGTCACCGACCGGTTGAGGCCGCCGCTGGACACCGTGAAGCCGTCGCCGGTGAGCCGGGGCCGGATGGTGGTGAGGTTGTTGTAGGCGTTGACCTGCCCGGTCAGCTCGCTGCCGGTGCCTGTCGTGGCGTACGGCGAAGTCGCCCGCAGTTGCAGGGTGGTCGAGCTGCTCCCGTTGTTCTTGATGGCCAGGTTGGTCACGGCGACGTTGTTGTCGGTGATGAACTTGGTCTGCTCGACCGAGACCGCGCCGCCGGTGTGGACGCTCTTCCAGTGGCTGGGCGTCTGGCGGCGCTGGGAGACCTGTTCGGTGAAGGTTCCCGGGGTGAGCGCGACCGTGTAGGCGCTGTTGTCGTTGATGCTCTCCCAGTAGGCGACCTTGCCGGCGAACCCGAGCCGCGAGGGGTCGTGCTCCTTCATGAAGAGCGCCCGTCCACGGCTCATCAGCCAGGGCCCGGCCGGGTCGTCACCGGTGCGGGCCAGCAGCCGGTCCATCCAGAAGTCGGTGCCCGAGCTCTCCGCGTCGTAGACGGCCCGCATCATGTCGCCGGTGGTCTGGGCGACGGGCGGGGCGGGGATCGCGGGCCCGGTGAAGGTGGGGAAACCGATGGTCTGCGCGGCGCGGGCGGGAGTCGCGAGGCCGACGGAACAGAGCAGGAGGGTCAGGACCACGAGAAGGCGCTGGAGGATGGGCTCTGTTCGTCTTCGCATCGGATGCTCCCCTTTGCTGAAACGACCTTTGGCTGAAACGACCTAAAAGGTTTTCGCAACGTAGGAGCGAGCTGATGGAGTGTCAAGAGAGGTGGATGGCACCCGAGTTCCACGACCGCACGGTTCAGGACAGCGAAGCCGTGGACCCCCGGATCACCACCCGGCAGGGCAGCGTCTCCACCCCCGAGCGGGGAACGCCGTCGATCGCGCCGAACAGTGCCTGCGCGGCCGCCCGCCCGACCTGCTCCAGGTTCATGTCGACGCTCGTCAGCGGCGGCCGGGAGGCGGAGGTCAGGACCTGCCAGTTGTCGAAGCCCATGACGGCCACGTCCTCCGGCACCCGGTGCCCGCGCTCCCGCAGGATCTCGATCACCCCGCGCGCGATCTGGTCGCTGCCGCACAGCACCGCGTCGATGTCGGGGTGCCGCTCCAGCAGCATCGCCGTCGCCGCCCGCCCCCACCCCTCCGACCACTCCGCGAACCGCGGCTCCCCGACGAAGGCCAGCCCCGCCTCGGCGAGCGCGGTCCGGGCCCCGTCCGCCCGGTCCCGTGCCGCGAGATACCCCGGATCGCCGGTGATGTGCGCGATCCGGTTGCGACCGCAGGCCAGCAGGTGCTCGACCGCGATCCGGCCCGCGTCCACGTTGTCGGGCACGATCGACAGATCCGCCGGATCGTCCGAGGGCGCGTAGGCGTAGACGACGGGAACCGGCAGGTCACGGCCCAGGGACGGGCGCGGATCGGTCCGGCTGCCCACCACGATCAGCCCGTCGACCCGGCGCCCCAGCAGCGCGCGCACATGATGCTGCTCGCGGATCGCGTCCCCGCGTGCGTCGCACAGGAACACCGCGACCTCGCCAGCGCCGAACGCGTCCTCCGCGCCCATCAGTATCGGGATGCTGAATCTGCCCTCCAGGTCACTGGTGAGCAGTCCGACGGTGCCGGTCCGCCCGGCGAGCAGTCCGCGCGCGAGCTGGTTGGGCCGGAACGACAGCCGCTCGGCCGCCTCGATCACCCGCTGCCGGGTCTCGGCGCGCACCTGGCTGCGGCCGTTGAGGGCCTTGGACGCCGTCGCGACGGAGACGCCGGCCAGCCGGGCGACGTCGGAGAGGGTGGCGGTGTGCGAGCGGGCGGGGCCGGCGGCGGGTGTCATGGGTGTCTCCTGTCTCGCGTCGCGTGTCTAAACGGTACGCGAGAATTTTCGGTGCCCCACCTGAACTCGTTTTTCTGCATGGGGGATTGACGGGCACTGAGCTCGGTTCTAGCTTGACGAAAGCCTTTTCGGCTCGTTTCTTCCGGGTGCTCGTCACGAAGGGGGATCGTCATGGGGAGCCCGACCGGATCACCGGGGCCCGTCCGCCGTCTCGTCACCGCCGCAGTAGCCCTGGTCGCCACCTTCGGCCTGGCCACGGCCTGCGGATCGGAGGACGACGACCCGGGCGGCGGGGGAGGCGGGGGCAAGGCGGACGCGAAGGGCGTCGACGACGGCGCCACCCTCACGATGTGGACCCGCGCGGCGACCCGCCCGCAGAGCGAGGCCCTGGTCAAGGCGTACAACGCGAAGCACAAGAACAAGGTCGAGCTGACCGTCGTCCCCACCGACGACTACCAGGCCAAGGTCGGCGCGGCCGCCGGCTCCAAGGACCTCCCCGACCTCTTCGCCTCCGACGTGGTGTTCGTCCCGAACTACACCTCCAGCCGGCTCTTCGCCGACCTCACCGACCGTATCGACGCGCTGCCCTTCGCTGACGACCTCGCCCAGTCGCACATCAAGGCGGGCACGTACGACGGCAAGAAGTACGTCGTCCCGCACACTCTCGACCTGTCGGTGCTCTTCTACAACAAGGACCTCTACCGCCAGGCGAAGCTCGACCCGGAGAAGCCCCCCACCACGCTCGCCGAGTGGGACCAACAGGCGCGTGCCGTCGACAAGTTGGGCGGCGGGGTCAACGGCACCTTCTTCGGCGGCAACTGCGGCGGCTGCGGTGTCTTCACCTGGTGGCCGTCGATCTGGGCCGCCGGCGAGGACGTCATGAACGAGGACGGCACCGAGGCCACCCTCGCCTCCGACACCGCCAAGAAGGTCTACGACACCTACCGCGGCTGGGTCCAGGACGACATCGTGGCCCCCGGCGCCCGCGACGAGACCGGGGTGACCTGGACCGGCGTCTTCCCGAAGGGCAGGACCGGCGTGATGCCCATGCCGTCGACGACCCTGGGCCTGATGCCCAAGGACCTCGACCTCGGTGTCGCCCCCATTCCCGGTCCCGAGGGCGGCAAGTCCACCTTCGTCGGCGGCGACGCCATCGGCATCTCGGCCACCAGCGACAAGGCCGACCAGGCCTGGAACTTCCTCGCCTGGTCCGTGGGTGACGAGGCACAGGTCGACGTGGTCGCCGCCCACAAGGACGTGGTCGCGCGCACCGATCTCGCGTCCAACAAGTACTCCAAGGCCGATCCCCGCCTGGTCGCCATCAACCAGCTCGTGGCGGACGGCCGTACGCCGTACGCCCTGAAGTTCGGCCAGACCTTCAACGACCCCAACGGGCCCTGGCTGACGCTGATGCGCGACGCCGTGTTCGGGGACGGGGCGAAGGTCGACAAGGACAACGAGGCCGTCACCGCCTCGCTGGGCGACTGACATGCAGGTGAAGACACCGGACCGGGCGGCCACCGAACTCCCGGTCCGGACGGACCCGCCGCACCGCCGCCGCCCGAAGTGGTGGCACTCCCGCAGCCTCCAAGGCCTCGGATACGCGGCCCCCACAGCCGTGTTCGTCGCCGTCTTCTTCGTCCTGCCCCTGCTCCTCGTCGGCCAGATGTCGTTGCACGACTGGCCGTTGCTCGCCGGTGACCAGGGCGGCAACACCCCGGAGAACTACACCGACGTCACCGACGGCCCCCTGTTCTGGCCCGCCGTCCGCTTCACACTCCTCTACACGGGCATCGTCACGGTCGTCCTCCTCGGCCTCGCGCTCCTCCTCGCCCTGCTGGTGCAGGAGTCCCGCCCCGGCACAGGCTTGTTCCGCACGGTCTACTTCCTGCCCGGCGCCCTCGGACTCGCCTCCGCCTCCCTCCTCTTCTGGGGCATGTACAGCCCCACCACCGGCCCCCTCAGCCGCCCCCTGGAGACGCTGGGCCTGGTCGACGACCCCGTGTCCTTCCTCGGCACACCGACCTCCGCGCTGCTGTCGACGGTGTTCCTGGTCGTCTGGAAGTTCGCCGGGTTCTACATGCTGATCCTGCTGGTGGGCCTCCAGCGCATCCCGCACGAGCTGTACGAGGCCGCCCGCATGGACGGCGCGAGCCGCGGGCAGATCTTCCGCTCCATCACCCTGCCGCTGCTGCGGCCGTCCCTCGCCCTGTCGTTGCTGCTGTGCGTGACCGGATCGCTGCTGGCCTTCGACCAGTTCTTCGTCCTCACCAAGGGCGGCCCCGACAACAGCACCGTGACCGTGGTGCAGTTGATCTACCGGGAGGCGTTCCAACGCCTCAACCTCGGTACGGCGGCGGCCCTTTCGATCATCGTGCTGGCCGTGCTGCTGCTCCTCAACATCCTTCAGTTCCGCGGTCTGCGCCACGCCGACGAGTCATGAAAGGGGACTTCGCCGTGCGCACCCGACCTCTTGGACAGACGCCGTACTACGTCGTCGCCTCAGGCCTGGCCGTCATCTTCCTCTTCCCGCTGCTGTGGAACACCTGGGCCTCGGTCAGCGCACAGCCCGGCACCGCCCAGGAATCCGGCTACGGCCTCGGCAACTACCGCACGCTGCTCGACTACGACGCCGGCCTGTGGCGCTATCTCCTCAACTCGACCGTCGTCTCGGCCCTCACAGTCCTGCTGACCCTCGGTGTGTCGCTCCTCGGCGGCTACGCCTTCGCCCGCTTCAGCTTCCCCGGCAAGAACCTGCTGTTCCTGCTGACCCTGGCCATCCTGATGGTCCCGTACGCCACCCTCCTCATCCCCCTCTACGTCCTCCTCGGCCGGCTGCACCTGCAGAACTCCCTGATCGGGCTGAGCCTGGTCCTCGCCATGTTCCAACTCCCGTTCGCCACCTTCATGATGAGGATCTCCTTCGAGGCGGTCCCACGTGAACTGGAGGAGTCGGCCCTCGTCGACGGCTGCGGTACCGCGGGCGCCCTGCGCCGGGTACTGCTCCCGGCGGTCCGGCCGGGTCTGATCACCGTGGGCCTGTTCGCCTTCCTCGCGGCCTGGAACGACTTCATCGCCCCGCTGATCCTCATCTCCGACAGCGAGAAGGCCCCGCTGCCGCTGGCCGTGGCGAACCTGCGGCAACAGAGCATGGGTGCCGTGGACTACGGCGCCACCGAGGCGGGCGTGGTGGTCCTCGCCGTCCCCTGTCTCCTCGTGTTCCTGCTTCTGCAACGGCATTACGTGCGCGGATTCATGTCGGGTGCCCTGAAGGGATGATGCGTTGAAGCCGAACTCGAAGGCGGACACGGACCTCGCAGTACCGGTAGCCCCGAGCCGCGGTCGCCTACGGCCCCTCGGTCTCGACGAGGTCCGGATCACCGGCGGTTTCTGGGCCCGGCGCCGGGACGTCAACGCCACCGCCACCCTCGACCACTGCCGTGCATGGGAGGAACGCGTCGGCTGGACCGGCAACTTCCGCGCACCCGTGGCGGCCCGCCGCGGAAGGGAGTTCGCCGACTCCGACGTCTACAAGCTGCTCGAAGCGATGACCTGGGCAGGCGTCGGCTTCGACCCGGTCACCGAGGCGATCGCCTCCGCCCAGGAACCCGACGGCTACCTCAACACCGCCTACGGCCGCCCCGGCCAGCAGCCCCGCTACAGCGACCTCGAATGGGGCCACGAGCTGTACTGCTACGGCCACTTGATCCAGGCGGGCGTGGCCCAGATCCGCACCCGGGGCGAAGGGGAGCTGGCGAAGGTCGCCCGCCGGGCCGCCGACCATGTGTGCGCCACGTTCGGTCCCGGAGGCATCGAAGGCGTCTGCGGGCACCCCGAGATCGAGACCGCCCTCGTCGAACTGTTCCGCGCGACAGGCGAGCAACGCTACCTCGACCAGGCCGCCCTCTTCATCGACCGCCGAGGCCAAGGCACCCTCGCGGACGGCGAGTTCGGACGCGCCTACTACCAGGACGACATCCCCGTACGACAGGCGACCGTCCTGCGCGGCCACGCCGTCCGCGCCCTCTACCTCGCCTCCGGAGCCGTCGACGTCGCCGTGGAGACCGGCGACGACGAACTCCTCGCGGCGGTCGTACGGCAGTGGGAGACCACGGTCGCCCGCCGCACCTACCTGACCGGCGGCATGGGCTCCCACCATCGCGACGAGTCCTTCGGCGACGACTTCGTCCTCCCGCCCGACCGCGCCTACTCGGAGACGTGTGCCGCCGTCGCCTCCGTGATGCTCAGCTGGCGGCTCCTCCTCGCCACCGGCGAACCACGCTTCGCCGACCTCGCCGAGCGGACCCTGTTCAACGTCGTGGCGACCTCACCGTCCGAGGACGGCCGGTCCTTCTTCTACGCCAACACCCTGCACCGCCGCCGACGCGGCACCGTCCCCGCCGCGGACGCCGTGAGCCCACGAGCCGAATCCAGCCTCCGCGCCCCCTGGTTCGCGGTGTCCTGCTGCCCGACCAACGTGGCCCGCACCCTGGCTGTGCTGCCCACCTGTCTGGCCTCCGTCGACGACCACGGCATCCAGCTCCACCAGTACGCGGATGCCGAGATCTGCGTCGACGGCATCGCTCTGCGGGTCCGTACCGACTACCCGTCCGGCGGGACCGTGACCGTCCGGATCGCCCGTTCCCCGGACCATCCGTGGACCCTGTCTTTGCGCGTCCCGGCCTGGACCGAGGGCGCCACGGCCAGGCTGGTGGACACGGACGGGAGCGTCCGTACGGTCACCCCGGGCACGGCTGCCGTCACCCGTGTCTTCCGCCCCGGCGACGAGGTCCGGCTCGAACTGCCCGTCGTGCCACGCTGGATCACGCCGGACCCCCGCGTCGACGCGGTCCGTGGCACGCTCGCCGTCCAGCGCGGCCCGCTCGTGTACTGCGCCGAGTCCGTGGACCTGCCCGACGGACGGGACGTCGACGCCGTACGGGTGGATCCGACCGCCGAACCGGTGGACGGACCGGACGACACGGTCGTGGTGCCGGGTGAACTGGCTGTGCCGGACGACCGGCCGTGGCCGTTCCCCCCACTGGACCGGAGCGAGGTGTCCGCCGCCGAGCAGCGGGGGATCGTGCTGGTGCCTTACAACTCCTGGGCGAACCGCGGCCCTTCGACGATGCGTGTGTGGCTGCCGATGACCCACCCCTGACGGACCCGATGATCGGAGACCGAACATGTCCCCCCAACCCCCCACTCACAGAACCGTGTTGGGCATGGCAGCCGCGACTGCGGCCGCCGTGCCCCTCGCACAGATCGCCACCCCGTCCCACGCAGCAGCGGCACCCGGCTGGGCGGTGCACCCCTTCCCCCTCGGCCAAGTCACCCTCGGCGAGGGCGTGTTCCGTCGCAAGCGCGACCTCATGCTCGACTACGCCCGCTCCTATCCGGCCGACCGCGTCCTGGCCGTCTTCCGGGCCAACGCCGGCCTGGACACGCGGGGCGCCCGGCCGCCCGGCGGTTGGGAGACCGCCGACGGCAACCTGCGCGGCCACTACGGCGGCCACTTCCTCTCGCTGATCGCCCAGGCGTACGCCGGCACCGGGGAAGCGGCCCTCAAGACCAAGCTCGACTACCTGGTCACCGCACTCGGCGAGTGTCAGCAGGCCTTCGCGGAGCACGGCTCGCCGAGGCCGAGCCATCCCGGCTACCTCGCAGCGTACCCGGAGACGCAGTTCATCCTGCTGGAGAGCTACACGACGTACCCCACCATCTGGGCGCCGTACTACACCTGCCACAAGATCATGCGCGGCCTGCTCGACGCCCACACGCTGGGTGGGAACCAGCAGGCGCTGCGGATCGCCTCGGCGATGGGGGACTGGGCGCACAGCCGTCTGTCCCGGCTGCCGAAGGCCCAGTTGGAGCGGATGTGGTCGATCTACATCGCGGGTGAGTACGGCGGTATGAACGAGGCACTGATCGACCTGTACGCGCTCACCGGACGGCCCGAACACCTCGCGGCCGCCCGCTGCTTCGACAACACCGCGCTGCTGGACGCCTGTTCCGAGGACCGGGACATACTCGACGGGCGGCACGCGAACCAGCACATCCCCCAATTCACCGGCTACGTCCGGCTGTTCGACCACACCGGTGACGCACGTTATGCCGCCGCGGCCCGCAACTTCTGGGGCATGGTCGCAGGGCCCCGCACCTACAGCCTGGGCGGCACAGGACAGGGCGAGATGTTCCGGGCCCGGAACGCCGTCGCGGCCACCCTGGGCGACAACAACGCCGAGACCTGCGCGACGTACAACATGCTCAAGCTGAGCCGTCAGCTGTTCTTCCGCGACCCGGACCCCAGGTACCCGGACTACTACGAGCGCGGCCTGACCAACCACATCCTCGCCTCCCGCCGGGACACTCCCAGCACGAGCAGCCCGGAGGTCACGTACTTCGTGGGCATGGGCCCGGGCGTGGTGCGCGAGTACGACAACACCGGGACGTGCTGCGGCGGCACCGGCATGGAGAACCACACCAAGTACCAGGACTCCATCTACTTCCGCTCCGCCGACGGCACCGCGCTGTACGTCAACCTGCACCTCGCCTCGACACTGCGCTGGCCGGAACGCGGGATCGTCGTCGAGCAGACGAGTGCCTATCCGCACGAGGGAGTCCGCACCCTGACCTTCCGCGAGGGCGGCGGCAGGCTGGACCTGAGACTCCGCGTCCCGTCCTGGGCCACGTCAGGCGTCACCGTCACGGTCAACGGCGTACGGCAGCGGGTCGGGGCCGTGCCCGGCAGCTATGTCACCCTCAACAGGGACTGGCGGGCCGGCGACAGGGTGGACCTCTCGACCCCCTACCGACTGCGCGTCGAGAGGGCGTTGGACGACCCGACGGTCCAGTCACTCTTCTACGGCCCGGTGCTGCTGGTGGCGCGGAGCCCGGCGCCGACCTTCCGCGAGTTCTCGTTCTACAAGAGCTTCGCCCTGCGCGGCGACCTCGCCGACGCGATCCGCCCCGAGGGCCGCCCGCTGCACTTCACCACGCACGGCCTGACCCTCGCCCCCTTCCACATCGCCGACGGCACCCGCTACCACGCCTACTTCAAGCGCTCCGAACCGGTCATCGTGTTCGGGGGGACCGACTCGGGCGTACCGAACCGGCCGCGTGGCGACGGGTTGACGTTCCTGGACGTGCTGTGGGGGCAGGCGCCGTTCGCGTCGTCGGGCGGGTTCGTGCAGGCGGTTCGGTCGCTGGCCGAAGTCTGGCTTGCTGCGGGGCTGTTGAGCACGACCGAACGCGACCGAGTGGTGACCGCCGCCCAGAACGCGAACCTCAGGCGCTGATGCCGTCGCCGTCGAGGTCGGTGCGCCGGCGCAGCACCCGCAGCTCATCGCCCTCGAACTCCACCTCGTACAGTTTCCCGCGCGCGTTCTCGAAGGGACGGTGAAGGATCATCATCAGCCGGCCGTCGAAGGCCCGGAACAGCATGCCGTGTCCGCTGTCGTCCCGGACCAGCGGTCGGCGCTGCTCCCAGGGGCCGGTCAGCTCACCGGACTTGGAGACGGCGTAGGTCTGCACATAACCGCCGCTGACGGTGCCGTCCGCCCCGGCCGTGTTCTTCTCGTACGTGGACCACAGCATCAGGAGGGCGCCGTCAGGGGTGCGGTACAGCTGGGGCCCGTCCGTGACGTAGGGCGCGAGCTGGTGCGGTACGCCCGCGGGGATCTGCTCACCGAGCCAGGACGCGTCCGAGCCCTTGAACAGGTAGACGGGATCCCCGACGGTGCCGGTCAGATCCGGAGTCAGCCGCACGGCCTCGATCGTCCCGTCGACGGTCTGCAGCCACTCGTGCGCGTACACCATCCAGGGCTGCCCGTCCGGATCGACGTACAGGGTGCCGTCGAGGGTCATGAGGTGCGCGGGCGGGGTGGGGCCGGCGGGGTCGACGACCGTGAAGGGCCCGAGCAACGAGTCGGCGACGGCGGTGACGGTGCCGCGCGCATGGTTGGGCAGTTGGAAGGGCGTGCCCCACCGCCCCGCGGGCGGCACCGGCAGCGGCGTGCCCTCGTCGTGCAGGGTGGTGAAGAGGTAGTACCTGCCGGCCCACGCATGCACCTCCGGCGCCCACCCGCCGTCCCGCGCCCACAGGCCCTCCTGCTCACCCACGCGGAACACCACGACGGGCCGCGACCAGTCCCGCAGGTCCCGGCTCCGGTACACCATCGTCCCGACACCCTCGACGCCCGAAACGGAGGGTTCGTTGGACGTGTACAGGTAGTAGGTCCGCGTCTCCTCGTCGGCGACGACGAACGGATCGTGCAAGGGCATGTCGGGCAGCCGGAGGGGCTCGGTGCAGGTCACGGCTGAACGATACGTCCGCGGGTGATCACTGGCACAGGTCAGAAGCGGACCGTCAGCTCCACCCTCACGTCATCCCCGCCGTAAGCCTGGCCTCGACCGGGATCACGCCCCAGCCGTACGTGGCCATGCGGGCGACCTCGCCGATGTCGGCGGACTCCTGGTCGGGGACCGGGACGAAGTAGTAGGGCGCCGGGCCGCGCCACTCGATCACCCGGCCGGTGAAGGTGAGTTGCATGAGGTCCACCCCGTCGACAGAAGGACGTCAGGAGACGTTGTAGCGCGCCGCGATGTCCGTCAGATATCCCCGCAGCAGGATCTTCGCCTCCTCCAGCAGGGCCGCGTCCCCCTTGGTGTCCCGGCGGAAGGCCTCCTGGGCGAGGGCGTCGGCGGCGAGCATGGCGGCGTGGCAGACGCGGGCGAGGGTCTCGTCGTCCTCGGCGAGGTCCAGCGCGAGCAGGACGCGGCGGATCCCGTCGGCCATCCGTCGCTTGTGCTCGCGGTCCGCGGCCCGGGTCCGCTCGGTCAGTCCGCTGCCGAACCACAGGGCGCGGAAGCCGTGTTCGGTGCGGTAGATCTCGGCGTACGCGTCGATGAGGACGCCGACCGGGTCCTCCCAGCGCTCGACGGAAGCGGCCTCGACGAGCGCGTCCATCGCCGCTTCCAGCTTCGCGAAGTAACCCGCCGCGAGGGCCTCGATGATCGCGCCGCGGTCGGGCAGATACTGGTACAGCGAGCCGACCGACACCCGCGCCTCGGACGCGATCCGGGTCGTGGTGAGCGACTCGACGCCCTCCTCGACCAGGATGCGCTCGGCGGCGTCCAGCACCCGCGCCAACCGGGCCCGGCTGCGGGCCTGTTGGGGAGTGCGGCGCAGGGAGGCGATCCAGGCAGCCGGGTCGGTCTGAGAGGTGGGTTCACTCACCAGACGACCTTCGCACACTCACGCGACAACCTCCGAACCTGAACGTGACTTTGTTTCACGTTTAGGTTAGCGTCGCGCGCATGACCGACTCAAGCCCGGTGCTGGGCGAGGAGCGGGCCGCCGTGGCGGACGCCTGCCGCCGTCTGGGGGCCGAAGGCCTGCTCATCGGTACGGCGGGCAACGTCAGCGTGCGCGTCGACGACCGCGTGGCGATCACCGCGACCGGCGCGGTCCTCGCCGAGCTGACCCCGGACCAGGTGACCGTCGTGGACCTCGACGGGGAGATCGTGGCCGGAGGCCTGCTGCCGACCTCCGAGCTGGACCTCCACCTCGGTGTCTACCGCCGCTACGGCACCACCGCCGTCGTGCACACCCACGCCCCGATGGCCACCGCGCTCTCCCTCGTCCTCGACGAACTGCCCTGTATCCACTACCAGTTGCTGGCTCTCGGCGGAACCGTCCGGGTAGCGCCGTACGCCACCTTCGGCACCCCGGACCTCGCCGAGTCGGTCCTCACCGCACTGGAGGGCCGGGGCGCCGCGCTCATGGCCAACCACGGCGCCGTCACCCACGCCCCGTCCCTCGACAAGGCGGTCGAGCACGCGCTCCTGCTCGAGTGGGCCTGCGGGGTGTACCAGCGCGCCGCGGCCCTCGGCACACCACGCGTCCTCGACGAACAGCAGCAGATCGCGGTGATCGAGGCCGCTCTCGCCCGTAACTACGGCACCATGCAATCCGCACAGGAGGGGAACAGATGAACGTCGTCACCATGGGCGTGCACGTGCTGGACGTACTGGTCCGGCCGGTCGAGGAGCTACCCGAGGGCCAGGGCGCGACCCTGGTCGAGGACATCCGCATGACCGCCGCCGGTACGGCCGCCGGCACCGCGCTCACCCTCGCAAAGCTGGGCGCCTCGGTGCGCACCGCCGGAGCGATCGGCACCGACCCGACGGGAGATCTCCTCACCCAGCTCCTCGAAAAGGCGGGCATCGACACCTCGTTGCTCGTCCGCCGCATCGACACCTCCACCTCCGCGACCGTCCTGCCCATCCGCCCCAACGGCGACCGCCCCACCCTCCACCTCCTCGGCGCCAACATCACCTACGGCCTCGACGACGTGCCCTGGGACGCCGTCGCCGCGGCGAGCCACCTGCACCTCGGCGGCCCCGAGCTGATCGGCGCCGAGGTCGCCGCACGCATCCTCGCGTACGCCAAGGAACACGGCGTGGTCACCTCGGTCGACCTCCTCGCCCCCGGTGAGCTCGGCACCTTCGACCAGATCGAACCGCTGCTGCCGTACATCGACTTCCTGCTCCCCAACGAGGACCAGGTCCTCGGCTTCAGCGAGGAACTGGACGTCGTCACCGGCGCGAAGAGGTTCGTGGCCGGCGGGGTGGGCCTGGTCGCGGTCACCCGGGGCGGCGACGGCGCCCTCCTGGTCACCGCGGAGGGCACGGAGACGGTCCCCGCCTTCGACGTCGAGGTCGTCGACACCACCGGCTGCGGCGACGCCTTCTCGGCGGGCTTCCTGAGAGGGATGAGCCTGGGCCGTACACCGCGCGAGGCGGCCGTACTCGGATGTGCGTCGGCCGCTCTGGTGGCGCAGGGGCTGGGCAGCGACCACGGGGAGTTCGACCTGGCGGAGGCCGACGAGTTCTCGATGACGAGCGGGACCCGCGCGTAGGGCGCACGCATACGTTGCGGTGTGCGAGGGGTGCGGAATGGGTGCGGGGCGATCGATGTTGCGGCAGCATCGAGTTCGTACCGCGCCACCGCACTCCTGGGAGTACCCGTGCCTCGCTCCGAAGCCCGCGTCGCCACCGACCGCCCGCACCGCTACGCCAAGCAGCTCGCCTCACACCTCGGCCGTCGGATTCGGACCAGCTGGGACGAGGACAGCGGTGAGGGCAGCCTGCTCTTCCCGAACGAAGGCAAGGGCTCCCTCACCGCCACCGAGGGTGCGCTGCTGCTGACGCTGGAGACGGAGTCCGAGCACCTCGAACTCTTGGAGAGCGTCGTCGGCAGCCACCTGGTCCGCTTCGGCGGCAAACTCGTCGTCGAGTGGACGCGGGACGGCGGCGCGCCCGGTACCACGCAGCGCACGGAGACCGACTGACCGGGACCTCAGATCACGCAGCCCACGTGGGCCAGCGCCTGCTTGAGCAGCACCCCGTGACCACCCGGCATCTCGCTCGCCACCGCCGGCGACAGGGCCTCCTGGGGGCTGAACCACACCAGGTCCAAGGCGTCCTGGCGGGGCCGGCAGTCGCCGGTCACCGGGACGACATAGGCGAGGGACACCGCGTGCTGGCGCGGGTCGTGGTACGGCGTGACCCCGTGGGTCGGGAAGTACTCCGCGACCGTGAACGGCTGGAGCGAGGACGGGATCCGGGGCAGGGCCACAGGTCCGAGGTCCTTCTCCAGGTGGCGCAGCAGGGCGTCCCTGACCCGCTCGTGGTGCAGAACGCGGCCGGAGACCAGCGTCCGGCTGACCGTTCCGTCGGGGCCGATGCGCAGCAGCAGGCCGACGCTGGTGACTTCGCCGCTGTCGTCGACGCGCACGGGCACGGCCTCGACGTACAGGATGGGCATCCGGGCGCGCGCCTGCTCGAGGTCGTCGGCGCTCAGCCAGCCGGGCGTGGTATCGGTCAAGTCAGACATTGTTGGATCATACTTTCCGGGGACGGCGGGCGCTCAGTCGCGCTCGCCTGGTGGGACGGGGGACGGGGCAGGAAGTCCGTAGAGGCGGCGGGCGTTGTCCCCGCCCGTCCAGGCTGCGATGCGCAACGCGTCCGGCAGGCTCAGCTCGTCGGCGTCCACCCGCTCCTGCAGCAGACCGGCCAGGCCGTGCCGGAAGGACAGCGCGCCGAGCAGATGGAACTCGGCCACTCCGTACGCGTCGGAGCTGTACAGCAGCTTGCGGAACGGCGTGATCTCCAGCGCCTCGGCCAGAATCGCCCGGGACCGCGCGGGGCCGACGTAGTGCAGGGTGAGGCCCACGTCCAGGTACACCTGCTCGAACACGGCGGCCAGATAGGCGGCCTGCCGCTGGTACGGCCAGCAGTGCAGCAGCAGGACCGGGATCGTGCCGGCGGTCAGGTGCAGCCAGTCGGTGAGGTGGGTCGGGTCCACGCGGTGCATCCGGATGTCGCTGTCGCCGAACCCGGTGTGCAGCTGGAGCGGCAGCCCCAGGTCCACGGCGGTCCACAGCAGATGCCGTACCAGCACCGGGTCGGCCAGTCGGCCCCCGCGGGCCAGCCAGTCGGCGGCGGCCCGGGCGACCTCCGCGTCCGAGGGGCGCGCCGGGTCCAGGTCGAAGCCGGTGCGATAGGCGGCGACCGACTTCACGGCCACCACGCCAGGACGCCCCACGGCCTCCAGGGCCGCCGCGCGGAACACGTCGGCGTACGCGCGCGGCTCCACACCCCGCGCCGCCACCGCCTCCGCGACCCCCTCCAGCCGTACGACCTCATACGCCGCCGCGCCGGCCGCCTCCGCCAGCTGTGCCGGGGTGCTGAGACGTTCCGCCGCGTACCCGGTGTCCACGCAGAACACGTCCGTGCCCGCGGCGGTCAGGAAGCGGCGGTTGACCTCCTGAGGGCCGAGTTCGCTGCGGCGGGCGAGATAGTCCTCGGGCGCCGCGTGCCGGGGCAGGTCAAGCAGGGGAGCGCAGTGGCGGCGGACCGCCACACCGACCGGGCTGTCGAAGGCGGAGATACCGGGCCATACCGCGCCTTCGGTGATCAGTGACTCGAAGCCGGGCCGGTCGAGGCCGTCGGTGACGACCCCGTGGCAGTGGTGGTCCACCAGCCGCACTGCGTCGAGAGCCTCCTGGACAGGGGGCGCGCTCATGCTCAGTACTTCCAGCGGTACGCCGCCGCGATCTGGTCGTCGTCCAGGTCCGCCACCGAGTCGACCTCGCCGAAGCGGACGGCGACCACGGCGTCGGCGAGGACCGGGCCCAGCGCGGCCCGCAGGCGTTCGTCGGCGCGGAACGCCCGGACCGCCTGGGAGAGGGAGGTCGGCAGTCGGCGTACGCCCGCGGCGGCCGCCTCGTCGGCGGCGAGCAGGGCCGGATCGCCGGTGATCTCCTTGGGCAGCGGGGTGGACGAGGTCAGGCCGTCGAGTCCTGCGGCGATCAGACCGGTGAAGGCGAGATACGGGTTCGCGGCCAGGTCGACCGGCTTGAGCTCCAGGTTCGCCGCGCGGTCGGTCAGGCCCGCCGTGCCGGTGACGATCCGGACGGCCGCCTCCCGGGTCTCCCGGCCCCACGCGGTGAACACCCCTGCCCACTGGGAGGGTTTGAGGCGCAGATAGCTGGCCGGGCTCGGCGCGGTCAGGGCCGTGAGGGCGTGCAGGTGCGCCAGGACACCGGCCACGAAGGACTCGGCCTCGGGCGTCATGCCGTACCGGCCCTTGCCACCGGAGTGCAGGTTCACGCCGTCGCGCCAGGCGGACAGGTGGAGGTGGCCGCCGTTGCCGACGCCCTCCGCGAAGACCGAGGGGGCGAACGAGACGACCAGCCCGTGCCGCTGGGCCACCGCCCGGATCGTGTGCCGTACGAGGACGCTGACGTCGGCCGCCGCCACCGGGTCCAGGGCGCTCGTGGAGATCTCGAACTGCCCGGCCGCGTACTCGGGATGGAGTTGCTCGACCTCGACGCCCTGCTCCGCGCAGGCCGCCAGCAGATCGGCCGTGTACTCACCGAGTTCGATCTGCCGGGTGGCGCCGTACGCCGGTCCCGACACCGCGGGCACGAAGTCGCCGTCGGCCGCCGGGCCCTCGCCCACCGCCCACTCGATCTCGACACCCGCCTTGAACGTGATGCCGTACCGCTCGGCGGCCTCGGTGACGATCCGCCTGAGGACCGTGCGGGAGCAGCCCGGGTGGCGCTCGCCCTCCTGTGTGATCCGGTCGACCGGCGCCCACGCCCAGCCCGGCTGCGCGGCCAGCGCCACGAGCCGGTCGAGGTCCGGGAAGAGGCGCAGATCGCCGTCGGGGGTGCCCAGGGTGTCGGTGGTGACGATGGAGTCGTTGGCCAGGAAGGTGTCGAACACCGGGGACATGCCCACGCCCCAGGCCGCGGCCGAGGGCAGCTTCGCCGTCGGGACCGTCTTCACCCGGCAGATGCCCGCGGTGTCGACGTAGGCCAGGACGACTCCGTGCACCCCCTTCTTATACAGATCGTCGCCGATCGCGGTGGCGCGGTCCACGTCACCGGGGCGGCCGCCGGGGACAGGGTCGGCAAGGGTGGTCATACGTCCTCCACGACGGGCTGGGCTGGTTCGGATCCCGCGTCAGGGTTTCACGGCCACCGCGCCGAACTGCGGTACCACGGTCGGGGAGTCGGACTCCGCGCGCCACTGCGAGCAGGAGACCAGGCCCGGTTCGAGGAGGTCGAGTCCCTCGAAGAACGCGGCGATGTCCTCGCCGCTGCGGGCCGTGATCGGCGGAGTGGCGTTCTCGTTCCAGAACTTCATGGCGGGGATCTGGCCCTCGCCGCCGAGCTCCGCGTCGAACGTGGGGTGCGTCAGGGCGAGATGGCTGCCCGCGGGCATCGCCGCCATGACCTCGCGGGCGATCCTGCGCGCTTCGTCGGTGTCGAGGACGAAGTTCAGGATGCCGAGCATCATCACCGCGACCGGCTTGGTGAAGTCCAGGGTCCGCGCGGCGCGTTCGAGGATGGTGGCCGGGTCGTGGACGTCGGCGTCGATGTAGTCGGTGACGCCCTCGGAGGTGCTGGTCAGCAGGGCGCGGGCGTGGACGAGGACGATCGGGTCGTTGTCGACGTAGACGATCCGCGCGTCGGGCGCGATGCGCTGGGCGATCTCGTGGGTGTTGTCCACCGTCGGCAGTCCGGTGCCGATGTCGAGGAACTGCCGGATGCCCCGCTCCTCGGCGAGGAAGCGCACCGAGCGGCCCAGGAACCAGCGGTCCGCGCGGGCGATCTCCCGGATGATCGGGAACATCCCGGCGACATGGTCGCCGACCCGCTGGTCGACCTGGTAGTTGTCCTTGCCGCCGATCCAGTAGTTCCACACGCGCGCGTTGTGCGCCACACCTGTGTTCAGCCTCGCCGACGCACCCGACGGGGTGTGGCTCTCGCTCACGACTGTGCTCCTTCTCGTGCCTGCGGCCGTCGCCGCCATTGTGCCGTCCGATGATCAGCTTGTCCCGGGAAACGGCTACCTGAACGCTCTGTTCGAGATGCTGCCGGATCTTCCGGCGGCGACACTTGCCGGGTACGGACCCGTTGGCGCGAGGAGTGCGCATGCTGCCCGGATTCCTCTCCAGGGCGGTCGAGTTGCTGCTCGGCCGGGAAGGACGCTCGCTCCATCTCAAGGCCGCGGGGGCGGCGACCGCCGTTCTCCTGGTGGTGATGCTCGCCGGTTCCTGGGCGGTGGTCGCCGCCGAGGACGGGGCGCGGGGCGCCAATCTCACCTCGTACCCGAAGGCGCTGTGGTGGTCGGTCGAGACGGCGACCACCGTCGGGTACGGCGACTTCTACCCCGTGACCTGGTGGGGCCGGGCCGTCGGCACCGTGGTCATGGTCGTCGGGATCACGACGTACGGCATGGTCACGGCGGCCCTCGCGACCTGGTTCGTGGCGCGGGAGCAGAAGCGCCGCCACCGCCTCCACCAGGTGGAGGCCGAGACCCTGCACGCCCTGCACGAGCGCTTCGACCGGCTGGAGGAGCTGCTGGGGGCGGCGCGGAAGAAGGGGTGACTCAACCCTCCGGCTGCGCCAGTCCGTGCTGCCAGGCCCAGGCCGCGATCTCCACCCGGTTCCGGGCGGCGAGTTTGAGCTGGACGCTGGAGAGGTGGGTCTTGACCGTGGAGAGGGAGACGTACAGTTCGGCGGCGATCTCGGCGTTCGTACGGCCGAGGGCGACCAGGCGGACCACGTCGAGCTCACGGTCGGTCAGGGGCTCGCCGCCCGGCGCAGGGCGGGCCGCGACGACGGGCTCCGGCTCCGCCGTGACATGCCGGAGCAGGCGCACGGTGACGGACGGGGAGACCAGCGAGTCACCGGCCGCGGCGGCCCGGACGGCCTCCGCGAGGAGGGTGGGCCCGGAGTCCTTCAGCAGGAATCCGCAGGCGCCGCCGCGCAGTGCGCCGTAGACGTACTCGTCGAGGTCGAAGGTGGTGACCACGACCACGCGCATGGGGTCGGCGACGTCGGGCCCCGCAAGGAGGCGCGTCGCCTCCAGGCCGTCCAGCTTCGGCATCCGGATGTCCAGCAGACACACGTCGGGCCGCACCTCCCGCGCCAGCCGCACTGCGGTCTCCCCGTCGGCGGCCTCGGCGACCACGGTCATGTCGGGCTGCGCGTCGAGGAAGAACCGGAATCCGGTACGGATCATGTCCTGGTCGTCGGCGATCAGCACGCGGATGGGGGAGGTCGGCGGGGTGGGGCTCGTCATGGGTCCGATCATGCCTCAGGGGGGTGCCTCGCAGGGGTGCGGAGGGTCGCGAGCGGAACGGGTTCCCGCGGCCCGTGACTCAGTCCGCCCTGCTCGCCGCGTCCTCCGTCACCCTCCGCAGCAACGGCCGGCTGCCGCCGATCGCCGCGAACATGGCCAGCGCGCCGACCGCCACGCACGCGGCCAGTTCCAGCGCGCCCGTGGCGTTGATCGAGGCGCCGACGGCCTTGTTGAGGCGGTAGGAGGCGTAGACGCCCATGGCGGTGGTGCCGCCGGCCAGCACGACGAGGGGGATGACCGTCTCGCGGACCCGGGCGCGGTCCAGCACCTTCAGGGGGGCGCCGGCGAGGCGCAGGAGGCCGTAGACGCGCCGTCGGTCCAGGACGCCCGCCGCGGCGGTGAGACCGGCCGACGCCGTCGCGACCAGGAAGCTCAGGGCCAGCGTCGCCGTGCTGACCTCGGCGAAGCGGCCGATGGCCGAGCGGTCGCCCGCGCTTGCGTAGTCCTGGGTGTACGGCAGCTGTCCCGGACTCGCGGACATGAGTGCGGTGACGGCGGTGTCGATCCGGGCCTGGCCACCGCCGGAGACGTGCGCGATTGCACCCGGAGTGCCGCTCAGCAGTCCGTCCCAGTCGTCCTCGCCGACCGTGCGGACGGTCGCGTCGACCTTGGCGGCACGCAGGAGCGTGCGTACCTCGGCGGCGTGCGCGCCCGCCACGGCCACCTGGTCCCGGTGCGCGGAACCGTCCACGCCCACCATGCTGACGGCGAAGAACCCCGCCGCGAACCCGGCAAGGACCAGACCGCTGACCGTCCGCCAGGCGCCCCGGGGGTCGTCGCTCAGCCGGCGGCCCGCCAGCAGCGTCGCCGGGCGGCGGGCGAAGCGGCTCACCAGTCGGCCCAGCCGGTCCACCACCCAGGGCCCGAACAGCCAGAACGCGCCGTAGAACAGCAGGAGCATGCCGATCACCTGCCGGGTCGACACCTGCCCGCCCCCGGTGGAACTCCAGACGTAGAGCAGTACCGCCACGAACAGCGCGAACCGGATCCAGCGGGTGCGCCGGGGATCGGCCTGCTGGGCGACGCCGAGGGGCGAGGTCGCGACCTGGCGCAGCATCGACACCGCGCTGACCGTGATGAGCCCGGTGACCGCGAGGACCACCGCCGCCAGCCAGGGCAGCCCGACCCACAGCTGATCGGTGTACCAGCCGCCGATGCCGTACGGGATCCCGGCGAGCAGGGGCAACAGCGCCACATACAGTGCCGCGCCCGTCAGGGCACCGGCCGCGCCGAGCGCCGCCGTCTCCAGCGCGGTCATCGCGATGATCTGCCGTGGCGTTGCCCCGGCCAGCCGCAGCGAGGCCAGCTGCTGCTCGCGGCGGGCTGCGCCCAGCCGCCCGGAGGCCGCGGCGAGGACCACCACGGGCATCACCAGCAGGGCCACCCCCAGCAGTGCCGTCGGCTGGTCGGCGTACGTGAACAGGCTCGGGCGGGTGCCGGAGAAACCGGTGATCTCGGCCCGCGCGGCCTGGTCGATGTCGTACACCGTGGCCCCCTCGGCCTTCGCGGACACCGCCGGATCGGTCGGGGCTCGTCCGACGACGGCCACCAGCTCGTCCGGCGAGGCGAGACCCGCGGCGCCGATCGTGCCGTACGACGACACCTTCGGGAAGCGGTCGGCGAGCTGGTCGGCGGGCAGTTCGTGCAGCAGCGAGGCCAGGGTGGGGGAGACGTACACCTGGCCCTGCTTCGGGAAGGTCTTCAGGCCGGGCGGGGCGAGGGTCTCGGGGCGCCCGGCGAGCCGGGCGAGGGAGACGACGGTGACGGGCTCGTGGCGTACGTACGTCGTCGCGAGCGTCTGGACCGCGGTGCCGTGTCTCACGGGTTCGGGGGTCCGCCAGGCGGTGCGGTCGGCGCGGGCGCCGGAGCCGAGGGCGGCGGCGAGCATCACCAGCAGGACGAACGCGCCGACGGCGGCCGCGCCGGCCGCGAGCAGCCGGCTCTGGAGCCCGCGGCGGCCGGAGGACCGGACCAGGTGCCAGGTCAGGGGCAGAACGGGGGAACGCATGTCATCTCCTGCCGCTCAGGTGACCGTGTACTGGCTGTGGCCGCTGATTCGGCCGTCGCGGACCTGCAGGACGCGGTCGCAGTGGGCGGCGACGTCCGCGTCGTGGGTGACCATGACCAGGGCGGCGCCCGAGTCGCGGGTGACGAACGTCAGCAGCCGGACCACCTCCGTGCTGGTGGCCTGGTCGAGGGCGCCGGTCGGCTCGTCGGCGAAGACCACGTCCGGCTCGACGGCCAGGGCGCGGGCGATCGCCACCCGCTGGGCCTGACCGCCGGAGAGCAGGCCGGGCCTGCGGTGCGCGAGGCCGTCAAGGCCCAGCGGTGCGAACCAGCGGCGGGCCCGCTCGACGGCCTGCCTGCGGGGCATGCCCTCCAGCATCAGCGGCAGGGCCACGTTCTCCTCGGCGGGCAGCTCGGGGAGCAACTGCCCCGACTGGAAGACGAACCCGAAGCGCTTACGGCGCAGTGCGCTCAGCCGGTTCTCGCCGAACCGGTCGATGCGCCCCCAGCCTTCGGCCGGGGGGACCCCCATCTCGCTTCGCTCGCCGCGCAGCAGCACCTCACCGCCGTCCGGGCGGACGATCCCGGCGAGCGTGTGCAGCAGGGTCGACTTGCCCGAACCGGACGGACCCATGATCGCCAGCGACTCGCGCTCGCGGACCTCGACGTCCACCCCGGCCAGGGCGGTGGTGGAGCCGTACTTCTTGACGAGGCCGTAACCGGCCAGAACGGTGTGCATGATGTGAGCCGGTCCTCTGCTAGCGGTCGAACTTCCAGGTGACGGACGTGGCCGAGGCCTTGACCACGCTGACGGGGATGTCGACGGTCCCGCCGCCGCTCTTCTTGCCGGTGCAGGTGAGGGTGGCTCCGGCGACGGCCTTGAGCCCGCTGGGGCAGCTGACGTCCGAGAGCTTCACCCCTGTCCAGGGCAGCGGGTGGTACTTGCTCTGCGTGCGGCCCTCGACGACGTACGCGGCGAGCGCCTTGTGGCCGCCGACGGACGCCGTGCTCCGCGTGTCCAGCGCGGTGGTCGACTCGGTGCCGGCCAGGAAGTGGGTGCCGAGCCCGAAGACGACGGCCGCGCCGGCCAGTCCGCCGACGGCGGTGACGAGGTACTTGCGCTGCATCACGTACTCCTGAGGACAGGGGGAGCAGGCGCCTCCCCGGTGAAGTGGCTCCACCCTCGCCCGCGGGCCCGGGCGCCCGCCTCGGCCGAACGGCCACCGACTCGGGGCCCGGCACGGCCACGCCTCGACCATTCGGCCGATCCCGGCGCCGTCACCCGCGCATACGGTGATCGGCATGAAGTCAGTCACCGCCCGGGGCTGCGTAGCGGGTGCAGGCATCGGTGCCCTCGTCGCGGCGGCCGTCGTCGATCTCCTCGCCACGGGCGTCGACCGGGACATCGGCCTGCCGCAGACGGCCGTGCTGCTGCTCGGCGCCGCCGCCGTCCTGTGGCCGGCCCACCGACGCCCGGCCTGGCTCACCCCCCAACTGCGCACCGCCGTACCGGCCGTGGCCTCCCTGCTGTGCACGCTCGACTCGGTGCTGCGCTCCAGTGCCCTGTTCGGACCGGGCGAGCCGGCGATCCTGCTGTGCCTGCTGTTCGTCGCCGTACGGCACTGTCCGCGCACCTCGGTGGTGGCGTGCGCGTCGCTCGACGGGGCCGCCCTGCTCGCGCTGCCGGTGCGACTGTTCCTCGACGACGGCGACTTCCTGCTGTCGTACATGGTGATCGGGCTCGTCCTGATCGGACTGACCGTGGCGTTCGCTGCGTATCTGCGCTCGCAGGACTACCGGCGAACCGTCGCCGTGAGCGAGACCCGGCGCTCCGAACGCCTCGCCATCGCCGCCGACCTGCACGACTTCGTCGCCCACCATGTCACCGGGATCCTGGTGCAGACCCAGGTGGCCCGCATGATGGCGGAGTCCGACTCCGACGACCTCGATCCCGTCCTCGCCGGCATCGAGCGCGCCGCGACCGAGGCGCTCGCCTCGATGCGCCGCACGGTCGGCGTCCTGCGCGACACCGAGGACGCCGCCGACCGCCGCCCGGTGGGAGACCTCGCGGCCGTCGCCGGGCTGGTCGACGGCTTCTCGAGCCCCGTCCAGAAGGCCACCCTGCACCGCGAACCCACCGTGCCCGACGACCTCCCGCACGAGGTCCAGGCGGCGGCCTTCCGGGTGGTGCAGGAGGCCCTGACCAACGTACGGCGGCACGCGGGCGACGCCACCGAGGTCACCGTCCGGCTGGGGTACCGGCAGGCGCGTCTGGAGGTGACCGTGTCCGACGACGGGCGCGGCGGCAGCCAGTTGCCGGCGGCGGCCCACGGGGGCGGCTTCGGGCTCGTCGGTCTGAAGGAGCGGGTGACGGCACTGGGCGGGGAACTCCACGCCGGGCCGCGGGACCGGTACGGGTGGGAGGTGCGAGCGGTCTTTCCCGGCTGATGCGGCTGGTCTTCCGGGGCCGGGGACCCGGGATGTTCAATGGGGCTGCACACGAGAGGAGCCCGACCGTGTCCCCTGCCCCCGTGCCGTCCGTCGGCGCGCGCATCCGGCAGGCGCGTCTGGAGCGCGGCCTGAGCCTGCGCGCACTGGCCCGTGAGGTCGGCGTCTCCGCGAGCCTGGTCTCCCAGATCGAGACCGGCAAGAGCCAGCCGTCGGTGAGCACCCTGTACGCCATCACCACGGCTCTCGGCATATCCCTCGAAGCCCTCTTCGAGGTGCCGGAGACGGCTGTGGCGGCGCATTCGGCCACGGTCGTACACGCCCTGGCCGCCTTCGCGGCCGACCCCGGCCGGCGCATAGGACCCCTGGTCACCCCCGGTGAGCGGGAGGTGCTGGAACTGGACTCCGGCGTGGTGTGGGAGCGGCTCGGGCACGTCCCCGGCACGGACGTCGACTTCCTGCTCGTCACCTACCGGCCCGGCGGCTCCTCCTCGACCTCGGGCGGCCTGATGCGGCACCCCGGCACCGAGTACGGCTGGCTGACCTCGGGCGAACTCGTCCTCACCCTCGGCTTCGGCGAACAGGTCCTGCGCCCCGGCGACGCCGTCTGCTTCGAGTCCACGACCCCCCACCGCTACCGCAACGACGGCGACGAGCCGGCCGTGGGTGTCTGGTTCGTCGCCGGCCGAGCCGGCCAAAGTGTTCAGTGACACTTGACACCCCTCGCGGTCGGTCGTTGACTCGATGGTGGGGGTGGTCGCGATGGCGATCCGCACATACGGCCCCAATGCCGTCGACTGGGAAGAGCGCGTCGACCTGGACCGGCTGCGCCGACAGCGCCTGGCCCGGCTCCACGACACGCTCAACCGCTCCGAACTGGGCGCCGTGCTCAGCTTCGACTTCGCCAACATCCGCTACATGACCGCCACGCACATCGGCACCTGGGCGATGGACAAGCTGATCCGCTTCGCCCTGCTGGTCCGCGGCGGCGAACCGATCGTCTGGGACTTCGGCTCAGCGGCCCGCCACCACCAGCTCTACAACCCGTGGCTCGACTACAGCGACGGCAAGGAGGGTCCGCCCACCGGGGCCCGCGCCGGCATCTCCACCCTGCGCGGTGCCTTCCACCCGGACGCCGGGATCGCCGAGGACGTCGCCGCGAAGATCGCCGCCGAACTCCGCGCCCACGGCCTGGCCGGCGAACCGCTCGGCATCGACGTGGCCGAGATGCCCGTCCTCGCCGCCCTGCGCGCCGAGGGCATCGACGTGGTCGACGGCCAGCAGGTCTTCCTGGAGGCCCGCCGCATCAAGACCGGCGACGAGATCTCCCTGCTCGCCCAGGCCTGCGCGATGGTCGACGCGGCCTACGAGGAGCTCTACGGCTACCTCCGCCCCGGAGTCCGCGAGAACGAGTGCGTCGGACTCGTCAGCAAGGTCCTGTACGACCTCGGCAGCGAGTACGTCGAAGGTGTCAACGCCATCTCCGGCGAACGCTGTTCACCCCACCCGCACGTCTACAGCGACCGCCTGATCCGCCCCGGCGACCCCGCGTTCTTCGACATCCTGCACAGCCATCTCGGCTACCGCACCTGCTACTACCGCACCTTCGCCGTCGGCAGCGCCTCCCGTGCCCAGCGCGACGCCTACGTCCGCTGCCGGGAGTACATGGACGAGGCGATCTCCCTGGTGCGGCCGGGCGCGACGACCGCCGACATCGTCCAAGTGTGGCCGCGCGCCGAGGAGTTCGGCTTCGCCGACGAGACCGCCGCCTTCGCCCTCCAGTACGGCCACGGGGTGGGCCTGTCGATCTGGGAGAAGCCCATCTTCAGCCGACTGGTCTCCCTGGACCACCCCGAAGTCCTCGAAGAGGGCATGGTGTTCGCCCTGGAGACCTACTGGCCCGCCGCCGACGGCTGGTCCGCCGCCCGGATCGAGGAGGAACTGGTCGTCACCGCCGACGGCTGCGAGGTCATCACCAAGTTCCCCGCCGAGGAACTGCTGGTGGCGGGCCGCAAGTACTGGACGGTCGGCGGCGAACTGAACACTGCGCGCGAGGCGCAGTCCCACCTGAACACGGGGACCGCGGACGGACACCGGGGGACCGGCGATGGACACCGCTGAACTCCTCACCCGGTACGAGCAGATGGCCCTCATCCGCCGCACCGAGAAAGCCGCCCACGACCTGTTCCTCCAGGGGCTGGTCAAGGGCACCACCCACCTCGCCTCAGGGCACGAGGCCATCGCCGTCGGCGCGAGCGCGGCCCTGCGCGAGGACGACTACGTGTTCGCCACCTACCGCGGCCACCACCACGCGATGGCCCGCGGCGCCACCCCCGAGGAGTGCCTCGCCGAACTCATGAGCAGGGCCACGGGGTTGTGCGGGGCCAAGGGCGGCTCCATGCACCTCACCAAGGCCGCGAACAACATGCTCGGCTCCTACGCCATCGTCGGCGCCCACCTCCCGATGGCGGTCGGCGCAGCCTGGTCGGCGAAACTGCGCGGCACCGGACAGCTCGCGGTCGCGTTCTTCGGCGACGGCGCCACCAACATCGGCGCCTTCCACGAGGCGTTGAACCTGGCCGCCGTATGGAAGCTGCCCGTGCTCTTCGTCTGCGAGAACAACCTGTACATGGAGTACACGCCGATCGCCGACGTCACCGCGGTGCCCCGGCCCGCCGCCGACCGGGCGCCCGCCTACGGCATCCCCGGCGAGGTCGTCGACGGCAACGACGTCGTCTCCGTCCAGGAGGCGGTGGCACGGCTGGCGCGGCGGGCCCGGGCCGGAGACGGGCCCGCCGTGCTGGAGGCCGAGACCTACCGCCACTTCGGGCACAGCCGGTCCGACCCGGCGACCTACCGCCCGGCCGAGGAGGTCGAACGCTGGCTCAAGCACGACCCGTTGGACCTCGCGCGGGGCCGGCTGGCGGAGGCCGGGGTGCCCGAGGAGACGGTCACCGAGGCCGACGAGCGGGCCCGTGATGTCGTACAACGGGCCGTGGACGCGGCGAAGAACGCGCCGCCGCCCGATCCACGCGAGGCGTTCACCGACGTCTGGGCCGACGGAGGTGCCGCATGGCGGACGTGATCACCTATCGGGAGGCCGTGGCCGAGGGCATCGCGCGGGAGATGCGGCGCGATCCGTCCGTCGTGTGCCTCGGGGAGGACATCGGCGAGGCAGGCGGGGTGTTCAAGACGACCGTCGGGCTGTTCAAGGAGTTCGGGCCCGAGCGGGTGTGGGACACGCCGATCTCCGAACAGGCCATCGTGGGCGCGGCGATGGGCGCCGCGATGACCGGGATGCGGCCGGTCGCGGAGATCATGTTCTCGGACTTTCTGGCCTGTTGTTGGGACTACCTCGCCAACGAGATACCCAAGGTGCGTTACATGACGGGCGGTCAGGTCACCGTGCCCCTCGTCGTTCGCACCGCCAACGGCGGCGGGCTCGGTTTCGGCGCCCAGCACTCCCAGGCCACGGAGAACTGGGCGCTGACCGTGCCCGGGCTGAAGATCGCGGCACCCGCCACCCCCGCCGACGTCACCGGCATGATGGCGGCGGCGATCCGCAGCGACGACCCGGTCGTCTTCTTCGAGCACAAGGGGCTGTTCGCCACCAAGGGCCCGCCCGCACCGCCGGACCACGTCGTCGAACTGGGCAGGGCGGCCGTCGTGCGCGAGGGCGCCGACGTGACCCTGGTGGCGCTCGCCTCGATGGTGCCGGTCGCCCTGAAGGCCGCCGCGCTGCTCGCCGAGGAGGACATCGACGTCGAGGTCGTCGACCTGCGCACGCTCGTGCCGCTCGACATGGCCACCGTCCTCGCCTCGCTCGGCCGGACCTCCCGGCTGGTCACCGTCGAGGAGAACCCGTACCAGGGCGGCTGGGGCGCGACCCTCGTGTCCGTCGTCGCCGACGAGGGGTTCGGTCTGCTGGACGCGCCGCTGCGGCGGGTGGCGGGGGAGTGCGTGCCGCTGCCCTTCGCGGACGCGCTGGAGGAACAGGTCATCCCCACCGTCGACAAGGTCGTGGCGGCCGTCAGGAGCCTGGCCGCGTACTGAACACCCCTGAGGAGGAAGCGCGATGACCCATCGGACACTCCTTCGTGCCGGACACGTGCTCTCGATGGACCCCGCGATCGGGGACCTGCCGAGGGGTGACGTCCTGATCGAGGACGGGCGGATCGCGGCGGTCGACCGCGAGATCAGCGCGGACGCCGAAGTCCTCGACATGACCGGCCGGATCGTGATCCCCGGCTTCGTCGACACCCACCGCCACACCTGGGAGGCCTCGATCCGCAACGTGGCCCCCGACGCCACCCTCGACGACTACTTCGTCGACATCCTCGACACCTTCGCCCCCCTCTACACCCCCGAGGACGTGTACGCGGCCAACCTCGCGGGTGCCCTGGAGTGCCTCAACGCCGGCATCACCACGCTCGTCGACTGGTCCCACATCAACAACACCCCCGAGCATCCCGACGCGGCGATCCGGGCCCTCAACGAGACCGGCATCCGCGCCCAGTACGCGTACGGCAGCGCCAACACCTCCCTGGCCGACTACTGGTTCGAGAGCAAGATCGCGATCCCGGGTGACGACGTACGCCGGGTCCGCACCGAGCACTTCGCCTCCGACGACGGCCTGCTCACCCTGGCGCTGGCCACCCGCGGCCCCGGCTTCTGCGTCAACGACGTCGTCACCTCCGAATGGGCCCTCGCCCGCGAACTGGACATCCCGATCACCGTGCACGTGGCCATGGGCCGGCTCGCCGGCCGCTTCGGCATGGTGAAGCAGCTCAACGACCTGGGCCTCCTCGGCCCCGACACCACCTACATCCACTGCTGCTACCTCAGCGAGGAGGAGTGGCGGCTGGTCGCCGACAGCGGCGGTACGGTCTCCATCGCGCCGCAGGTGGAGACGCAGATGGGGCATGGCTGGCCGCCGGTGATGAAGGCGATCGAGCACGGACTGCGCCCCTCGCTCAGCATCGACGTCGTCACCACCGTGCCCGGCGACATGTTCACCCAGATCCGCGCGGCCTTCGGCGCCGAGCGGGCCCGTGTCAACGCGGCCAGCTGGCAGGCCGACACCCTGGTCCCCGACACGATGTTGACGGCACGTCAGATGCTGGAGATCGCCACCCGCAACGGCGCGCATGTCGCCGGCCTGGAGGACCGCACCGGCTCCCTCACCCCCGGCAAGCGCGCCGACGTCGTCGCGATCGACGCCACCGCCCTGAACGTGGCCCCCGTTCACGACGCGGCCGCCGCCGTGGCCCTGAGCGCCGACGTGTCCAACGTGGAGACCGTCATCGTCGACGGCGTGGTCCGCAAGCGCGACGGCAGGCTCACCGCCGACGTGACCCGCGCCCTGCGCCTCGTCGAGGAGTCCCGCGACCGGCTGCTGGCCGCCAAGGAGGCCCGGGCGTGACCCACCACCTGGTGCGCCGCGCCACCGACGCGCCGGAGCCGTCGCACGACGAACACGGCTACCGGCGACGGGAGTTGGTCGGAGAGGGCGACGGCAGCTCGCACACCGGTTTCGGGGTGTGCGAGCTGCGGCCCGACGGGTCGGTCGCCGCACACGTCCACTCCTACGAGGAGAGCTTCCACATCCTCGACGGGAGCGTGGTCCTGGACGTGCCCGAGGGGGCGTACCTGCTGGAGGAGGGCGACTACGGCCTCCTGCCGACCGGCGTCCCGCACGCCTGGCGGGGCACCGGGGACACCGGCGCCCGCTGGGCGGACATGCTCGCGCCGGTGCCGCGGGCGCGGTACGGGTACGACACCCAGGCGGTCGCTCCGTGGGCCCCGCGCGAGCCCGTCCGCATCGACGTCCGTGACCCGCGCACCCGGTCCTTCGGGCACTTCGAGCCCGCCCAGATGGACCCCGGGAAGCAGTCCCAGGACCTGCTCGCCGTGTCGGCCAGCATGCGGACCGCGCTGCTCGTCTACAGCGGGATCACCGTGAAGATGATGGTCGACGGCGATCTCGGCGCGGTCGCCTCGACCATGTTCATGGTGCAGTACGCGCCCGACGGCGTCGCGGGCACCCACGACCACCCCTTCGAGGAGACCTATCTGTTCCTCGAAGGCGAGGCGGACGCGGTCTTCGACGGCACGCGGTACCGGCTCGGCCCGGGCGACTGCGCCTGGGCGGGCGCCGGTTGTGTGCACGGCTTCGCCAACGCCGGTGAGGGACCGCTGCGTTGGCTGGAGACACAGGCCCCGCAACCGCCCTCCCGGCACTCGTACCGGTTCACACGGGACTGGGACTACCTGAGGGAGTCAACCCGATGAGCAGCGTGGTCGTGATCGGCGGAACCTCGGGCATCGGACGGGAGTTCGCCCGGGTGCGGGCGGAACGCGGTGACGAGGTGGTGATCACCGGGCGCGATGCCCACCGCACCGACACCGCGGCCAAGGAGATCGGCGCGCGGGGACTCGCCCTGGACCTCGCGCGGCCCAAGGGGATCGCCGACGCGCTGAGGGACGTGGGCCGCGTCGACCACCTCGTGATCGCGGGCATCTCCCGCGACGAGAACCGGGTGAGCGCGTACGACATCGACGCGGCCGTCCACCTCGTCACGCTCAAACTCGTCGGCTACACCGAGGTCGTGCACACTCTGCGGCCCCGGCTGCACGACGACAGCGCGATCGTGCTGTTCGGCGGCCAGGCCAAGGAGCGGCCCTACCCGGGCGCGACCACGGTGGCGACCGTCAACGCCGGGGTGACCGGGCTGGTCCACTCCCTCGCGGTGGAACTCGCTCCCGTCCGGGTCAACGCGATCCATCCCGGGGTCGTGGGCGACAGTCCCTACTGGCGGGCCAAACCGGAGGAGGTCCTGGCGGGACTGCGGGCCAGGACACCGACCGGACGGCTCGCGACCATGGCGGACGTGGTGGACGCCGTGGACTTCCTGCTGCGCAACGGCTCGGTCAACGCGGTGGGGTTGAGCGTGGACGGGGGGTGGCTGCTGGGCTGAGCGGACTCAGCGCTTGATGCCGACGGCCCCGTACAGCGACACCAGCTCGCCGTCCTCCCGCTCGTCAGGGCGCCACCGCGACAGGGAGACGATCCCCGGCTCCAGCACCTCAAGTCCCTTGAAGAGACGGCTCACTTCGTCGTGCGAGCGGGCCACCAGGGTCACCCCGCTCGCCGTGTAGGCCGCGATGCCCGCGTTCACCCTCTCCGGGTCGAAGTCCGCCGTCATCGCCGACAGCACCAGACAACTGCCCGGCGCCAGCGCGCCGACCAGGGTGTCCACCAGCTCCTGCGCGCCGTCCTCGTCGGAGATGAAGTGGAGCAGTGCGACCAGGGACAGCGCGACGGGCTGCGCGAAGTCGAGGACGGCGGAGGCGCCTTGGAGAATCCGCTCCGGTTCGCGGGCGTCGGCCTGGAGGTAGTGCGTCGCCCCCTCGGGAGTGCCGTGCAGCAGGGCCGCCGCATGGGCGAGAACGATCGGGTCGTTGTCGACGTACACCACCCGCGCGTCCGGTACGGCGGACTGGGCGATCTGGTGGAGGTTGGGCTCGGTGGGGATGCCGGAGCCGATGTCGAGGAACTGGCGGATCCCCGCCTCCCGTACGACGACCCGCGTGGCCCGCTCCATGAACCGCCGGTTGGCGCGCGCCTGCCGGGGTGCGTCGCCCTGTGCCGTGATCCGCCGGCCGAGTTCCTCGTCGACGGGGTAGTTGTCCTTCCCGCCGAGGAACCAGTCGTACACCCGGGCCGGATGCGGCCTGCTCGTGTCGATCCGACGGCCGGCCGACTCGGTCCCGGTCACACAAGGCTCCTCTGCTCGACTTCGGCACTGTGTGCGAGCAGTGTGCCACGGTCACCCGGCCCTGCGGAGGCGGTCTTCGGACACCTCGTCGTCCATCGCCGGGTGTACCAACGCGGCGGCCGGGGCGGCGGGTTGGTACACCCGGCGAACTTCACAAGGGGGTCGGGCCATGACCACCCGACACCGGGCTCACGCCTTGAGCGGGTCGTGCCCCACGGTCATCAGCCGGTGCCGGCGCCGGGTCACCTCGGTCTCGGGCTCGTTCTCCACGTCGGCCTCCGCGGTGACGGTGTCCACGACCTCGTACATCACCTCGATGTCCTCGTCGGTCAGGTCCGTGCGCCGCTTCTGCAGGATCGCCAGGACGTGCTGCCCGGTCGGCTCACCCGCGTGCTCCGGCAGCGGTTCGGCGGACTCGTCGGCGTCGCTCACCCGCAGCCAGGCGGCGAGCTCCTGCGAGGTCATGTTCACCGCGCGGTGGAAGTCCTCCCACAGCGCGTCGAGTTCGAGGGCGTCGGTCATCGGGTGCGCCTTTCCGTGTGTGTTTCGGGCCGGTCAGTCCCGGGGCCAGTTCTCGGCCTCGAACATCCAGCGCTGCTTCTCCAGCTCGGCGGTGATGCCGATCAGCAGGTCCTGGGTGACCGGATCGGCCTTCTCGGTGGCCTCGATGCGCTCGCGCAGCCGGCCGATGGCCGCCTCCAGCGTCTCGACGATCAGCCGGACCACCTCGTCGTCCCGGATCCAACCGCTCTTCGAACCCGGCAGCGTGTAGGCGGCGGCGATCGTCTCGGGCCGACCGTCGGGCGGCACACCCAGGGCCGCGGCGCGCTCCGCCACCGTGTCGGAGAACGTGCGGGCCGTCGACACCACCTCGTCCAGCTGAAGGTGGATGGACCGGAAGCGCGGGCCCACGATGTTCCAGTGCGCCTGCTTCCCGATCAGCGACAGGCCGAGCAGATCCACCAGGGTGCTCTGCAGGGCTTCCCCGGCCGTCTCGCGGGCCGCCTCGGGCAGGGTGCTCCTCACCACAGTCATACCGTGCTCCTCCTTCGGGCATGGTCAGTGCCGTTACGGAGCAGCGCGTCGCGTTCCTGCTCGCAGGTTCCGCCCCACACGCCCGAGGTCTGCCCGCTGTCGAGCGCCCATTCCAGGCACTCGGGCACGACCGGGCAGCGGGCACAGACGCTCTTCGCCGCCGCGAGATCTCGCAGCGCGGGCCCTTCTGTGCCCACCGGGAAGAACAGCTCGGGGTCCTCTCCCACGCAGGCCGCTCGACGCAACCACTCCATGGGGGCGCGGGTGCCCCATGCGTATCCGCGCAAACGGGGCTGTCTCAGCGTGTGAGCACGCCATCGACGAAGTCCGTCACGTTCGCGAAGACCGCCGCCCTGTTCGTCTCGTTGAACACCTCGTGGCGGGCGCCGGCGTGGATCCGCTCGGTGAACTCCTCGCCCCTGAGCGCCTCGACACCGATCCGGCTCCCCGCGAGCGGGACCAGCCGGTCGTCGTCGCCGTGCAGCCACAGCAGCGGGAGCGGGCCGATGTCCCCGCCCTTGGACACGGTCTCCAGGGTGCGCGCGAACGCCTCCAGCGTCGGGCGCTTCATCGGCCCGTGCCATACCAGGGGATCCGCCGTGTACGCCGCGCCCACCGCCGGGTCCCGGGAGAGCGAGGCCGGACTGATGGGCGTGTCGGGGATCTCGTCGAGGGCGAGCAACGCGCCCGGCAGCTCCCAGGCTCCGATCACCGGCCCCGACAGCACGAGCGCGGCGAGCTCGGAGCCGTACCGCTGGGCGAAGCGGGCGGCGATCAGGCCGCCCATGGAGTGGCCGACCATGACGAGCGGCACCCCGGGGTGGGCGTGCCGGGCCAGGTCGGCCACCGCGTGCACATCGGTGACCACATCCTCGAAGTCCTCGATCAGGACCCGCTCACCGGACGACCTGCCGTGCCCGCGGTGATCCGGCCCGAACACGGCCGCGCCGTGCGCCACGAGGATCCCGGCGAGTTCCTCGTACCGGCCGACGTGCTCGCCGTACCCGTGGACCAGGAGGGCGACGTACCGGGGCCGGTCGTGCGGCCACTCGCGGACGGTGAGAGGACCGTGGGTTCCTTCGACGACGTGTTCGGCCATGTGTCCTCCAGCTGCGGTCCGGAAAGGGCAGTACTGATGAGCAGTACTGATTAAAGGCCGGGGACGCGGCCACCAGAAGACGGCACCGCCGCCAACAGGACCAAGAGACGAGACGGCACTTACACCACCCGGTTGCCTGCACCTAGCATCGGTCTCCGCATGGACACGATGACGCTTTGGCACATTTCAGGCTGGGAGTTCGCCGCGCTCGCCGCCGCGGCCCTGCTCGTCGGCTTCTCCAAGACTGCCGTGAGCGGGGCCAACACGGTCAGCCTCGCGATCTTCGCCGCCGTGCTGCCCGCCCGCGCCTCCACCGGCGCCCTGCTGCCGATCCTGATCGCCGGGGACGTGCTCGCGGTGCTCACCTACCGACGGCACGCCCACTGGCCCACGCTGTGGAAGCTGTTCCCCGCGGTCGCGGTCGGCGTGGTCGCCGGCACGCTCTTCCTGGAGTGGGCGGACGACGGGATCGTACGGACGTCGATCGGCGCGATCCTGCTGTTCATGGCCGGGGTGACGATCTGGCGCCGGCGCACGGCCGACGCCGAGGAGGAACCCGACTCGCTCGCCACCAGGACGGGCCGCGTCAAAGCCCGTTCCTACGGCGTCCTCGGCGGCTTCACCACGATGGTCGCCAACGCCGGCGGCCCGGTGATGTCCATGTACCTGCTGTCGGCGGGCTTCCGGAAACTCGGCTTCCTCGGCACCTCGGCGTTCTTCTTCCTGATCGTCAACGTCTCCAAGGTGCCCTTCAGCGTCAGCCTGGGTCTGATCGACGGCCACTCGCTGCTGCTCGACCTCGCCCTCGTGGCGTTCGTCGTGCCCGGAGCGTTCCTCGGCAAATGGGCTGTGAACCGGATCAACCAGCGACTCTTCGAGCAGTTGGTGATCGCGGCGACGGTGGTGGGTGGTCTGCAGCTCCTACTGCGCTGATCGCAGCAGGGCGGGCAGCTCGGCGAAGGACTCGATCACGTGGTGGGGTGTGCCACTGGCCGCTCGGTGGGTCTCCGGAAGGTACTTGCCGGTCTTCACCAGCACTCCGGTGAGCCCGGCACGCTGCGCGGCCAGTACGTCCGACTCGATGTCGTCGCCGACCATCAGTGCCTCGTCCGCGCCGACGCCGAGCCGGGCGAGGGCCGCCTCGAAGAACGCGGGCGAGGGTTTGCCGGTGACCTGGGCCTCGGTCCGGGAGGCCTTCTCCAGTCCGGCCAGGAAGGCCCCGGCGTCCAGCTGGAGACCGTCGTCGGTACGCCAGTACAGGTTGCGGTGCATCGCCACCAGCCGGGCCCCGCGCTGCAGGTGCCCGAAGACGCGGTTGAGCTCCGCGTAGCCGAACTCCGGCCCGGCGCCACCGAGGACGACGACATCGACCCCCTCCGCCTCGGCGCCGACGAGCGTGACGCCTGCGAGGTCCTCGGCGATGTTCCCGCTGTTCAGCAGCGTGCAGCGGGCGCCGGGCCAGTGGTCGGCCAGAAACCGGGCGGTGGCCGTCGGCGCGGTGAGGATGTCCTGCGCCGACACGGGAAACCCCGACCGTGCCAGCGTCGAGGCGATCGACGCCCGGGTCCGTGAGGTCGTGTTGGTCACCAGCGCGACGCCGAGCCCGGCCTCCCGGATCTCCCGCAGCGCCGCCACCGTCCCGGGCAACGGCTCCCACGAGACGGTGAGGACTCCGTCGATGTCGATCAGGAGGGCGCGCACGGATGCCGTGTCAGGATGAGATCTCATGACGTCGTACTGCCGGCCAACTCCCGCGCGCGCTGCGGCAGTCCGCTGTTGAGGTCCTCCACGAGGAGCCGCTTGGCGATCGTGTCCACCGCGGCCCGCAGATCCGTGCCCGACGGACGGCCGAGGTCCTGCTGGACACGGTCCTCCAGCCAGGAGCCCCACGCCCGCCCGATCACCCGGGCCTCGCGCGCACCCCCCTCCGTGTGCGAGAGGAGATTGCCGTCGCGGGTCAGACAGCCCTCCTCGACCATCCGGTCGAACACCGGCAGCAGCACCTCGGGCGGCAGATGGCGCCGCGCGGCGATCATGCCGAGGCTCGCGTGTCCCACCAGCCGTGTGTGCAGCTCCACCTGCATCACGGCCCAGGCCCCGGCGACGTCGAGGCGGGTGTCGGAGGCCGCCATGATCCCGCGCGCGGTGTCCAGGTCCGTACTGCCGATGATCTTCCCCACGGCGGCCTCGAGGACCCGCTGCGAGTCCGCACCGGACGGTGAGGCGAACCCCTCGCCCATGTCGGTCGAACCGGCCCGCGCGCTGTCGCGCAGCTGGACCTGCTTGAGGAACAGGGCGACGACGAAGCCCAGGGCCGCGACCGGCACGGTCCACAGGAAGACGGTCTGGATGGTGTCGGCGTACGCGTCGATGATCGGTGCGGCGACGGCCGACGGGAGCTCGTGCAGCCCGTCCGGACTCGTCGCCGCCTTGGTGACGACGGCAGGGTCAAGACCGCTTCCCGCCCGCACGGCGGAGGCGATGCCGTCCTGGAGGTTGGGGGTCAGGGAGTTGGTGTAGATCGTGCCGAACACCGCGGTGCCGAAGGAGCTGCCCAGCGTCCGGAAGAAGGTCACGCCGGAGGTCGCGGTGCCGAGGTCGGCGTACTCGACGGTGTTCTGCACGGCGATCGTCAGGACCTGCATGCACAGCCCGATGCCGGTGCCCAGCACGAACATGTACAGCGACTCCAGCCAGGCCCCGGTGGACGGCCCCATCAGCGACATCAGGAACAGCCCGAGCCCCATCACCAGGGAGCCGGCGATCGGGAAGAGCCGGTAGTGCCCGGTCTTGCTCACCACGTTGCCGCTCGCGACCGACGCGATGAGCAGACCGATCACCATGGGCAGCGTCCGGACACCGGAGACGGTGGCCGAGTCGCCGTCGACGTACTGCAGATAGGTCGGGAAATCGTCATCGCGCCCAGCATCGCGAAGCCCACGATGAAGCTGAGGATCGAGCAGACCGTGAACACCGGGTTGGCGAACAGCCGCATCGGCAGCATCGGTTCGGCGGCCCGGGTCTCCACCCGGCAGAACAGTCCGAGCGCGAGCGCACCGCCGACGAACAGGCCGATGATGACGCCGGAACCCCACGCGTACTCGTTGCCGCCCCAACTGGTCGCCAGGATCAGCGCGCTGGCACCGACCGCGACGAACGCGATGCCCAGGTAGTCGATCGCGGGCCGCACGGCCGACTTCACCACGGGGATGGTGCGGGCGGCCGCGAAGACCACGACGATCGCGATCGGCACGTTGACGTAGAACGCCCAGCGCCAGGTCAGATGGTCGGTGAACAGCCCGCCCAGCAGCGGTCCGATGACCGTGGCCACCCCGAACACGGCACCGATGGCGCCCTGGTACTTGCCGCGCTCGCGCAGCGGGATGACGTCGGCGATCAGCGCCATCGCCGTCACCATCAGACCGCCGGCCCCGACGCCCTGCATCGCCCGCCAGACGATCAGCAGCGTCATGTCGGAGGCGAGCCCGCACAGGAACGAGCCCGTGATGAACACGATCGCCGAGACCTGGAAGACCACCTTGCGGCCGAACAGATCACCGAACTTGCCGACCAGCACGGTCGCCACGGTCTCCGCGAGGAGATACGACGTCACGACCCACGACATGTGCTCGGCGCCGCCGAGATCCGACACGATCGTCGGCAGCGCGGTGCCCAGGATGGTCTGGCCGAGGGCGGCGAGCAGCATCCCCAGCATGATCGTCACGAAGACGACGTTGCGGCGGCGCGCGTCCAGCACCGGCGGCTGGACGGCGGCGGGCGGTGCGGGCGGTGCGGGCGGTGCGGATTCCGCGGATTCCTCGGCGACTGTCACAAGGGCACGATCACACCGCTGGGCCATCCGTGCATGCGGGGACGGCCCGCGCGGGTAGTCCGGACGGCGGCTCGTCCGGGGTCCCTACAGGGCCTCTCGCCTCTGCCCGCGCAGCCGGGGTGCCCGCGCCGCCGCGTCGACGCTCGCGCCGGTCTCCTCCACGACGTCCGCGAGCCGTCGCGCCCAGTCCGCCAGACCCACGAGATCCATCCCGTACGGCGATGGCTGCCCGAGCTCCGCCGCCCACTCCTGCACGCCCCCGGCACCGCGCCGCAGCAGCCTCGCCCCGCCCGTGACGTTTCCCCGGGCCGCGTGGGTCAGCCCCACGGCGAGCTGGGCCAGCCCCCGCCACAGGGCCCGCTCCTCGTCGGGACCCGACTTCCAGGCGTCCTCGAAGACCTCGTGCGCGTGGAAGGGGCGCCCCGCGTCCAGCAGGTCCTGCGCCTCGGCCACGGTGTCCTCGGGGCTGCGCAGCACGCCCTCCGGCTGCCGTGCGACACCGTCGGCGCCGTACGGCAGCGGCCGCCCGAGCCCGTCCCGCGGCCGGGCGTTGCGTGCCCGCCCCTCGCCGTCCCGGTCCCGCGCGTCCTGCCGTCCTGAGGATGTACTGGCCATACGACGATTGTCCCGCGCCCGGCGCCCGCTTCGGCCCGGCCCCCGACGTGGGGTAAAGTTCGGTACGCGCGTTCCCGCGGCCCACCGCGGGACAGCGCACCGGGACGTGGCGCAGCTTGGTAGCGCACTTGACTGGGGGTCAAGGGGTCGCAGGTTCAAATCCTGTCGTCCCGACGGTGTTCACCAGCGGGTTTGCCGACTATGGCAGACCCGCTGGATGCGTTCGCGTGACACGTGATGGCAACGCGGGCCCGCCTCGGCGGCCGGTCTCAGGCCGCCCGGTCTTCTGATGCCGGAGCGGTCTGGTGGTGTTTGCGGTCGGCGCGCGTCAGGGCCTTGTCGATGGCGGTGACGGCATCGCGGGCGGCGTGGGGCAGCAGATGGCCGTAGAGGTTGACCGTGGTGGACAGCGTCGAGTGGCGCAGCGTCTTGGAGACCACGGCCAGCGGAACCCGCGAGCTGATCATGATGTTGGCGGCGTGTGGCGCAGGTCGTGGACGCCGATCCGGGGAAGGCCGATCTCCTCAGAGCGCAGGCGCAGCTCGGTCAGGATGCCCTGCGGGCGCAGCGGTGAGCCGTCCGGCTGGCCGAACATCAGGCCCTCCAAGAGCGTGCCCGCGGGCTGGCCGGCCCGGGCGAGGGCGGCCTGGCGCTCCAGCGCAGCGGCGACGCGCGCGGACAGGCTCACCCAGTTCCGGCTCGCCTTGGGTTTCGGGTGGCCGAGGTAGAGCCGGTTGTTGTTGACGGCTGTGAGGTTCCAGCGCACCAGCAGGGTCTTCTCGGACAGGTGGACGTCACTCCAGTGCAGGCCGAGGGCCTCGCCGCGGCGCATGCCGGTGCCCAGCAGCAGCTCGAACAGGTCGGCCAGCTGGTCGCCGTAGTGGGTGTGGTTGTGCCGCAGGAACGCGGCCGCCTGGGTGGGATTCCAGCAGATCCGCTCCTGCGCCGCGGGCCGTGGCGTCATCGCATACCGGCACGGGTTGTCCGCGATCAGCCGGGCCCGCATGGCGGAGCCGAGGGCGCTGGAAAGGGTGGCGCCGATCCGGTAGACGGTGGTGCGCCCCCGTCCGCGGGCGAGCTCGGCCTCCTGCCGGGCGGTGATGTGCCGCGGGCGCAGGGCCTGGAGCGCGATGCGCCCGAAGGACCGGACGAGGTCGGCGCGGACGTAGTCGCGGTAGCGGACGAAGGGCGTGGGCTTGAGCGCCTCCTCCTTGGTACGCAGCCACTCGGTCAGGTAGGCGGCGAGGGTGAGGTGTTCGTCGCAGTGCAGTCCGGTGCCCTCGCACGTCAAAGCGTGTTCCAGGGCGGCGTGGGCGGCCTTGCGGGTGGGAAATCCGCTGCGGCAGTGGGGCTTGCGTCTGCCGTCGACGGAGGGCAGGTCGACGGCGAGGGCCCACGAGCCGTGCCGGGAGCGGCCCTTGAGTTTCGGGCAGCTGGCGCCGAACTGCCCGCCATCGGGCCTGCGGCAACCGCAGCGTCGGTAGAGACGACCGGGTTCGGGAGTGCGAGGAGCCATGATGCTCATCTCCAGTGGGGGCACGTGCATTGGCTCCACGGTGACGGCGTCAGCCTTTGGCGTATCAGCTGGCGGATCATGGCGTCTCGTGGGCGGGCGACATCACCTCCCCGTCACATGACACCCACCGCCACCGTTGAGCAGCAGCGACCCCTTTCGGCGGCGCAGTTGTCGGCGTCCGAGCGGCGCCGTACCCCCCGCTACCTGTGGGGGGACTCCTCGGCTGCCGTGTTGAGCAGTTCGAGGTAGCCGTCGACCGCCTCCCAGAGCGAGTCCTCCGGAAACCGGCCGGAGCCTCGGTGGGCGCGCCGCCAGTGGTCGTCCCAGTAGCGGTCGCGTACCCGGCGCAAGTGGAGGAGGGAGGTGGCGGTTTCGACGCGCCGCTGCTCGGCCTCCTCCGTCGGCTGAGGGGCGGCCGGCCGCAGCGGGTCGGCCTGGCCCGCGGCAAGCGCGTCCAGCGCACGGGTATCGGGTCCGGCAGGGGACCAGATGCGCAACGGACGACGAATCGCGTGGTTCCACACCGGCCAGGCCGCGGGCCGCCAGCGCCGCACGACCGGCGCCTTGCCAAGGTCGAGGAAGTTCGCCAGCGCGGTGCACTCGGGAGGCTCGACGCCCCAGGGCAGTTCCTCGGTGGGCAGGTCGACAACGAGGGCGATGTGCACCACCGGGATGTCTCCCGTCCCGTCCAGGATGGGACCGAAGGCATGCGTGGCGAGAAGAGCGCCGCCGCCGGGTAGTCGCCGGGCACGGTCGCAGGCGTCGGTGATCGTACGGAGACGGCGGACGGCCGTGGTATGACGCATGACCCCATCCTGCCCGGCCCGCGGGTGAGGGGCCGAGCCGTGTCCGGTCGGCCGCCCAGGTGCCGCTGGTGGGCCTGGACTGCGGCGCGGGCGCGTTCCTCTACGGTCTTGCGGTGGGTCTCCCTACTCGCGCCGGGTGCGTTCGGTGCGGCGGTGGTAGGCCGCGTCGAGGAGTTCGGCGGCGCTGCGGCGTGATGTGGGCGGTGCGGTGGTGGCGGGGGTGGTAGTGGAGCGGTAGCGGGCCAGTAGCTCTGGTCCCGGTTGAGGGATGCTGCCCAGGGCGGCTTGCAGGAGCAGGTCGTCCTTCTCCTTCGTGGGCAGAGATGCGATGAACGCCGCGAGTTGTCGCCGGTCCGTGCCTGGTGCGGGGCTGGGCTCGCTCGTCTGGGCTGCGGCGGTCAGCAGGTCGGGGTCCACTTTCAGGAAGTCGGCCAGGGCGCGCTGCGGGCCGGTGAGTTCGAACAGGCCTGCGGGGACCGGCGGTTCCATCTCGCGGGCATACTCCTCCTCGTCGTCCTCGGCCAGTTCCCAGACGGTGAGGGCGGCCAGCCAGGCGAGGTAGAGGGGGCGCAGGTCACCGGCGGCGAGTTCGGCACGCAGGCCGATCAGGGAGGACAGCTCGAGAGAGGTCTCGAAGTCCCATTCCCCGCCGTCCTCACTGTCCAGGGAGAAGTCGAGCAGAGTGTGGCCGGAGCGGGTCCACACGGTGAGGGCCTCCTCCATGGCGTAGGTGGCGGCCGTCTTCACCAGGAGCACGTTGGCAGGCAGACGGAAGACGAGGCGGCGGCTGCCCCAGTTCGCGTAGTACAAGTGGGCGTCGTAGAGCTGCTCGACCAGTTTGGTGGTGTCCCCGCGGAAGTCGCCCCAGTGGTACTCGTTGACGAAGCGGGTCGGGGAGATGGTGGCCCGGGTGGACAGGGACCGGACCTGCTGCAACTGCGCAGGATCCAGAGGTCGGGCGACGGCCAGGAACTCGTAGTACTGGTACTCGCTCACGGCCCGCAACCCTACCCACCCCCCCGCGGCGTGCTGAGATGGCCTCATGAGCGAGGAGACCTCCCTTCAGCAGCTGGTCGACGGGTTGCGGCGGGACCGGCGACGCGGTCCGCACGCTGGGCACCGCGAGTACGTGGCCACCGCGTGGGCCGTCGACGAAGCGGCCGGACGCCTGCTGGAGACCGGGAATGCGGCGGAGGCGGCCCGTCGGCTGCGCACGGCAGTGGACCGGGTCACCCGGGCCCTGATGTACCTGGACGACTCCTCCGGTAGCTGCGGTGACGCCCTGCGCGCACTGACGGCCCGTTACGCCCAGGCGCTGGCGGCGGCCCCGCCCAAGGATCCCCGCGCCTTGGCGAACTGGATCGCCACCACGGTGTTCGACGGCCCCGGCTGGCCCGACATCCCCCTGGCCGACTTCGCTCCCGCCCTGGGCGAGCAGGGCCCGCGGCAGCTGAGCGACCTGGTCGAGCAGCGCGCCGGCGAACCCGAGCAGGCAGACGAATGGGGCACCGCCTTCGGCGTGCGGTATCTGCGGGAACAGCTCGCGGAGATCTCCGGCGACACCGACCACTACGTCGAGGTGCTCGCCCGGTCACTGACCGGACCCGATCAGTACGTCAAGATCGTCCGCGTGCTCCGGGCCGCAGGCCGGGAGGCGGAGGCCACCGACTGGGCACGCCGCGGGCTGGAGGCCCACCCCGCCAGCCCGTTCAAGCCCCAGCTCATGGACGAGCTCGTCGCACTCCTCATCGCCGGCGGGAAGGGAGAGGAAGCCGTGTCGGTGCGCCGGGACGTCTTCGCCCGCACCCCGCTCGCCTCCGCGTTCGCCGCGGTGGCCGCGACGGCCCGGGAGGTCGGCAGCCCGCAGACGGTCACCTGGGCCCTGGACCTGCTGCGCGCCCGGCTGGCCGAGAACCCCGCCCACGTCACCGAACTGATCGCGTGTCTGCGCGCGGAGGGCCTGGCCGAAGAGGCATGGCAGACCGCGACAGCGCATCTCGACGCCCTGTCGACGTACGTCCTGCAGGACCTCCTCGCCGAGCGGCGGCCCGTCCATCCGGCCGACACCGTCGTCCCCTACCGGAGGCTGATCGACCTGTATCTCGGTGAGAGTGGCAACAAGTACCGCTACCAGTACGCCGTCCGCCACCTGAAGACCCTGCGCGACGTCCACCGTGCGCTCGGTACCGAGCCGGAATTCACCGACTACCTGCACGGCCTGCGTGCCGAACACCGCCGCAAGACCAGCTTCCTGGCCCGCCTGGACAGGGCCGGTCTCGGCTGAGTGGGCACCCAGCGTTGTACGACGCTGCTGGTGTCTGGCGGTACGCTGCGTCGCGACCCACGTTTTCCGTCGCGTGCCGGGCACCCACAGTGCCTGTCCCGGCTCAAGATCATGGCTGACGGTTCATCGCATGCGCCGACAAGGTCCCACGGGCTCAACGCGGCCCGGCGGGGAGGGTGTACCAGTTCGAGGTCAGCCAGGTCAGGTCGGCTTCGGCCTTGCGGCGGGCGGTCTGGGTGAACAGCTGCTCGGTTTTGGTCAGTACGAGGGTGTACGGGCGTCCATGCCGTCTGGTCTGGTGGAGCACCAGGAGACCGGCCGAGTCGATCCTGGTGTGTACGTGCCGCAACCGGCCCAGGCGATCGACGAGTCGTCCGCGGCACGCAGTTGTCGTGCGACGATCGCGCGCAGCCAGTCCGTGCAGTCGCGTGCGACCGTGTCGAGATCCGCCGCGCGCTGGGTATTCGTCGGTAGCACCTGTGCCGAGCGGCGCAGCATCGGCATCAGGCATTCCAGCACCGTGTCCGCCTGGGCGCGCAACACGGCCAGGATCTCAGCCAGCTGTTCCTGGTCGGCCGCCTGCAGGAGGTGTTGCAGCGGCAGGCCCAGATCCTCCAGTCGGGGGCGGCGGATCTCGGCCGGCCCGTCCGGCGGCGGCGCGCAGCAGCGCGGCGCGTTCGGCGTCGGCGCCCTTGAGCCGTTCCCAGCTCAGGCCCCGCTGCGTGTACTCGTGGTCGAGCAGATACACCAGCCGGTTCGGCGGGTCGAGGTCCCGCATCGCGTAGCGCGGCTTGGCGGGCGTGCCGAAGTGCTGGTCCAGGCAGCGCGCCAGCTCGGTGAGCGGTCCGGAGGCGGGCGCCGAAGTCCCGGGCTCGGCGAGCAAGTTGAAGGTGAGGGCCACCCGGTACCCTTCGCGTCGGCCTCGAGTGCGGCGTAGAAGTCGTCTCCCGAGCCGTCCTCGCGCTGTCCGGCAGCGACCAGCCAGGGCAGGTCCTCCTCAGTCCAGACCGCGCCTCGCCAGCGTTGGACCTTGACCTTGAACAGGACCTCGCCGTCGATCGACCGGATCCTCCCCCAGACTGCGTCCGGGGGGACCCCCAATGGCCGGTCTCGTCCTCATCGAACTGATCCCGGGCCTTGGCCAGGATGGGATGGTCGATCTCGTCGAGGGGCTGGCGGGCGGAGGGGAGCGGTAGCTTGAGGTCCTCGCGCAGCGTGCGGAGGGCGGGGCGGGCGGGATGCACGGATCAGTCGTCCTCGCCCACTCCGCCGAGCTCCTTGAAGCGCTCGGGCGACAGCCCGGTCAGCAGCGAGACGCTCGATTCCAGCCCTCCGTCGAGCCTGCGCATCTTCTCGAGCATGTTCGCCCGGACCTCTTCGCGGCGGATCTCCAGGTAGACGCGCACGGCTTCGGCGACGAGGTCCTTCTTTGTCATGCCGAGGAAGTGCGCACCGTCGGCGATCAGCTCGTCTATGGCCGCATCAACCTTCAGAGGCGCCGTCCGGCCCCCCCGCGCCGCTTCTCATCCGTGATGTTCACCATCCACCCTGATACTCCTGTCCTCCGTCGTTTGGGTATCACTCGGGGTGCGACGTGCAGTCATGGGAAGACGCTGCCACGGTTCAGGCCGTACCTCTTGCCCGCCCCCGATCGGGCGCTGCGGTCCTCCGTCCGGGTGACCGCGCCGTGCTGCGGCACATGCGGCAGGTGCGCAAGGAGGACGCCGCGCGGGGAGAGGTTCCCGGGCGTAGGTTCGAAGTACCGGCCGCGAAGGCGGTGAAGCATGTTCGAACTGCGGATCTGGTTGCTCGGAGGTTTCGGGGTGCAGGTGGGCCCACGGGAGATCGCCGACGAGGAGTGGCGGCTGCGGAAGGCGAAGACTCTGGTCAAATTGCTCGCCCTGGAGCCGGGCCATCGGCTCCACCGCGACCAGGTCTTGGACCTGCTGTGGCCGGAGTTCGATGCCGCGACCGGGGACAGCCGGCTGCGTAAGGCGCTCCACGAGGTCCGCCACACCCTCGATTCCGATCCGGCGGCCACGTATCGCTACCTGGAATCCGGTGAGCGGCTGGGGCTGTACCGGGCTGCGGCCTGGGTCGATTTCGAGGCATTCGAGGACGCGGCGCTCCGCGACGAGGACGCGGCGGCGGAGCACGCGCGTCGCCGAGCGAGTGGCGGGCCTGTTCCAGAGCTCCGCGGGGAGGGCGATGGCCGAGACCGCCTCCGGTGCGCCGGCCGAGGCGGGGGAGAGGGAGGCGACCAAGGCCCGGCGCGGCGTCTGGCGGCGGCGCGGTTGTACGGCAGCCCGGCAGCCGTGCTGGGCCGCCCGATCGAAGGTGAGGGCCGCGCTCGCGGATCCCCGGCCGTCGGCGGACCGGGGGCTGCCGGCCGATGCGGCCGCCACCTTCGAGGCGCTCGGCGCCGAGCGGCGGCTGCGGGCGCTCACCGGGGGAGCACAGCACGTCGGCCGGAGGTGAGCGAGATGACCGGAACCCTGCTGCCACGGGAGCCCGATACCCTGACCGCCGATCCCTACAACGCCCAGACGCCACCGGCCGCGCTCACCGAGTGGATCACGCCCGTGGACGCGTTCTTCGTCCGCGACCACTTCGGCATCCCCCGACTGGAGCCGAGCCGGTGGCGGCTGAGTATCGGCGGCCTGGTGCAGGAGCCCTACGAACTCGGCTACGACGAACTGCTCACGCTGGAGCGGCGGGAACTCGACCTCGTACTGGAATGCGCCGGCAACGGACGCACCCTGATGACCCCGCCGACGCCGGGGCTGCCCTGGAGCGAGCGGGCGGTGGGCTGTGCCCGGTTCGCGGGCGTGCCGTTCCCGGCGGTCACCGCACGGGCCGGGGTGGATCCGCGGGCGGTCGAGTTCGTGTTCACCGGCGCGGACTCCGGTCAGGCACACGGCCACCCGGTGGCCTTCGAACGCAGCCTGCCGCTGGATGCCGCGCTGCACCCGGACACGCTGCTCGCCACCCATATGAACGGCGTGCCGCTCACCCCACGCCACGGAGCTCCGGTACGGCTCGTGGTCCCCGGCCGATACGGGGTGGCGGACGTGAAGTGGCTGGTCGGGGCGCGGGCCGTGGCCGAGCCGTTCACCGGGGTGTTCCAGACCGACGACTACGTCTACCGCGAGGCGCTCGGCACCCCCGACCGCCCGGTCGCGACCCTACGCGTCAAATCCCTGATCACCGCTCCGCGACCGGACGCGGCCCCGGCGCTCGGTGCTCCGCTCACCATCCGGGGCTGGGCCTGGTCGGGCGGCGCCCCGGTGCGGCTGGTCCTGATCCGGACGGACGCCGCCGACTGGCGCGAGGCCGAACTCGCCTCGCCGAGCGGACCGTACGCCTGGACGGGATGGTCGCTGCGCTGGACCCCGCGGCGGCCCGGGCACCACCGGCTCCTGGCCCGCGCGACGGACGCCCACGGCGAGACACAGCCGCTGACGCCGCAGTGGAACGCCCTGGGGTACGGGTGCAACGCGGCGGCGAGCGTGGAAGTGGTCGTCCGACCACCGGGGAACGCCCGGGGAACGACGGCCGGACAGGCAGGCTGACATGGACGAGTACGAGATCGGCATCATCACCACCGCCCCGCTCGGCGACACCAGCTACCTGCTGGTCAGTGGCGACGAGGCCGCCCTGGTCGACCCCCAGCGGGACTGCTGGGGCCTGCTCGCCGACTGCGACTCCCGCGGAGTACGCGTCCGGTACGTCCTGGAGACCCATGTGCACAACGACTACGTCTCCGGCGCCATGGAGGTCCGGGCCGTCACGGGCGCCACCGTGGCCGCTCCGGCCCGGGCCGGATACGCCTTCGACCACCTGCCGATGGCCGAGGACGACGAGATCGCCGTCGGTGACCTGCTCGTGCGCGCCATGGAGACGCCCGGGCACACCGCCGAGCACACCTCCTACCTGGTCTTCGGCGCCGGCCGGCTCGCGCCGGAGGCCGTCTTCACCGGCGGCAGCCTGCTCGTCGGCGGCTCGGGCCGCACCGACCTGTCGGGCGCGGACCGCACCGAGAGCCTCGCCCACGCGCAGTTCCGCTCACTGCGGCGGCTGGCACTACTGCCGGACGCCACCCGGGTGCTGCCCACGCACGGAGCCGGCAGCTCCTGCGCCGCGGGCCCGGCCTCGGCCGACCGGACGACGACCGTGGGCGCCGAGCGGCGCGTCAACCCGGCGCTGGCGGCGGACGAGGAGGAGTTCGTCAGCGAGCGGACCCACCTGCCCGCGTACCCGGCGTACTACCGGCACATGGCCCCCCTCAACCGCACTGGGCCCACCGTGCTCGGCGGTCCGCCGCCCGGTGCCCGGCCGCTCACGCCGGACAGCGTCGCCCGGCTGGCCGCGGGCCGGGCGCTGGTGGTCGACGCCCGCGACCGACGGGCCTTCGCCGCTGCCCACCTGCCCGGTTCGCTCAGCAACGAGCTGGACGACAGCTTCGCCGCCCTGATCGGCCAGGTCGTGCCCTTCGGCACGCCGCTGGTGCTGGTGTTGTCGGAGCCCGTCGCCGACGCGGCGCACGAGGCACTGACCCAGCTGCTGCGGATCGGCTACGAGCAGGTCGAGGGCTACCTGGAGGGCGGAATCGAACGCTGGCAGACCGAGGGCCGCCCGGTCGGCTCCTTCCGTGCCGCAGACGTGAGCGAACTGTTCGTGCCCCGCCCACAGGTGCGGATCCTCGACGTCCGCTCCCCGCACGAGCCCGGGACCATCCCGGGGGCACTGGCCATTCCGGTCGGCGAACTGCCTTGGCGGCTCGCCGAGATCCCCAGGGACCGCGAGGTGTGGACGGTCTGCGGGCGCGGGCGGCGGGCGGCCGTCGCGGCCAGTCTGCTCGACCGGGCGGGAATCCCGGTGACGGCGGTGATCAGGGGCGGAGCACGGGACCTGATGAAACAGATGAACAGATGGCACAGCTGACACGGATGACAGTGACATCCGAAAGGAGAGAATGATGAGCACCGACGGCTACGCACACCCGGAGACACTGGTCAGCACGGACTGGCTGGCCGACCACCTCGACGACAAGACAGTGCGGATCATCGATGTCGACGAGGACACCGGTGCCTACGACAACCGCCACATCCCCGGCTCCGTCGGCTGGAACTGGACGACCGACCTGCACACCGAGGTCGGCCGGGACTACCTGGACCGAGCCGGCCTCGGCGGGCTGCTCGGCGCGGTCGGCGTGGCGGACGACACCACCGTCGTGCTCTACGGCGGCAACAACAACTGGTTCGCGGCGTACGCGTACTGGCTTCTGCGGCTGCGCGGTTTCAACCGGGTGAAGCTGCTCGACGGCGGCCGCAAGAAGTGGGAGCTGGAGAACCGTCCGATGACCCAGGAGGTGCCGGACCACCCGCGCACCGCCTTCGAGGTCACCGGGCCGGAACACCCGGAGATCCGCGCGCTGCGCGACGAGGTACTGGCCAAGGAGGACACCGGCATCGGCCTGGTGGACGTACGCTCCCCCGAGGAGTACCGGGGCGACAAGCTGGCGCCCCCGCACCTCCCGCAGGAGCAGGCGCAGGTGCCCGGCCACATCCCGCACGCGGCGAACATCCCCTGGGCGCAGGCCGCGAACGACGACGGGACCTTCAAGTCCGCGGTCCAGCTGCGCGAACTGTACGAGACCAAGGGCATCGTCTCCGACCGCGAGGTCATCGCGTACTGCCGTATCGGCGAGCGCTCCTCGCACACCTGGTTCGCGCTGCACGAACTGCTCGGCTACTCGGACGTCAAGAACTACGACGGCTCCTGGACCGAGTACGGCTCGCTCGTGGGCGCACCGGTCGAGATGGGCAGTGGGTGACGGCGGCTGAAGTGAACGGTTTGGCGGCACGTCTGCCGTCAGGCCGTTCGTGCTGTGGTGGCTGATCAGACGGCGCGTACGAGCCCGTAGGCGCCGCCTTGCATCTCGGCGCAGAGCGCGCGGCAGCTCCCGAAGTGCTCCACGGACTCCGACCGGAAGTAAGACAGTTCCGCGAACGCACCCTGCCAGGCGCCTCGCTGCGGCAGACTCATCGTCACGGCCTTCGCGCTGATCAAGTGCCTCTGTGACGGAGCACGGCATCAGACGGAGGCCGCCCCCATGTCCGGCGAACAGACACAACCCAAGACAAGTTCGAGGCTCGTTCGACGGCGGACGACAAACGCCAAGTCAAGGGCTTGCCGGGAACCAACACGCCGATTTGATCTTGGTGTTGTCTGCGGCGAGGAATCTGGTGATGTCCGCTGGTGTGCGGAAACGGGCTGTTGAGGCACGGGTACAGATGCCGTGGGCCCCGCCGCCGCATGGCGGCCTGAGTGCACCGACTCTTTTACTCGGCCGAGTACCCTGAACACCGACCTCGAAGAACGACCCGTCGCACGCCGCTCAGGGGCTCCGCAACTGGGGGTCAAGGGGTCGCAGGTTCAAATCCTGTCGTCCCGACTTTTCGAAGTCGCAGGTCAGGGGCCGTTTCAGAGGAGATCTGGAACGGCCCCTTGATCATTTTTGGGGACCAGTTGGGGATCAGCGCACCTGACCGGGGGTGAAGCGCACATTGACCCAGTCAAGGTGCGCCAAGCGGTCCGTTGACGTGCGCGCTTTTTCGCCCGTGGACGGCGCACCCGAACCTCCGTACCATCCATCCGCAGCTCGACGCCCTCAGCCGCGGCATAGGCGAAGACATCCGCCAGCGTGCGAAGCCGCACGTCGGGACAGCCGATATGTGCTTGATCTTGCTTTATGTGGCCTTTAGTGTTCGCTGGGAGGGAAACGCTGCGAGGTCCGAGTCCCGTGCCACCGTCCGGAAGCGAGGTGTGGAGCGCGTGCACGCGAGGTGCGGCTGCCGGCCCGTTTCGGGTCAGAAGGGACGTCCCAGAAGGACACGATGGCTGCGGGTGTTCGCCGTACTGCCGTTGCTGGCGTCGGTGCTCGCCGCTTGTGGCAGTGACGAGGGCTCCGGTAGGCCCACCCTCAACTGGTACAACTTCCCCGACGACTCCGGTGCGCTCCAGAAGGCGGCCGACCGGTGCAGCCAGGCGTCGGGCGGCCGTTACAGGATCAGCTACAACAAGCTCCCGCGTGCTGCGGACGGCCAGCGCCAGCAGCTTGTCCGCAGACTTGCCGCTGAGGACGACTCGCTCGACATCCTGGGCCTGGACGTCACCTGGGCGGCGGAGTTCGCCGAGGCACGCTGGATCCGGGAATGGACGGGGACGGCGAGGCGGCAGGCCGTAGAGGGCACTTTGCGCGTGCCGCTGCAGACCTCGACCTGGAAAGGCAATCTGTACGCCGTCCCGTACAACACCAACACCCAGCTCCTGTGGTACCGCAAGGACCTGGTGCCCACCCCACCCAGGACCTGGGCCGAGATGCTGGACATGGCCGGCGCCCTCGCCCGGCAGGGCAAACCGCACTTCGTGGAGATCCAGGGCGCCCAGTACGAGGGCCTGACCGTCTGGTTCAACACGCTGATCAACAGTGCGGGCGGCTCCATCCTCAACGCGAGCGCGACCGAACCCTCCCTCGGTCCTCCTGCCGTGCGGGCCGCCGGGATCATGCGTGATCTGGCGAAGTCCCCGGCCGCGGACCCCTCTCTGTCCAACCAGATGGAGGACCAGAACCGCCTCGCCATGGAGTCGGGGGCGGCGGCGTTCGAACTCAACTACCCGTTCGTCTATCCGTCGATGAAGGCGAACAACCCCGCACTGTTCAAGAACTTCCGCTGGGCGCCGTACCCCCGGGTCGACGCGAACCGCCCGGCACGGCCCACCATCGGCGGCATCGATCTGGCCGTGAGTACTTACTCACGCCACCCCGACCTGGCCTTCGAGGCGGCGCTGTGCCTGCGCAACCGGGACAACCAGCTCACCGCCGCGCTCGAGGGCGGTCTGCCGCCCACCCTGCGCGCCCTGTACGACGAGCCCGCGTTCATGAAGGAGTACCCCTTCTCCGGGGAGGTGCTGGCCGCCCTGGAGTCGGCGAGCGTGCGCCCGATCACTCCGGTCTACCAGAACGTGTCGATCGCGGTCTCCCACACGCTGTCTCCGCCGTCGGGGATCAAACCGGAGAGCTCCGTCGACACCATCAGGGAGCAGATCGACGATGCCCTGCGATCCGAGGGTGTGATCCCGTGAACCACCTCATCCCGCACCACTCCGTCAGCCGGCGCCGCAGCGCGCGGGCCTCGTCCTCGGACGGCCTGAGATGAGCACGCGGGCGCAACCGGCCGGAGCCCCGCCGCCCCCCGAGGCGGAGACGGAGCAGGCGGAGCCGGACCGGGCGGCACTCTCGGCGGGCGCCAGGCAGGAGCGGCGGCTCGGCTGGCTGCTCTGCGCGCCCGCGGTCGTCGTCATGATCGCGGTGACCGCCTACCCCATCGGGTACGCCGTCTATCTGTCCCTCCAGCGGTACGACCTGCGCTTTCCCGGACAGGCGGAGTTCGTGGGCCTGAGCAACTACGGGGCGGTGCTGTCCTCCCCGTTCTGGTGGGACGCCTTCTGGGTCACGCTGTTCATCACCGCCGTGTCCGTGGCGATCGAACTGGTCCTCGGAATGGGGCTCGCCCTGGTGATGCACCGCACGATCTTCTGGCGCGGCGTCGTCCGCACGTCGGTCCTCATTCCGTACGGGATCGTCACCGTGGTCGCCGCCTTCTCCTGGCAGTACGCCTGGACCCCGGACCTCGGGTACCTCGCCGAGTTGCTGCCCAGCGGAGAGGCCCCGCTGACCGAGCAGTGGCCCGCCCTCTGGCTGATCATCCTCGCCGAGGTGTGGAAGACGACGCCGTTCATGGCCTTGCTGCTGCTCGCGGGCCTCGCGCTGGTCCCCGAGGAGACCCTGAAAGCGGCCATGGTGGACGGTGCCACAGCCTGGCAGCGCTTCACCAAGGTCATGCTGCCGCTGATGAAACCGGCCATCCTGGTGGCACTGCTCTTCCGCACACTGGACGCGTTCCGGATCTTCGACAACATCTACATCCTGACCGCGGGCGCCCAGGGGACCGGCTCCCTGTCGATCCTCGGGTACGACAACCTGTTCACCGCGCTGAACCTGGGTATCGGGTCGGCGATCTCGGTCCTGATCTTCATCTGCGTCGGGATCATCGCCTTCGCCTTCGTCAAAATGTTCGGCACTGCAGCACCGGGCGCGGAGGTGAAGCGCTGATGGCTGCGGCGGGAAAGACGCATGCCGCCCGATGGGGTGTCATGAACGTGGTGGTGGTGCTGTACGCCCTGTTCCCGGTGTGGTGGATCGCCGCGCTGTCGTTCAAGGACCCCACCACCCTGACGGACGGCAACTACATCCCCACGGACTGGACCTGGGCGAACTACCGGGGCATCTTCGAGACCGCCGAGTTCACCCGCGCGCTGATCAACTCGATCGGTATCGCCCTGATCGCCACGGTGATCGCGGTGGCGCTGGGCACCATGGCTGCCTATGCGGTGGCCAGGCTGCGCTTCCCCGGCAAGCGGGTGCTCATCGGCATGTCACTGCTGATCGCCATGTTCCCCCCGATCTCCCTGGTGTCACCACTGTTCAACATCGAGCGGATCATCGGGATCTTCGACACCTGGATCGGGCTGATCATCCCCTACATGACCTTCTCCCTGCCGCTCGCGATCTACACCCTGTCGGCCTTCTTCCGGGAGATCCCCTGGGATCTGGAGAAGGCCGCCAAGGTCGACGGGGCGACGCCCGCGCAGGCATTCCGGATGGTCATCGTGCCGCTGGCCGCGCCGGGCGTGTTCACCACGGCCATTCTCGTGTTCATCTTCTGCTGGAACGACTTCCTGTTCGCGATCTCGCTGACGTCCACCGAGTCCGCGCGCACAGTGCCGGCCGCGATCGCGTTCTTCACCGGAAGCTCCCAGTTCCAGCAGCCCACAGGGTCGATCGCCGCCGCCGCTGTGGTCATCACCATCCCGATCATCGTCTTCGTCCTGTTCTTCCAGCGGCGGATCGTCGCCGGACTGACCTCCGGGGCGGTCAAGGGGTGAACGGGCCGACCGCGGCAGACAGGCCACCGGTCCGAGACACCGACCGCAGTGCTCGGAGCCGGAAGGCATGAAGGCAAGGAGGCACCATCCATGGCCGAGATCATCCTCGAGGGAGTCACCAAGCGTTTTCCCGACGGGGCCCTCGCCGTGAAGGACGTGGACCTCGAGATCGCCGACGGCGAGTTCGTGATCCTGGTCGGCCCGTCGGGATGCGGCAAGTCCACCACCCTGAACATGATCGCCGGACTTGAGGACATCACCGAGGGCACCCTGCGCATCGGAGACCGAGTCGTCAACGACCTGGCTCCCAAGGACCGCGACGTCGCCATGGTGTTCCAGAGCTATGCCCTCTACCCGCACATGAACGTCCGGGAGAACATGGGCTTCCCGCTGCGCCTGGCCAAGGTGGACAAGGACTCCATCAACGCCAAGGTGACGGAAGCCGCCCGGATCCTCGACCTCACCGAGCACCTGGACCGCAAACCCGCCAACCTCTCGGGCGGTCAGCGCCAGCGGGTGGCCATGGGGCGCGCGATCGTCCGTGATCCCAAGGCGTTCCTGATGGACGAGCCACTGTCCAACCTGGACGCCAAACTCCGGGTACAGATGCGCACTCAGATCTCCCGGCTGCAGCGGAGCCTCGGCACGACCACCGTGTACGTCACCCACGACCAGACCGAGGCGATGACGCTCGGCGACCGCGTCGTGGTCATGAGACAGGGCCTGGTCCAGCAGATCGGCACACCTGCCGAACTGTACGACTTGCCACGCAACATCTTCGTCGCGGGCTTCATCGGCTCCCCGGCGATGAACTTCCTGAACGCCACTTTGGAGGCCAGCGCCCTGCGCTCGCCCCTGGGCGACCTGACCCTCGACGACCGTACGAGGCAGGCGCTGGAAAGGCAGAACGCACCCCGCGAGGTCATCGTCGGGCTGCGACCGGAGGCATTCGAGGACGTGGGCCTGTCACACGACCGGGCCCGGACGGGCCCGGTCTTCACCGCAACCGTGGAGGTACTGGAGTCGCTGGGCTCCGATGTGTATGTCTACTTCACCGCGGAGGGCGGGCCCGCGACGACCACCGAACTCGAGGAGCTCGCCAAGGACTCGGGCCTGCGCGACACCGGCGCCGACACCCAACACATCGTGGCCCGCCTGGACGCCGCCACGCGTGCCCGCGAGGGCGAACCGGTAGAGCTGCAGGTCGACATGGCCAAGGCTCACGTGTTCGACCCGGCGACCGGAGCGAACCTTACGCATCCAGTGAGGGCGGACTGACGATGCACATCACAGGGCGCGATCCGCAGCCATGCACCCGGCGACTCAAGAGGCGGCTGGTCTTTGTCGACTGCGCAGGCGTCCGGAAAGGATGGGTTCCCTGTGTGGGTGGCGCGTGGTGTCAGGCGCCACCGGCGGCCGGTGTAAGGCGCTCTTCTGAAGCGGCTTGGGGACCAGTTGGGGACCACACGGTGTGCGCGATGGTGCACGGAAGGGCTATCGGCGCACAACACACGGCCGAATTACGTCTGTTATGTGCCGATAATGTAGGTGACCCGCACTTCTGGGGGTCAAGGGGTCGCAGGTTCAAATCCTGTCGTCCCGACGGTGCGAAGGGTCTTCGCGGGCGAGAGCCTGTGGGGGCCCTTTCGTATGGGTCCGGTGGACGTCCGGCGGAAGCGGACGGGCCGCGGTGTCAGTGCCGGGTGCCATGATCCGTCCATGCTCTACGACACCCTGGAGACGGACCTCGTCGGCCGGCTGACCCGTGCGCTGACCGGCCCGGACCTCGCGATCGAGATCCCGCACGACGAGCTGTCGCAGCTGTCCGACGAGCAACTCGGGACGCTCCTGCCGGAGGCCCACGCCGTGCGCCTGTCCGCCGATGAGCCGTCGGCGCGGCTCGCCCACGCGGTCGAGCGCGCCACCGGGGACCGTCGGCTGCTACACCCCCGAGGCGTGCCGCCGGATGTTCGAGGTGCTCGTGGAGCGGAGCGAGGAGCGCGTCCGGGCGGACCTCACCCTGGGCCCGCAGGCGCTGGAGCAGTGCACCGGTCCGCTGCCCGACGTGTCCGGCGTGGTCAGGGCTCTGACCGAGGCTTTTCTGGCCCGACGCCGCCTGTCCCAGATGCTCGACCTGATCGCGGTCGTCCGGCTCGCGGGCGGGACCACACCGCACAGGGTCGTGGAGCGTCTCGCCCGCGAGGGGATGAGATCGCGGTCGTCGTCGGGCTCGGCCCGGCCGGTCAGGGGCTGCTGTCCGAGCTGGACCGGCAGCACAGGCTCGCCGAGAGTCCGAAGCTCGCCGGACTCACTGAGCCACCGATGCCCCGCCGGATCAGTCCGGCACCCGAATCCCCTCTCGGGCCGGTTCCGGGCGGTGGATGCCGCGGGGGCGGTAGCCGAGTTCGTCGGAGCGGTCGAGTAGGTCGGCGAGGTACCAGATGATGGCCAGCCACATCTCCGTGCCCTGGAGTCCGGGCTCGGGGCCGGGGCCGACGGTGCCCGGGCCGAAGCCGAAGCCCCGGCCGTCCTGCCAGCGCGGCAGGACCGCGGCCAGCTGCCGCGCGGCCCAGTCGCGGATCTCGGCGGAACGGTAGCCCGCGGCGCCTCCACCGAGCTGTCGGGTGCACAGCCACAGCGGGTGGGCGACGTCGAGCACATTGCAGGCGTTCTCCCGGCCTGAACCGAAGTGCCGGGCATCGCGCGCATGGTCCAGGACCGCGTCCACGACCCGCTCCGGATGCGGTACCGGCAGCCCGAACTGCGCGAACGATCCCCGTGTCAGCCGGTAGTAGCCGTTGACCACCTGGAGCCGCCCCTCCTCGGCCGAAGGGCTGCCCCACATCCCGGTCCACGGGTCGGCCCTGGTGAGCAGCCAGCCGAACAACGACTCCGGCGCCCCGTCACCACCGTGGCCGTGCCGCAGGTTCCAACGGGCCGCCGTGGCCCAGGAGTCGACCCAGGCCCCGGCACCCCAGGCACCCGTACGCCAGGGCAACGCCTCCAGTCGGGCCACTAGTTGACGTGCCGTCATGTCACGTACGCCGGACACCGGATGGGGGAACTCCCCGCCCAGCAGATCGAGCGCGTAGCCGACGCACAGCACATGATAGAGCGCGGCTCCCTCACCGATGAACCCGTCGGCCTCGGCCGCGGGCGACGGTTCGCCGAACTCCGGCACCAGACCGCTCTTCGGATCCTGGAGCCCGGTCAGCCGTCGCACGTGCTCCTCGGCCGACAGCTGCCCCGGCACGGATCCCAGCAACAGGTCGGCGATCTCCACGGCATCGCAGTGGGCCCGCACGGTGGGCGCGACACCCGGACGGTCGACGTACCGCTCGCCGTCCCAGCACCGTTCCAGGAGAGCGGCGGCCTGGGCGCGGGCGGTGTCGGCGAAGGCGGTCAGGGCGCTCGCCGGGTGGTTCACGGACGTACGACCACCTCCGGACCGTGTCCCGGGCGCAACCGCCGCCCCCGCCCCCGCGGTCCGCCCCTCCCGCCGGTCCCGCAGCACCCGAGCCGGATTCCCCGCCGCCACCGACCATGCCGGCAGGTCCCTCGTCACCACCGACCCCGCGCCGATCACACAGTGGTCGCCGATCGTCACGCCGTCCACGATCACCACATGGGAGCCGATCCAGACGTCGTCGCCGACCCGGATGCCCCGAGTGGTGAGCGGCTGCCGGAAGACAGGCCGGTCGGGGGCCATGGTGTGGTTGAAGCCGAGCAGCGAGGTGTGGGCGCCGACGCGGACGCCGTCGCCCAGGACGACGTTCCCGCGCACCGTGGTGAACGGGTTCAGCGTGCAGTCCGAACCGGCGCTCAGTTCCCCGGTGATGTAGGCGTGCGCGGCGATGTACGAGTCGTCCCCGAGCCGCAGCCGGTCCGGGAACACCGCCGCGGACTCGGCGACGTAACACCGCTCACCGATCTCCGTGTCGCCGCCGAGCGCCCGCTGCACCTCCCGCTGGGCGGCGCGCTGTTCCTCCGTCGCCTCCTCGGTGAAGAGCCAGGGACAGTGGTCGAAGTGCCGTGCGGACGGCTGCCGCGGATGATCCATACGCGCACGTTAGGCACAGTGGGGCCCGCCGGGGAAGGGGTGCCGTGTGCGACGCGGCCGAGCTCGAAATGGTAGAAGCGGGTTATGACCAACTCGCTCTTCCCCCGCTTCCGCCCCAGCCCTGCGGGTGTCCGATGACCGAGGGCATCGACACCCCCGACCGCCGCGGCCGCACCGGACTCGACCGCACGGGCCTGGACCTGACCGGCAACCCGCGCGTCAAGGTCCGGGACGTGAAACTGCTGTCCAGCCACTGGTACGTCGAGCGGGCCACGACCTTCGACCTCCAGCGCGCCGACGGCACCTGGAGCACCCAGCAGCGCGAGACCCACGACCGCGGTAACGGCGCCACCATGCTGCTGTACGACACGTACCGCGAAACCGTCCTGCTCACCCGCCAGTTCCGCTTCCCGGTGTATGTCAACGGGCACCCCGACGGACTGCTGATCGAGACCCCGGGCGGTCTGCTCGACGACGAGGACGAGCACCCCGAGATCGCCGTGCGGCGCGAGGTCGTCGAGGAGACCGGGCACACCATCGGGGAGGTCCGGCATGTCTTCGACGTCTACATGAGCCCCGGTTCGGTCACCGAGCGCGTCAGCTTCTACGCCGCGGCCTACGGCCCCTCGACCCGTACCCACGAAGGCGGCGGACTCGACGAGGAGGGCGAGGACATCGAGATCCTCGAACTGCCCTTCCGCAGGGCCCTGGAGATGATCCGCACCGGCGAGATCAATGACGCGAAGACCATCATGCTGCTCCAATGGGCGGCTCTGGAGGGGCCGTTCGCCAAGTGAGCGCAGGTGAGTGCCAGTGAGTGCGCGGGCCCTTGACTTGAAGTGCGCTTCAAGATGAAGACTCCCGTGTGTGCCCCGAAGACGGGTACACACGGGAGGGAATCACCATGAAGTACCGCACCATCGGCACCGCCCCGGCGACCCGTCGAGAGGTCAGCGTCCTCGCGCTCGGCGCGATGCTGTTCGGCTCACGGACCGACGAGGAGACCTCCTTCGCCGTCCTCGACCGTTATGTGGAGGCCGGCGGCAACTTCGTCGACACGTCCGACAACTACGCCTTCTGGGAGGACGGCGGCCAGGGCGGCCAGAGCGAGGAACTGCTCGGCCGGTGGCGCCGCAGCCGCGGCATCGGCGACGAGATCTTCATCGCCACCAAGCTCGGCGCCCGCCCCCTGGCCCCCGGCACGAGCTACATCGACAACGCCGAGGGCCTGTCGGCGAAGGTGATCCGCGAGTCCGCGGAACGCAGCCGGGAACGCCTGGGCGTGGCGAAGCTGGACCTGCTCTACGCGCACATCGAGGACCACAAGGTCCCCCTCCAGGAGACGGTGGAAGGATTCGCGGAGCTGGTGGCCGAGGGCACGGTGGGCCTCCTCGGCGCGAGCAACCACGCGATCTGGCGGGTCGAACGCGCCCGTGCGCTCGCCGCCGCGGCCGGGCTGGCCGGCTATGAGGTCCTCCAGTACGCACACAGCCATCTGCGGCCCCGCACCGACATCCCCGAGGCCCTGTTCCCCGACGGCAGCCTCGGCCACGCCGGCCCCGACCTGCTGAACTATCTGCGGGCCGAGCCCGGCCTGACCCTCGTCGCCTACTCACCGCTGCTGAAGGGCGCCTACACCCACCCGGACCGGCTGCCCTCCGACTTCGACCACCCGGGCACCCCGGCCCGCCTGAAGGTTCTGGGCGAGGTGGCGAAGGAGATCGGCGCGACCGTCAACCAGGTCGTTCTTGCCTGGCAGATCGGCGCCGAGCTCCCGATCGTCCCGCTCGTCGGGATGTCCTCCGTGGCCCAACTGGAGGAGAACCTGGCCGCGGTGGACCTGGAACTGACGCGGGAGCAGCGGGCCCGACTGGACGCGGCCCACTGATCCCGCCGTTCCTCAGGGTCTGACCAGCAGCTGGAAGTCGAACGCGTACCGCGAGGCGCGGTAGATGTGGGTGCCGTACTCGACCGGGCGGCCCGTGTCGTCGTAGGCCGTGCGCTGCATGGTCAGGACCGCTGAGCCCTCCTTCTCGTCGAGACGGGCAGCCTCCTCCGCGGTCGCGGAACGGGCGCCGATGGTCTGGCGGGCGCTGTGCAGGGTGACACCGGCGGTGCGCAGCATGCGGTAGAGGCCGGTGGACTCGAGACGGTCGCTGTCGAGGTCGAGCAGGTCGGTCGGGAGGTAGTTGCACAGCAACGCCACCGGCTCGCCGTGGGTCAGGCGCAGGCGTTCCAGCTGGGTGACCGGGCTGCCCTCCGGGACGGACAGCGCGGCCGCCACGTCGGCGCACGCCGGCACCGTCGCGTTGCGCACGACCCGGGTCGCCGGACCCTGCCCGGCCGCCTCCAGGTCGTCGTAGAGGCTGCTCAGTTCGAGGGGGCGTTTGACCTGGCTGTGCACCACCTGGGTGCCCACCCCGCGCCGGCGGACCAGCAGGCCTTTCTCCACCAGGGTCTGGATGGCCTGGCGGACGGTCGGGCGGGACAGGCCGAGGCGGATCGAGAGGTCGATCTCGTTGCCCAGGAGGTTTCCCGGGGCGAGCACCCCGTGCTCGATCGCCTCCTCCAGCTGCCGGGCGAGCTGGTAGTACAGCGGCACCGGGCTTCCCCGGTCCAGGGCGAAGTCCAGGCAGTCGAGCGCGGGGGCGGACGCGGCACGGGACCTGTCGCCGGTCTTCGCCATGGAGGTACCTCCCTGTGGGGGTCGGGGGCGGGGCGTCACAGATGGGTGCGGCGGGTGGCGACCTGACGGTCGTACTCGGTCCGTGCCGCCGTGGCGGCCTCACGCGACGCCGTCTCGGCCACCGGAACGTCCCACCACGCCTCCGCCGGGGGAGCGGTCGGGGTCGCGGTGTCCGTCTCGACGTACACGCAGGTCGGGCGGTCCGAGGCGCGGGCCGTGGCCAGGGCCTCGCGCAGCTCCCGTACGGTCTTGGCGCGCAGTACGTCCATGCCGAGGCTCGCCGCGTTGGCGGCGAGGTCCACCGGGAGCGGGGCCCCGCTGAAGGTGCCGTCGGCGGCCCGGTAGCGGTAGGCGGTGCCGAACCGCTCGCCGCCCACCGACTCCGACAGGCCGCCGATCGAGGCGTACCCGTGGTTCTGGATGAGGACCAGGTTGATCGGCAGGCCCTCCTGGACCGCGGTGACCAGCTCCGTCGGCATCATCAGATAGGTGCCGTCGCCGACCAGCGCCCACACCGGCGTGTCCGGGGTCGCCTGCTGGACGCCGATCGCCGCCGGGATCTCGTAGCCCATGCAGGAGTAGCCGTACTCCAGGTGGTACTGGCGGGGGCTGCGGGCCCGCCACAGCTTGTGCAGGTCGCCGGGGAGCGAGCCCGCCGCGTTGATCACCACGTCCTCGTCGCCCACGACCGCGTCCAGGGCGCCCAGCAGCTGGGTCTGGGTGGGGACAGCGTTGTCGTCGGCGGCGCCGTAGGCCTGCGTCACCACCTGCTCCCAGTGCTTCTTGCCGGTGCCGTACTCGGCCTCGTAGGACGCGTCCACGCGATGGCCTTCGAGCGCCGACGCGAGCGCTTCCAGACCTGCCCGCGCATCGCATACGGCGGTCCGCGCGGCCAGCTTGTGGGCGTCGAAGGCGGTGATGTTCAGGTTGAGGAAGCGCACGTCCGGGTTCTGGAAAAGGGTGCCGGAGGCGGTGGTGAAGTCGGAGTAGCGCGTGCCCACTCCGATCACCAGGTCCGCGGTGCGCGCGAGGTCGTCGGCGACCGCCGTACCGGTGTGGCCGATGCCGCCGAGGTCCGCGGGGTGGTCGTGGCGCAGGGAGCCCTTGCCCGCCTGGGTGGAGGCGACCGGGATGCCGGTGGCGTCGACCAAGGCCTTCAGGGCCGCCTCGGCCTCGCTGTGGTGGACTCCGCCGCCCGCCACGATCAGGGGGCGGGCGGCGGCCCGGATCACCCGTACGGCCTCCGCCAGCTCCACCGGGTCCGGCGCGGGCCGCCGTACCCGCCACACCCGCTCTGCGAAGAACTCCTCGGGCCAGTCGTACGCCTCCGCCTGCACGTCCTGGGGGAGGGCGAGGGTGACCGCGCCGGTCTCGGCCGGGTCGGCCAGGATGCGCATGGCCTGGAGGGCGGAGGGGATCAGGGCCTCGGGGCGGTGGACGCGGTCGAAGTAGCGGGACACCGGGCGCAGGGTGTCGTTCACCGACAGGTCCGCCTCCGTCGGGTGCTCCAGCTGCTGGAGGAGCGGGTCGGCGGCGCGGGTGGCGAAGTAGTCGCCGGGCAGGAGCAGGACCGGGAGGCGGTTGATCGTGGCCAGGGCCGCGCCGGTGACCAGGTTCGTGGCGCCCGGGCCGATCGACGTGGTGACCGCCTGGGCCGACAGGCGGTTCAGCTGGCGGGCGTGGCCCACGGCCGCGTGGACCATCGCCTGCTCGTTGCGCCCCTGGTGGAACGGCATCGCGTCCTCACCCGCCTCCAGGAGGGCCTGCCCGATCCCCGCCACGTTGCCATGGCCGAAGATGCCCCAGGTCCCGGCGATCAGCCGGTGCCGTACGCCGTCCCGCTCCGTGTACTGCACGGACAGGAACCGGACCAGGGCTTGGGCGACGGTCAGGCGGGTGGTGCTGCTCATCAGGACTTCTCCGGTGCGGTGTGGAGGAGGAGGTGGGGGTGATCGGTGAACTGTTCGGCGATACGGCGGGTCACGGCGAGACGCCGTTCAGGAGAGTGTCGACCTCCGCCTGGGTCGGCATCGCGGACGAGCAGGCGAGGCGGGCGGCGACGTGGGCGCCGGCCGCGTTGGCGTACCGGACCGTCCGCTCCAGGTCCCAGCCGGACAGCAGGCCGTGACAGAGCGAGCCGCCGAACGCGTCGCCCGCGCCGAGGCCGTTGACCACCTCGACGGCGATCGGCGGGACCTCGGCCGTGGTGCCGTCGCGGTGCACGGCCAGGACGCCTTTCGGGCCCTGCTTCACCACGGCCAGCTCCACGCCCGCCGCCAGCAGGGCCTCGGCGCAGGCCCGGGGTTCACGGACGCCGGTGGCGATCTCGCACTCGTCGAGGTTGCCGACCGCGACGGTCGCATGGCGCAGGGCCTCGGTGTAGTACGGGCGGGCTTCGTCGGGGTTTTGCCAGGCTGTGTCACTCCAGAGCGCGGGGCGCCAGTCGAGGTCGAACACCGTGGTGCCCGCCTTGTCGCGGCACTTGAGGGCGGCGAGCGTCGCCGAGCGGCTCGGCTCCTCGCTCAGACCGGTGCCCGTGATCCAGAAGATCCGGGCCGCGCGGATCGCGAAGTAGTCGAGCTCGTCGGTGTGTATCTCCAGGTCAGGGGCCTTGGGACGGCGGTAGAAGTACAGCGGGAAGTCGTCCGGCGGGAAGATCTCGCAGAAGGTGACCGGGGTCGGACAGTCCTCCACCGGTGTCACCCAGCGGTTGTCGACGCCGAACTCCGTGAGGGTCTGGTGGAGATACGTCCCGAACGGGTCGGCCCCGGTACGGGTGATGACCGCGGTGGAGCGGCCGAGCCGGGACGCGGCGACCGCGACATTCGCGGCCGAACCGCCGAGGAACTTGCCGAAGGACCGGACCTGCGCCAGGGGCACCCCCGACTGGAGCGGGTAGAGATCAACTCCGATCCGGCCCATACTGATCACGTCGAAGTGCTGGACTGACTCGGCCATGCGCGACGCTCCTCGGATCCGGCCTGGGACGTGGGGCCCGAAGGGCCCACTGCTTCCCCAGGTGTAGGACCCGAAGGGCAACGCTGTCAATAGTTTGTACTTACATTCGGACCTGATTGTGAAATGATGTCTTAACAAAGTATTGACAGCGGACGCGCCCCGGGGATTGGATTCCGTCCCAACGCAACTGCCGCGTTCTCGATGATCCGCCCCTTTCCCGACGTTCTCCCCGTCGCACAGTGAGGTGCAAGGAAAGATGGACCGCTCTTCTCTCTCCCGTTCGCGGAGATTCGCCCCCGCCGTGGCCCTGGCTGCGGCCGCGGCCCTCACGCTCGCCGGCTGCTCCAGCAGCTCGGGCGGCAAGAAGTCCGAGGAGAGCGCAGACGGCGCCTCTGCGGGCAAGGCCACCACCCCCCGGATGACCATCGCGCTGGTCACCCACCAGTCGCCCGGCGACACCTTCTGGGACATCGTCCGCAAGGGCGCCCAGGCGGCCGCCGCCAAGGACAACGTCAAGCTGGTCTACTCGGCCGACCCGAGTGCGGCCGCCCAGGCCAACCTGGTCCAGAACGCGATCGACCAGAAGGTCGACGGCATCGCGATCACCCTGGCCAAGCCGGACGCCCTCAAGGACGTCGTCTCCAAGGCCAAGGCGGCGGGCATACCCGTCGTCGGCCTGAACTCCGGCGTCAGCGAGTGGCAGAAGCTCGGCCTGATGGAGTTCTTCGGCCAGGACGAGACGGTCGCCGGTGAGGCGCTCGGCAAGCGGCTGAACGACGAGGGCGCCAAGAACGCCGTCTGTGTCATCCAGGAGCAGGGCAACATCGGTCTGACCCAGCGCTGCGACGGTGTGAAGAAGACCTTCACCGGCAAGCTCCAGACGCTGAACGTCAACGGCACCGACATGCCGTCCGTGAAGTCGACGATCACCGCCAAGCTTTCCCAGGACAAGTCCATCGACTACGTCGTCGCCCTCGGCGCGCCCTTCGCGCTGACCGCGGTGCAGTCGGTGTCGGACGCGGGCAGCAAGGCCAAGATCGCCACGTTCGACCTCAACAAGGACCTGACGGGCGCCATCAGCAAGGGCACCATCCAGTTCGCCGTCGACCAGCAGCCCTACCTCCAGGGCTACCTGGCGATCGACTCGCTGTGGCTCTACAAGAACAACGGTAACTACATGGGCGGCGGTGAGCAGCCGGTGCTGACCGGTCCGGCCTTCGTCGACAAGTCCAACGTCGACACCGTGGCCAAGTACGCGGCGAAGGGCACCAGGTGATGGGTATGACCCAGCACGCCGAGCCGGCGGTGACCACACCGCCGGCCTCCGGCCCCGGCAAGGTCAAGGACGGGCGGACCGCTGAACGCCCCCTCGCCATACGCCTGTTGGCCCGTCCCGACGTGGGTGTGTTCCTGGGTGCGGTGGCGGTGTGGGTGTTCTTCCTGATCGCCGCGCCGCCGGTGCGCGAGGGCAGCTCGATGGCGACGATCCTGTACCAGTCGTCGACGATCGGGATCATGGCTCTGCCGGTCGCCCTGCTGATGATCGGCGGCGAGTTCGACCTGTCGTCGGGCGTCGCGGTGATCACCTCGGCGCTGACCGCGTCGATGTTCGCCTTCCAGCTCACCCTGAACGTGTGGGCCGGCGTGTTCGTGGCCCTGCTGGTGTCGCTGGCGATCGGCTTCCTCAACGGCTGGCTGGTCGTGAAGACCGGTCTGCCCAGCTTCCTGATCACCCTGGGCACGTTCCTCATCCTCCAGGGCGCCAACCTCGCCGTCACCAAGCTCGTCACGGACAACGTCGCCACCGACGACATCAGCAACATGGACGGCTTCGCCGGGGCGAAGAAGGTGTTCGCGAACTCCTTCGAGGTCGGCGGGGTCCAGATCAAGATCACGATCGTGTACTGGCTGGTCTTCGCGGCGCTGGCGACCTGGGTGCTGCTGCGCACCAAGTACGGCAACTGGATCTTCGCCGTCGGCGGCAACAAGGACTCCGCGCGAGCCGTCGGTGTGCCGGTGACGTTCACGAAGATCTCGCTGTTCATGCTGGTCGGCTTCGGTGCCTGGTTCGTCGGCATGCACAACCTGTTCTCCTTCAACACCGTGCAGTCCGGCGAGGGCGTCGGCCAGGAGCTGATCTACATCTCGGCCGCGGTGATCGGCGGATGCCTGCTGACCGGCGGCGCGGGCTCGGCGATCGGGCCGGTGTTCGGGGCGTTCATGTTCGGCATGGTCCAGCAGGGCATCGTGTTCGCGAACTGGAACCCGGACTGGTTCAAGGCCTTCCTCGGCGTGATGCTCCTCGGCGCCGTCCTGATCAATCTGTGGGTCAGCCGCGCGGCGACCCGGAGGTGACCCACCCCATGACCAACAGCAACGAAGAAGCCGGCACCCACGGCGCCATCCTCGCCGACACCCCCGACACCGCCCCCGGCACCGACGGAGTGATCGTCGAGCTGCGCAACGCGGGCAAGTCGTACGGCAACATCCGTGCCCTGCACGGGGTCAGCCTCCAGGTCCGGCCCAGCCAGGTCACCTGTGTGCTCGGGGACAACGGCGCCGGCAAGTCCACCCTCATCAAGATCATCTCCGGGCTGCACCAGCACACCGAGGGCGAGTTCCTCGTCGACGGACAGCCCGTACGCTTCTCCACCCCGCGCGAGGCCCTCGACAAGGGCATCGCCACCGTCTACCAGGACCTCGCCGTCGTTCCCCTGATGCCGGTGTGGCGCAACTTCTTCCTCGGCTCCGAGATGACCAAGGGTCCCTGGCCGATCCGCCGCCTGGACATCGAGGCGATGAAGAAGACCGCCGACGAGGAACTGCGCAACATGGGCATCGTGCTCGACGACCTCGAGCAGCCCATCGGCACCCTGTCCGGCGGCCAGCGCCAGTGTGTCGCGATCGCCCGCGCCGTCTACTTCGGCGCCCGCGTCCTGATCCTGGACGAGCCGACCGCCGCGCTGGGTGTCAAGCAGTCCGGTGTCGTCCTCAAGTACGTGGCCGCCGCCCGCGACCGCGGGCTCGGGGTCATCTTCATCACCCACAACCCGCACCACGCCTACATGGTCGGCGACCACTTCAGCGTGCTGCGCCTGGGCACCATGGAACTGTCCGCCTCCCGCGAGCAGATCACCCTGGAGGAGCTGACCAACCACATGGCGGGCGGCGCCGAACTCGCCGCCCTCAAGCACGAGTTGTCCCAGGTCCGCGGTGTCGACACCGAAGCCCTCCCCGAAGAGGACGCCCTCACCGCACCCGTGGCGACCGCGAGCGACGGGAAGTCCTGAGATGGGGGCCCCACTCGACCGCATCCGCGTCGGCTCGGCCCCGGACTCCTGGGGCGTCTGGTTCCCCGACGACCCGGTGCAGGTGCCCTGGGAACGCTTCCTGGACGAGGTCGCCGAGGCGGGCTACTCCTGGATCGAGCTGGGGCCGTACGGCTATCTGCCGACCGACCCGGCCCGGCTCACCGACGAGATCGCCAAGCGCGAGCTCAAGGTGTCGGCCGGCACGGTCTTCACCGGACTCCATCGCGGCCCCTCGGTCTGGGAGTCGACCTGGGAGCACGTCAGCCAGGTCGCCGCGCTCACCCAGGCCATGGGAGCGAAGCATCTCGTGGTCATCCCGTCCTTCTGGCGCGACGACAAGACCGCCGAGATCCTGGAGCCGCCGGAGCTGACCCACGAGCAGTGGGCGCACCTGACCAAGGGCATGGAACGCCTCGGCCACGAGGTCAAGGAGGCGTACGGACTCGACATCGTCGTCCATCCGCACGCCGACACCCACCTCGACACCGAGGACCACGTCGAGCACTTCCTCGACTCGACGGACTCCGATCTCGTCAACCTCTGCCTGGACACGGGTCATTACGCCTACTGCGGCGGCGACAGCGTCAAGCTCATCGAGACGTACGGCGAACGCATCGGCTATCTGCACCTCAAGCAGGTCGACCCGGAGATCCTCGCGGACGTCGTCAAGAACGAGGTCCCGTTCGGTCCGGCAGTGCAGCGCGGGGTGATGTGCGAACCGCCGTCCGGTGTCCCCGAGTTGGAGCCGGTGCTGGTCGCGGCGCAGAAGCTCGGCGTGGAGCTGTTCGCCATCGTCGAGCAGGACATGTACCCGTGCGAGCCGGACAAGCCGCTGCCGATCGCGGTGCGCACCCGCAAGTTCCTGAGGTCCTGCGGCGCCTGAAGGGGATGACCATGACCGAGCGAGGCACCCTGGGCGTCGCCGTCATCGGCACCGGCAAGATGGGCGCCGACCACGTCCGCCGTATCGGCGAGGCCATCAGCGGCGCCCGGGTGAGCGCCGTCGTGGACATCGACGCGGAACGCGCCAAACAGGTCGCCGCCCGCGTGGACGGCTGCACCGCCTACACCGACCCGGCCTCCGCGATGACGGCGGCCGACGTCGACGCCGTCCTCATCGCCTCGTCCGGGCCCGCCCACGAGGCGGCGCTGCTCCAGGCACTCGAGCACGACCTGCCGGTGCTGTGCGAGAAGCCGCTCACCCCGGACGCGGCCTCCGCCCTGCGGGTCCTGGAGGCCGAGCGGCGACTCGGGCGCCGGCGCGTCCAGGTGGGCTTCATGAGGCGCTACGACGCCGAGTACATGAAGCTCAAGTCCTTGCTGGAGACAGGCCAGTTGGGGCGGCCGCTCATGCTGCACAACCGGCACCGCAACGCGGCGAGTCCGCCCTTCTTCACGAGCGACATGCTGATCAGCGACTCCGTGGCCCACGAGACCGACGTGACCCGCTGGCTGCTCGGACAGGAGATCACGGCGGTCACGGTGCTGCGGCCGACCCCGTCGGTGAACGCCCCGGACGACCTCCAGGACCCGCAGTTCGTCGTCTTCGAGACCGACGGCGGGGCCCTGTCCGATGTGGAGATCTTCGTCAACTGCGGCTTCGGCTACCAGGTCCAGGCGGAGGTGGTCTGCGAACGCGGCACCGCCCGCGTCGGCGACGGCCACGCCATGGTCACCAACATGGCGGGGCGTTGGGGCGGCACCATCGCCCAGGACTTCGTCGAACGCTTCGCCGACGCCTACGACAGCGAGGTCCAGGCCTGGGCCGACGCCACCCGCCGCGGCGAGGTCACCGGCCCGAGCGTCTGGGACGGTTACGCCGCGGCGGCCGTGTGCGAGGCGGGCGTACGGTCGCTGAACGAGGGCGGCCGGGTGCCGGTGGAGCTGGTGGAACGGCCCGCGCTGTACGGCTGACTCCCTGCCGTACGGAGGGAGTTCGGCGAAGTTCCCCCGTGCTCGCTACGTACCTCACGAATCGCGTCCTCGGCGTGACCCTCTGTGCAACCATGGCGCGGCTGTCCTCGGCGGGGCGGCGAGGGGGGTGCGTATGGGACTCGTACGGATACTGCTGCCGTTGCCGCGCGCGGCGGCCCGGTTGGCACCGGAGAAGGGGGCCGTGCTGCTCGGGGCCGGTCTGCTGCACGGTGCCATGCCCGGCTGGGTGTCATGGTGGCTGCCGTCGGCGGGCCGGAGGCTGGCCTGGGCCGAGGAGGCGGTCGCGATGCACGGCTCGCTCCCCGACGGTGCCGACGGGCTCGGTCGCGCCCACGCCCTGCGCGCCTACGCGCTGCTCCTCAACGACCGCCAGGAGGAGGCGTGCACGGCGGTGGACGCCGCGCTGTCGGTACCGGACGCGCGTCCCTCACCGGCGCTGACCGCGTTCGCCGTACATCTGCGGGCGCGGGCGCTGGCGGAGGCCGGGCGGATCGAGGAGGCCGTGGCGGCGGCCCGGGAGGCCGTGGAACTGTACCGCGCCCACCCCGAACCCGGGCGCCGGGAGCGGTCGTTCGGCACGCTGCCCGGAGCGCTGCGGACGTACGGGGCGGTACTCGCCGCGGCCGGCCGCACGGCGGAGTCCGTGGCCGTGTACGAGGAGTGCGCCGCGCTCCTCGCCACCCTGTCGCTCAGGGAGTCGGCGCGCGTCGCGCTGGTGCGGCCGCGGGTCCTGGCCGAACTGGTCGGCGGGCTGACGCGGTTGGCGCGGTACGAGGACGCGCTGGGCGTCGGCCCCGAGGCCAGGGAGGCGGCGCGCGGTGCCGTCGCCTGGTCGGTGCCCGGGATCGTGGTGCCGCTGCGGATCCGGCTCCTGATCGACCTCGCCCGCTGCCACAGCGCCACCGGCGACCCCGCCGAGGCCCGCGCCTGCGCCGTGGAGGCGGTGGCCGAGGCCCGCAGGCCGCACGGCGCGAACGCGTTGCCGTCGGCCCTGGACTGTCTCGCCGGTGTACTCGGTGAACTGGGGCAGACCGACAAGGAGTTGAGTACCCGGCGCGAGCTGGCGGACCTGCGCAGGACGTAGTTACCGAACCGCCGCCGACCGGGGCCGTGCCTCGAAACCGGCGGCGCGATAGGCGGCGTCGATCAGCGACATCGTCGCCACCGCGTCCTCCGCGTCCAGCGGCAGCGCCGCACCCCCGCGCACCCGGTCCGCGAACGCCTCCAGCTGGTAGGTGTACGACGACCGGGTGCCGAGCCGCTCGGTCCGCTCACCGTCCGCCGTACGCACCACGACCCGGTCGTCGCGCTGCGGCAGCACGAAGTTCGGCGCGAACACCTCGCCCCGGGACCCGGTGATCCGGCAGCTCATCTCCAGCGAGTCGTACGCCATGTGGCAGCGCGCCGACCCGGTCGCACCGCCCGGGAAGGCCAGATCGGCGTCGAGCCACTCGTCGACCCCCGGTGCCGCCGCCCTTCCCCAGACTCCGTCCGGGGGGACCCCCATCTCACTTCGCTCGCCGCCCCGCGCGGAGACCAGCCGGGGCGCGCCGCCCGCCCAGGGGGCCAGCATGCGCAGCGCGTGCAGGCTGTAGCAGCCCAGGTCCATCACCGCGCCGCCCGCCAACGGCAGTGACCAGCGCGGGTCGGTGGCGGGCGGCGCGGGAATCGCCACCAGGGCCTCGACGTGCCGCAGTTCGCCGATCTCACCGCTCGCGAGGATCTCGTGCAGCCGCCGGGTGACCGGGTGGAACAGGTAGTGGAAGGCCTCCATGAAGACCGTGCCGGCCTTCGCGACCGCGTCCCGCACCTCCGCGGCCTCCTCGGCGTTGCTCGCCGACGGCTTCTCCGACAGGACGTGCTTGCCGGCGGCGAGCGCGGCGAGGTTCCACGGCCCGTGCAGACCGTTGGCGAGCGGGTTGTAGACGACCTCCACCTCGGGGTCCGCGATCAGCTCGGCGTACGACCCCGCCACCCGCTCGATGCCGTGCTCGGCCGCGTAGGCCTCGGCGCGGGACCGGTCGCGCGCGGCCACCGCGACGACCCGGTGGCCGGTCGCCCGGGCCGGGCCGATCAGCGAGCTCCCGCTGATCCGCGCGGCTCCCAGCACTCCGATGCGCAGCGGTTCGCTCATGTCAGGGGTTCCTCCTCGATGGTGGCGGGACGGTGGTCCTGCCGGGTCAGTGTGCCCTGCGCGGGCGGGAAGTGCCGGCGGGCGAGGTCCTGGGCGTGGGCCACGGCGCACTCGACCAGCTCGAAGGCGGGAAGGCCGCCGACGTAGTACGTGCGGTTGCGGCCCTGCAAAGCGTCGAGCCGGTCCAGGGCCCTGTCCCTGAGGTCGGCGCCGCCGAAGTACGGCATGAACGCCCACGCACGCTGGAGATGCACCTCGGTGAGGCGCCCGCCGAGCGCCTCGACGTCCTCCCGCAGCAGCGCGGTGACGTCCTCGGGGCGGCCGTAGGAGTAGAAGGTCCGCACATCACTGCCCGGGTAGCGGTGGTGGTACGAGACGCAGTGGCCGGCCGTCGCGCGGCTCGCGGTGTGGCCGGCGAGGAAGTAGAAGGCGTCGCCGGGCAGGCCGGACGCGGTGGCGAGGGTGGTGTGGTAGGCGTTGCCGCGGATCCGTCCGGCAAGGTCGCGCTCCTCGTCGGTGGCGTCCAGGACCGGCAGTACACGGTCAGGGGTGACAGCGAGCACCAGGTCGTCCGCCTCGACCGGGCCCGCGTCGGTGTGCACCCGCACTCCGTCGGCGTGCCGCTCGATCGAGATCACCCGCACCCCGCACCGCAGGTCCTTCAACTCCTCCGCCACCCGCCGCCACAGCGTGCCGAACCCGCCCACGACCGTGAAGTCGCCCGAGTGGCCGAGGAGTTCGGGGCCCGGGTCCAACAGCCCCGTCATCTCCACGTACTTGACGAAGTACAGGGCGGGTATGCCCTCGTCGAGATGGCCGTACCCGGCCGCCGTGTACCCGGTGCCGAAGGAGTCGGCCATGGACCGGAGTCCGTGCTCGGCGAGCCATTCGGCGACCGGAGCGGCGAGCGCCCGCGCGGAGTGGGCGAGCCCGGGTTCGGCGATGCGGGGGAACTCCCGCTCGCGCAGCGCCCGGTAGCGCTGGAGGGCGTCGTCGCGCAGGAACGCCATCGACTGCCGCACGGCCTTTCCTTCGGCGTCGAGAACGCGATAGCGGGTGGTGCGCTCCGTCTCCACGTCCAGTTCGCTCAGCAACTGAGCCGTCCGCTCGTACCTGTTGGTGCAGATGTGGCCGCCGAGGTCATAGGCGCGCCCGTCGACGTGCACGCTCCGGCACTTCCCGGCCACTGTGTCCTGCTCTTCGAGTACGGTCACCCGGTGTCCGGCGCGCTCCAGTTCGCGGGCGACGGCCAGGCCGCTCGGTCCGGCGCCGACGACGGCCACGGTTCGGGCGCTCTCGTGTAACTCCTGCATGGTCGTGCCTCCTGGATCGGTCGGGCGTGGGAGGCTCTCATGGTCGTACGGAGAGATCACGTGACCGTAAACGGGCGCGGGAGGCACGGTGTTCACCCCTGTGTCCCGGGGGTTCAGGCGTCCGGGACACAGGGAGTGCTCAGGCGGAGCGGACCTCGGCGATCGTCACCGGGCGGTGCTCGTGCAGGGACAGCGTGCACGCCTCGGCGATCCAGCCCGCCTCCAGGGCGTCCGCGATCGTGCACGGCGAGGGCCGGGTGCCGGCCACGACCTCGGTGAACGCGGTGAGTTCGGCGCGGTAGGCGGCGGTGAAGCGGTCCATGAAGAAGTCGTGCGGGGTGCCCGCGGGGAAGGTCACCCCGGGCTCGACCGAGCGCAGCGGGAGCTTGTCCTCCAGGCCCACGGCGATGGAGTCCTGGAAGCCGTGGATCTCCATGCGGACGTCGTAACCCCGGGCGTTGTGGCGGGAGTTGGAGATCACCGCGATGGTGCCGTCGTCGAGGGTGAGGATCGCGCCGGTGGTGTCGGCGTCGCCCGCCTCCTTGATGTACTCGGCGCCCCGGTTGCCGCCGACGGCGTACACCTCGACGACCTCGCGGCCGGTCACCCAGCGGATGATGTCGAAGTCGTGCACCGAGCAGTCGCGGAAGATGCCCCCGGAGGCGGCGATGTAGGCGGCGGGCGGCGGGGCCGGGTCCAGCGTGGTCGAGCGCACCGTGTGCAGCTTGCCCAGCTCACCGCTCTGCACGGCGGCCCGGGCGTTGACGAAACCGGTGTCGAAGCGGCGGTTGTAGCCGATCTGGATCGGCACCTCGCTGCCCGCGACGGCCTTGAGGACCTCGACGCCCTCACTCATGTGCTTGGCGACGGGCTTCTCGCAGAAGACGGGGATGCCCGCCTCGACGCCGGCCAGGATCAGCCCGGGGTGGGCGTCCGTGGCCGCCGCGATGACGATGCCGTCCACGCCTGCGGCCAGCAGGGCCTCGGGCGAGTCCACGACCTCGCCGCCGAACCGGTCTGCGGCCGCCTTGGCGGCCTCCGCGAAGGGGTCGGTGAGCACGAGCGACTCGACCGCGTCGAGTCCGGAGAGGGTCTCGGCGTGAAAGGCGCCGATGCGGCCGAGGCCGAGGATTCCGATGCGCATGGGGGTGCAGCTCCTTGGGGGCGTTTCTGGTGAGCGGGGCTTTTCGAGCGGGGTTTTTCGAGCGGGGAGGGGAGGTCAGTCGAGGCCGCCGAGGACGTTCTGGTCCCAGTCGATCACCGATCCGGTCACTACGCCCGACCGGTCGGACAGGAGGAGGACCACGAAGTCGGCGATCTCGTCCGGCTGGCCCAGCTTGCCCATGGGGAGCTTCGCCGCGGCCTCCTCACGCCAGTCGTCACCGGCGCCGTGGAAGGTCTTCTGGGTGGCGTCCTCGCCCTCGGTCGCGGTCCAGCCGATGTTCAGGCCGTTGATCCGGACCCGGTCCCAGCGGTGGGCGTGCGCCGCGTTGCGGGTCAGGCCGATCAGACCGGCCTTCGCGGCGACGTAGGGCGCGAGGAACGACTGTCCGCCGTGCGCCGAGGACGTGATGATGTTGACGACCGTGCCGGGCGCCCCCCGGCCGACCATGTCCGCGACCGCCGCCTGCATGGCGAAGAAAGGTGCCTTCAGGTTGATCGCGATGTGCTGGTCGAACAGTTCGGGTGTGGTGTCCAGGAGCGTGCCCCGTGAGGTGAGCCCGGCGGAGTTCACCAGGCAGTCGACCCGCCCGTACGCCTCGACGACCTGCTTCACCGCCCCCTTGGCCTGCTCGGCGTCGGCGAGGTCGGCCCGGACGAACAGCGCCTTGCCGCCGGCCGCCTCCAGCTCCGCGACCAGCGCCGCACCGGGCTCCGGCCGTCGGCCGGTGACGGCCACGACCGCCCCCTCACGGACGGCAGCCCGGGCGATGGCGGCACCGACGCCCTGACTGCCACCGTTGACGAGGACGATCTTGTCGTCGAGAAGTCCCATGATTGCGAAGTCCTATTCAGCTCGTGCGCCGGTCGGCGCAGGCCCGCAGTGCGTCCCGCAGCACGCGCGGGTTCCAGTTCTCGGTGAGCGCCTGCCGTACGAGGTCGGCCTGCGAGGGCGGGGCCAGTCCGTCGACCGGCGGGTCGCTGTCCAGATTGGTCGGGAACGGGTAGCCCTCGGCGCTCGCCGCGATCACGTTCTCCAGCCACCGCGGATCGGCGCCCTCGGTCCTGCGCCGCAGCAGCACCGGGTAGACCGCGTTCGACACCGCCTCCCGGTCCACGGTCTCCATGGCGCGTCCGAAGGCCGAGGAGACCTGGAGCAGATTGGCCATCCGCCGCACGTCCGTCGTGCGGTTGGTCCCCGCGGCGTGGAACAGCGCCGGGTTGAAGAAGGCGGCGTCGCCCTTGGCGAGCGGCAGCTGGACGTGGTGTTCCTTGAAGTACGCCTGGAACTCCGGCCGCCGCCACGCCAGATACCCGGGCTCGAACAGCTGCGAGAACGGCAGGTACAGCGTCGGTCCCGACTCCACCGGCATGTCGCAGTGCGCGACCGCGCCCTGGAGGGTGAGCACGGGGGAGAGGCGGTGCACATGGGCCGGGTAGGCGGCCGCGGCCTCGTTGCTGAGGAAGCCCAGGTGGTAGTCGCGGTGCACGGACTGCGCGAGGCCGCCCGGGTTGACCACGTTGACCTGCGAGGTGACCTGGTAGCCGGGGCCCAGCCAGGCCTCGGAGACCAGGGCGAGGACCGGGTTGGCGTAGTAGTCGGCGAACGCCGACGGGTCGTAGAGGGCCGCCTTCTCCAGCGCGTTCCACACCCGCTCGTTGGCGCCGGGCTTGGCGAAGTGGTCACCGGCGGTCGCACCGGCCGCGTACTGCTCGCGGATCAGCGAGTCGAACACGGCGGTGAACCGGTCGACGACAGCGGTCTCGGGGAAGGCACCCCGGAAGACCACGACCCCCGGGCCGTCGGTCAGGGCCCGCACCAGCTCCTCCTGCACCTCCCGCCGGTCCTCGGCACCGAGGACGCGCTCGGCGTCGTACAGCAGGACGTTCCGCTGCACGTCGGAGGCGTAGGGATAGTCGGCGGGGTCGGCCGTCCGCTCGACGAGTACGCGGAACGAGTCGAGGTCGCAGTCCTGCTCGGACAGCCAGGCACGGCGGTGTACGGCGGTGAAGGACATCGACGTCCTCTCGGTGACAGGGGCGACTCAGCGCTGTCATTCTTGTCATGACAAAGGCGTCGAACAACCAGCAGGCGGCCATCAAAAACCCCTCAAGGAGCAGTCACGTGGGACACCCGTTCCCGATCCGGGAAATCGCACGTCAGGCGGGTCTGAGCGAGGCCACCGTCGACCGGGTCCTGAACGGCAGGGGAGGGGTGCGGGAGAGCACGGCCCGTGAGGTCCACCAGGCCATCACCGACCTCGACCGGCAGCGCACCCAGGTCCGGCTGGTCGGCCGCACCTTCATGATCGACATAGTGATGCAGACACCGGAACGCTTCTCCACGGCGGTGCGTGCCGCCCTGGAGGCCGAGCTGCCCGCCCTGCACCCCGCCGTCGTGCGCTCCCGCTTCCACTTCCGCGAGACCGGGCCGGTGGCGGAACTGACGAAGACGCTCGACCGGATAGCCCGGCGCGGCTCCCAGGGCGTGATCCTCAAGGCGCCGGACGTGCCCGAGGTCGCGGCCGCCGTCGGCCGGCTCGCGGAGGCGGGCATCCCCGTGGTCACCCTGGTCACCGACCTGCCCTCGACTGCCCGCCTCGGCTACGTCGGCATCGACAACCGGGCGGCGGGCGCGACGGCCGCGTATCTCATGGGCCAGTGGTTGGGCGACCGCCCCGGGAACGTCCTCGCCAGCCTGAGCAGCGGCTTCTTCCGCAACGAGGAGGAGCGCGAGATGGGGTTCCGCAGCGCGATGCGCACCCGGCACCCCGAGCGCGCCGTCGTCGAGATCGCCGAGGGGCAGGGGCTGGACGCCACGCAGTACGACCTGGTCAAGGCCGCGCTGGAGCGTGATCCGGAGATCCGGGCGGTGTACTCGATCGGGGGTGGCAACATCGCCACACTGCAGGCGTTCGAGGATCTGGGCCGGGAGTGTGCCGTGTTCGTGGCGCACGATCTCGATCATGACAACGACCGGTTGTTGCGGGAGCATCGGTTGTCCGCCGTGCTGCACCATGACCTGCGGCAGGACATGCGGGAGGCGTGTCACATCGTGATGCGGGCGCATGGGGCGTTGCCGCCGGCGGGGGTGACGGTGCCTTCGGCGATTCAGGTGGTGACGCCTTACAACATGCCGTACTAGGTCGGCTTTCGGGTGCGGGTCCGTGGTGGCTTGTCGCGCAGTTCCCCGCGCCCCTGGAGGGGCGCGTCACTCGCCCGGCAACGCAATTGCGCACCGTTGTCGAGGCGGCCACGGTCAGCTCCGCGTGGGTCGAGTCGTGCGAGGCGAGGGCGACGGCGTCCACGCGGGGGTCGGCGCCCATCACCCGGCCCCGATCACCCCACCCGGACCGTCATGCCGACACCTCCACCCAGGAACCGCTCTCCGCGGACCGGGACATGGCGTCCAGCACGGTCGCGCTGTGCACGGCGTCCGCCAGCGTGGCCCCGTAGGACGTGCCCTCGGCCACCGAACGCAGGAAGCGGTACGCCTCCACCACCTTCAGGTCGTCGTAGCCCATGGCGTTGGCCGCGCCCGGCTGGAAGGCGCCGAACTCGCCGTCGCCCGGGCCGACATGGACGGTGCTGACCGGCTGGTCCTGGTAGGTCGTGCCGCGGCTGATGCCCAGCTCGCCCATGCGGCGGAAGTCCCAGAACACCGCCCCCTTGGTGCCGTGCACCTCGAAGCCGTAGTTGTTCTGCTCGCCGACCGAGACCCGGCAGGCCTCCAGGACGCCACGGGCGCCGGAGGCGAAGCGCAGCAGGCAGTTGACGTAGTCCTCGTTCTCGACCGGCCCGAGTTCTCCGGTCGCGAGGGTGTGCCCGGCGGTGGCGCCGGTCGGGCGGGCGCGCTCCGGCAGGAAGATCGCGGTGTCGGCCGTCAGGGAGACGATGTCGCCGAGCAGGAAGCGGGCCAGGTCGGCGCCGTGCGAGGCGAGGTCGCCGAGCACTCCGCTTCCGCCGCGCTCACGCTCGTAGCGCCAGGTCAGTGCGCCCTGCGGGTGAGCCGCGTAATCGCTGAACAGCCGGACACGGACATGGGTGACCGTGCCGATCTCACCGGAGGCGATCAGCTCGCGGGCCGCCTCCACGGCGGGCGCGTTGCGGTAGTTGAACCCGACCGCGCTCCGCACCCCGGCCTCGGCCGCCGCGTCGGCCACCGCACGGGCGTCCGCCGCGGACAGGCCCACCGGCTTCTCGATCCAGATGTGCTTGCCGGCCTCGGCCATCGCCACGCCGATCTCGCGGTGCAGGAAGTTCGGCGCGGTGATGCTGACGGCCTGGACCCGCGGGTCGGCCGCGACCTCGCGCCAGTCGCGGGTCGTCGAGGCGAACCCGAACTGCGCGGCGGCCTCCTCGGCCCGCCCCGGCACCTCCTCCGCGACGGTCACCAGCTCGGGACGTAGGGCGAGCCCGGGATAGTGGTGCGGAACACGGGCGTACGCCTGGGTGTGCACCCGCCCCATCCAGCCGAATCCGACGACGGCGACACCGAGCGTATCGACCATTGGGGAGCCCTTCTTTGGACCGGTCCATAATCTGTCCAGGTCACCTTGGGTTCCGTTTCCGCAAGCTGTCAACCCTTTGACAGGCCGCGCCCCCTCATGGAACGGTCCATACCCATGAGACCGCCGACGATCCGCGATGTGGCCGACCGGGCCGGAGTCTCGAAGTCGCTGGTCTCGCTCGTCCTGCGCGGCTCGGACCAGGTGCGCCCGGAGAAGCGGGAGGCCGTGCTGCGGGCCGTGCGCGAGCTCGGCTACCGGCCGAACGCCGCCGCCCGCAGCCTCAGCGAGCAGCGCACCCGCACGGTCGGCGTCCTCCTCAACGACCTGCGCAATCCCTGGTTCGTCGACCTGCTCGACGGCCTGGGCTCACTGCTCCACGACAACGGTCTGAGCATGCTCCTGGCCGACGCCCGCCTCAACCGCCGTACCGGACAGGACGCCGCCGGTCCCTTCCTGGACCTCGGGGTCGACGGCCTGGTCGTGGTCGGCACCCTGCCCGACCCCGCCGCGCTCGGAGCGGTCGCCGAACGCCTCCCGGTGGTGGTCGCGGGTGCGCGCGAGCCCGGGCTGCCGGGGGTGGACGTCGTCGCCAACGACGACGAGCGCGGCGCCCGTCTGGTCACCGAGCACCTGATCGGCCTCGGCCACCGGCGCATCGCGCACATCGCGGGCTACGGCGCGGTCGGCGAACTGCGCCGGCAGAGCTTCGAGGCGACCATGCGGGCGCAGGGTCTCGCGGGCGAGGCGGTCGTCGAGGCGAGCGACATGACCGAAGAGGGCGGCTACCGTACGACGGTCCGGCTGCTGAGCCGCCCCGACCGGCCGACAGCCGTCTTCGCCTTCAACGACATCGCCGCCATCGGCGCCGTGTCGGCCGCCGAGGAACTGGGCCTCGCCGTCCCGCGCGACCTGTCCGTCGTCGGCTACGACAACACGAGCATCGCCCGGCTGCGCCACGTCTGGCTCACCACCGTCGACAACGCCAGCCACGAGGTCGGCCGGCGGGCGGCACGCTGTCTGCTCGACCGGTTCGAGGGGCGCGGGGGGCAGGGCCGTACGGATCTCGCCGTGCCGGTGCTGGAGATCCGGGGGACGACGGCGGGTCCGCCGGACGCGAATTGACGAGGGCCCGCTCAGAGGTTGATCGCGTACGCCTTCCGCAGCGTCTCGTGCACCGTCCATGTCGTACGGTCGCCCTCACGCAGTACGGCCATGTCGCCGGGCCCCACTTCCAGCGTCGGTCCGCCCTCGACCTCGATGGTCGCCGAACCGCTGACGACGACGAACAGTTCGTCCGCCTCCGTGTCGGTGACGACGCCCGGGGTGATCTGCCAGATGCCCCGGATCTGCCGCCCGTCCTCCGACTCCCAGACCACCTTCCCGGTCACCTCGGGCGTTCCGGAGACGATCTGCTCCCGGGCGAGGGGCTCGGACTCGAGCTCGGCGTCGGGGATGTGGAGTACGAAACTGTGGTCCATGGGCCGACCCTAGCGAGGTCGTTCCCGGGCCGTCCGTCGACAGAGTGTGGAGTGTCGGCCCAGGTGTGAGGACACTCCGTCGCGGACTCCACCCACACCGAGCGGCCGCCACCCCCACAAGGGAGCGACGGCCGCTCGGCCGATACCGACCCGCTCGGCTCACGACTTGGCGGCGGCCTCCGCGGGCTCCGACGGCCCGTCCGCCGGAGCCTGCGACGCGGTCTGGCGCTGGCGTGGGATGAACGTCGCGACCAGGAAGGCGAGCAGCGCGGCCCCCGCCCCGATGGCCATCACGACCTTGAAGCCGTTCTCCGAGGGCAGTGCCGTGCCGCCGAAGTCGGTGGTCATCTGGGCCAGGATCACCCCGGCGAGGGCGCTCGCGAAGGACGTGCCCAGGGACCGCATGAGGGTGTTGAGGCTGTTGGCGGCGCCCGTCTGGGAGGGGTCCACGGCACCCATGATCAGGGCGGGCAGTGCGCCGTAGGTGAAGCCGACGCCGGCGCCGATGACGCAGGAGACCAGGACGAGGTGCCAGACCTCGGACATCAGCACGATGTTCAGGCCGTAGCCGACGGCCACGATCAGCGCACCGATCATCAGCGTGACCTTGGGGCCCTTGGCCTTGGTGACGCCCGCGGAGACCGCGGACATGACCATCATCACCAGACCCTGCGGGGCCAGCACCAGACCGACGGTCAGCATGGACCTGCCGAGACCGTAGCCGGTCTGCGAGGGCAGCTGGAGCAGCTGCGGCAGCACCAGGGACATCGCGAACATCGAGAAGCCGAGGGCGACCGAGGCGAGGTTGGTGAACAGCACCTGCGGCTTGGCGGTGGTCCTCAGGTCGACCAGCGGCTGCGTGCTGCGCAGCTCCCAGAAGCCCCAGGCCAGGAAGACCACGATCGCGGCGATGCCCAGGCCCAGCGTGGAGCCGCTGGTCCAGCCCCAGTCACCGCCCTTGGAGACGGCCAGCAGCAGCGAGACCAGACCGGCCGACAGACCCAGCGCGCCGACCAGGTCGAAACGGCCGCCGGCGCGCACCTTCGACTCCGGGATGATCAGCAGGACGAGCACGAAGGCGAGGACGCCGAGAGCGGCGGAGACCCAGAACAGGATGTGCCAGTTCCAGTTGTCGGCGATGAACGCGGCGGCGGGCAACCCCAGCGCACCACCGACGCCGAGCGAGGCGCTCATCAGCGCGGTGGACCCGGCCAGCCGGTCGGCGGGCAGCGCGTCCCGCATGATGCTGATGCCGAGCGGCACCACCGCGGCGGCCAGGCCCTGCAGGGCCCGTCCGACGATCATCGGGGCCAGGGAGTCGGCGAGGCCGCAGACCACCGAACCGGACACCAGCAGCACGATGCTGAGCAGCAGCATCCGGCGCTTGCCGAACATGTCGCCGAGCCGTCCGACGACCGGGGTGGCCACGGAAGCGGCGAGGAGCGTGGCGGTGACCGCCCAGGCGGTGTCGGAGGCCTCCGCGTGCAGGAGCTTTGGCAGCTCGGGAACGATCGGGATGACCAGGGTCTGCATCAGCGAGACGACGATTCCGGCCAGGGCCAGCACGGCCACCACGGCGTTCGGCTTCGGCGGCGTGGAAGCCCCCGCTTCGGCGGGTTGGGCAAGGGCGTCGGACATGGCAGGGGCCTCCATCAGGAAACAAGGGGGTTGCTTGACTTACTCAAGTGAATCGTAATTGATTGACTTAAGCAAGTTGAATCGGGTGTGGGCTGGACGACACGGCTCAGACGGCCGTTTCCTCCGTGCGGTACGGCAGCTCGACGACGACCTCGTAGCCGCCCTGTGGCAGGTGCCCCGTCCGGACCCGGCCGCCGGCGGAACGGGTCCGCTCCTGCATGCCGATCAGGCCGTAACCGCCGTCGGGGGAGCGGGAGTCGGCCGCGCTGCCGCCGTTGGTGACGGACACGAGCAGACTGTCGGCGCGATGGACGAGCCGTACCTCCGCCGTGCCGACGGCCGCGTGCTTGGTGACGTTGGTGAGGGCTTCCTGGACGATGCTGTAGGCCGTGAGGTCCGTACCGGCGGACAGGGGCCGTGCCGTTCCCTCGGAGGCGAGGGTGACCGTGAGCCCGGCGTGCCGGAAGGACGTGGCGAGTTCGTGCAGGTGGGCAAGGCCCGGGGTGGGCTCCGGCGGCTTGCCGGGGCCGGCGGGGCCGGTGTCGTGCCGTAGCAGGCCGACGGTGGCCTTGAGCTCACGCAGCGCCGCGGAGGTGGTGCCGGCCAGTTCGGCGGCGATCCTCCCGGCGTCGTCGGGTCGCTCGGGCAGCATCCGGCCGACCGCGCCGGCCTGGATGTGGGCCAGGAGGAGGTGGTGGGCGACCACGTCGTGCAGATCGCGGGCGATCCGCATGCGCTCGGCGGTGACCCGGTGTCGTGCCTCCTCGTCCCGGGTGCGCTCCGCGTGCTCGGCACGGGCCTGCACGGCCTCCAGGTAGGCGCCGCGCAGCCGGGTCGTGGTGCCGAGGGCGACCGGCAGCAGCAGCCAGGCGGCGGGCTCCAGCAGCTTGAGAACCAGGGGTTCGTCACGGGGGCCGGCGAGCAGAGTGGCCGAGACCAGGCACGCGATGCCTGCGGCGGCGAAGGTGTTCGCGGTCCTGCGGTCCGTGCGCAGGGCCAGACAGTAGAGGGCGGTCATCAGGGGGCCGAGCAACAGAACGGTCACTATGTAGCCGAGCGCGGCCACGGCGGTCGCGCAGGCGATGGCCACGGCGGTCGTGAGGCGGGGCCGACTCCGACGCCACAGCAGCCCGACACAGGCCGACCCGGTCAACAGCACCCCGGGCCACCAGCTGACCGCGGGGTCGTCGCCTGGCAGCGTGATGAGACTTCCGGGAACGGAGCAGACGAAGAGGGTGAGGGGGAGTGCCGTATCGGAGAACCGTGGACGGATGCGGGGGAGATCCGCCGGTTTGTCGATCATGGGGTGGGGGTCCCTGTTCAATCCCGTGCACTACCGCGCCCCCGAAGGGGCGCGAGGAACTGCGCGACGAGCCACGCATCGCGGCACTCTCAGCGGCGCTTCGCCTGGTGACGTCTTGCTTGACTTAGGCAAGCACGTGCGAGTTACTTAAGTCAAGCAATCATCCCCATATTGCTTAAGTTAGGCAACTACCTCTAAGGTGGTGCCATGCCCGCACACAATCCCGCGTCGGCAGCGTGCGTGTCGGCGAACGTGATCGAGATCGAGCGCGTCCTGAGTCGCATGACCTATCTGGCCGGGAGGGCCCGGCAGCACGAGCGGTTGATGGCGGTGGCCGGCCTGGACCTGGACCGGGCCGCCGTGGCCATCCTGCGCAACATCGCGGCCAGCGACCCGGTGCGCCCCGGGGTCCTGGCGGTCCGGCTCTCCGTGGAGGCCTCCCATGTCACCCGCCAGCTGCGACAGCTGGAGCAGGGCGGTTACGTGGTCCGGGTCGCGGACCCGGAGGACCGGCGGGCGCAGCGCGTGCAGCTCACGGACGCCGGACTGGCGGCGGTGGAGCGGATACGGGAGGCGAGCCGGCGCGGCGTCGAAGTGGCCCTGGCCGACTGGGCGCCCGACGAGTTGGAACAGCTCGCCGCGCTCTTCCGGAGGCTGGTCGACGACTTCGTCGCCCACACCGAGACACCGCTCGGTCTTCCCGGCCCGGCCTCCGGAGCGAGCCCCGCATGAACGATCACGCCCTGTACGCGAACGTCATCGACCAGCCCCGCTCGTCGCCCCGTGGCGCCGGACAGCACGTCCTGGTCGTCGTCTCGGACCCCCGCGAGACCGAACTGCTCTCCACGACCCTCGGGTTGGCCGGCTATCGGGTCGGCACGGCGGACACCGGCGCCGAGGGCATGGCCCGCCTCATCCGGCACCGGTTCGACCTGATCGTCTGGGACGCCGGGCTGCCCGGCCAGGAGAGCCTCGCGCGCGGTCGCAGACTGCCCGCCGCGGACCGGCCCCCGATGCTCTTCCTGACCACCTGCGACGCGCTCCAGGCCCTCCTCCCCGAACTCGGTCCCGGGACGGAGGACTACGTCACCAGGCCCCTGCGGATCGCCGAGGTCCTGGCGAGGGCCCAGGTCCTGCTGCGCGGCCGTCCCGGGCGGCACCCGACACGGCCGTCCTACGGCGACCTCGTCCTGGACGACGCCACCTGCCGGGCCAGTCGTGGCGCCCGCCCGCTCGACCTGACGCCCGCCGAGTACCGGTTGCTGCGCCACCTGCTGGCCAACGCCGACCATGTGCTGTCCAAGGAGCAGATCTCCCGGTACGTCTGGGGCGAGTACCGCGGCGACCAGGCCATCGAGAAGCTGGTCTCCCGCCTGCGCCGCAAGGTCGACCGGGAGAACCCGGCGCTGATCCACACGCGCAGGGGCTTCGGCTACCGGCTGGGCCGCGGGGACGGCTGAAGAGAACACCGTCTCGGGCGGTTGCGCTGTCTCGTCGCGATCGTCGACGAGGGCACCTTCACCGATGCCGCGGCGCCGCTCGGCGTCTCCCGGGCTGCGATCTCCTGGACCCTCGCCTTCCTCTGACGGGTCCGGCAGACAAAATTGTTGACAATCTTGTTCGCTAGATTTAGGTTCGACAGGCACTCACTCAGGGAGGGCAACGATGCCGAAAGAAGCCCGTCCGAGCACCGGAGAGCAGGCCAAGCAGCATGCGCTCGCGCAGCTGCGGCAGGCGATCCTGCACGGCGAGATGGCACCGGCACAGCGGCTGGTGGAGAACGAGCTCGCCGAGCAGTTCGGTGTGACACGGGCCAGCATCCGGGCCGCGCTCATCGATCTGGAGGCCCAGGGCCTCGTCGAGCGGATCCGCAACCGGGGTTCCCGGGTGCGGGTGGTGACCGTCGAGGAGGCGGTCGCCATCACCGAGTGCCGCATGGTTCTCGAAGGACTGTGCGCGGCCAAGGCGGCGACCCTGGCCAGCGACGAGCAGCTCGCCGAACTCACCGAACTGGGCACGGCGATGACCAAGGCCGTGGCCGACGGCGAGCCGATGACCTACTCCGAGCTCAACCAGGAGCTGCACGCCAGGGTGCGGGAGTTCTCCGGCCAGCAGACCGCCGTGGATCTGCTGGAGCGGCTCAACGCCCAACTGGTACGGCACCGCTTCCAGTTGGCGCTGCGGCCGGGACGTCCGCAGCACTCCCTGAACGAACATCTGGCGATGATCGAGACGATCAGGTCCAGGGACCCGCAGGCGGCCGAACAGGCCGTCCGCGCCCACCTCACCAGCGTGATCGAGGCGCTGCGCGACTGAGTCGCGCGGGGTGGGCGCACATGTGTCGACTCCAAGGAGATTCGAGCAATGACGCAGTCAGGCGCGCCCGCCACTCCACGTTCGACCCTTGTGATCACCGCGCATGCCGGGGACTTCGTGTGGCGCGCCGGCGGTGCCATCGCCCTGGCCGCCTCCCGGGGCGAGAAGGTCACCATCGCCTGTCTGACCTTCGGTGAGCGCGGCGAGTCCGCCAAGGCCTGGCGGGAGGGGAAGAAACTCGACGAGATCAAGGCGATACGCCGGGACGAGGCCGAGCGGGCCGCCGTCACCCTCGGCGGCGAGGTCCGCTTCTTCGACGCCGGCGACTACCCGCTGGTCGCCACCGCCGGACTGACCGACAAACTCGTCGAGGTCTACCGGGCCACCCAGCCCGACGTGGTGCTGACCCACCCGGTCGAGGACCCGTACAACGGCGACCACCCGGCCGCCAACCGCATGGCCCTGGAGGCCCGGGTCCTCGCGCAGGCCATCGGCTATCCGGGCGAGGGCGAGATCATCGGCGCCCCGCCCGTCTTCTACTTCGAGCCGCACCAGCCCGAGATGAGCGGCTTCAGGCCCGAGGTCCTCCTCGACATCACCGAGGTCTGGGAGACCAAGCGCAAGGCCATGGAGTGCCTCGGCGCCCAGCAGCACCTGTGGGACTACTACACCGACCTCGCCGTGCGCCGGGGCGTCCAGCTCAAGCGCAACGCGGGCCCGAACCTGGGCCTGGCCCACAAGACCATGGCCGAGGCGTACATGCGCCCGTACCCGCAGATCGCGAAGGAGCTGGCGTGAGCGGCGTGATCGTCACCAACCCGCCGAAGGCGGAGCTGAAGGACGTCGACGCGCTCGCGCGGTACGGCGTGGCCACCGTCAGCGAGGCGATGGGCCGAACGGGTCTGCTGGGCCCGGACGTCCGTCCCGTCCAGCAGGGCGTACGGGTCGCCGGCACCGCCGTCACCGTGCTCAGCTGGCCCGGCGACAACCTCATGATCCACGCCGCCGTCGAACAGTGCGGCGAGGGCGACATCCTGGTCGTCACCACCACCTCCCCGTGCACGGACGGTCTGTTCGGCGAGCTGTTCGCGACCGCTCTGAAGCAGCGCGGGGTGCGCGGAGTCGTCACCAACACCGGTATCCGCGACACCCGGGAGCTGCGGGAGATGGGCTTCGCCGCCTGGTCCCGCGCGGTCTCCTCGCAGGGCACCGTCAAGGCCACGGGTGGCTCGGTCAACGTGCCGATCGCCATCGACGGCCAGGTGATCAACCCGGGCGACGTGGTCCTCGCCGACGACGACGGTGTCGTGGTCGTCCCGCGCGAGCGCGTGCCTGAGACGGTCGGGAAGTCGGAGGCCCGCGAGGCCAAGGAGGCGGCCACCCGTGCCGCCTTCATCGAAGGCCAACTCGGCCTGGACCGTTACGGGTTGAGGGAGACGCTGAAGCGGCTCGGAGTGGCGTACCGGACGTACGAGGAGTACGAGAGGGAGCGGTCGTGACCTCGCTTCCGGAGGAGGTGCCCTGCATGCTGATGCGAGGCGGCACCTCCAAGGGTGCCTACTTCCTCGCCGGCGACCTGCCCGCCGAACCCGCCCTGCGCGACGACCTGTTGCTCCGCATCATGGGCAGCCCCGACGAACGGCAGATCGACGGACTGGGGGGTGCGCACCCGCTCACCAGCAAGGTCGCCGTCATCTCCCCGTCCGCCGACCCGAACGCCGACGTCGACTACCTCTTCCTCCAAGTCGTCGTCGACCGGCCCGAGGTGAGCGACCGTCAGAACTGCGGGAACATCCTCGCCGGAGTCGGCCCGTTCGCCGTCGAGCGCGGACTCGTCCCGGCGGGGGAGCAGGAGACCGCCGTCCGGATCCGCATGGTCAACTCCGGTGACCACGCCACCGCGACCTTCCCGACCCCGGGCGGCCGCGTGGACTACACGGGGAACGCGGAGATCTCGGGTGTGCCGGGAACGGCGGCGCCCGTGGTGATCGAGTTCCCGCCGAGCGGGGGGCAGTTGCTCCCCACCGGCAACGCCGTCGACGTCATCGACGGCGTCGAGGTGACCTGCGTGAACAACGGCATGCCGACCGTCCTCATGGCGGCGGCCTCGCTCAAGGTCACCGGCTACGAGCCGCCCCGGGACCTGGAGGAGGACGTGGCCCTGGCCGACCGCCTGCGCACCGTCCGACTGGAGGCGGGCCGGCTGATGGGCCTCGGTGACGTGTCCGACGCCACCGTCCCCAAGCTCACCCTGCTCGCCCCGCCCCGGGACGGCGGCGCGGTCACCACCCGCACCTTCATCCCCGTGCGTTGTCACCCCTCCATCGGCGTCCTGGGCGCGGCCGGCGTGGCCGCGGGGCTGCGGATCGAGGGCGGTGTGGGCGCCGAGCTCGCGGTGATCGATCCGGAAAGCGACCGGATTCGCATAGAACATCCCACGGGATTCCTGGACATCGAAAGCAGCCTCGGAGCCACCCCCGACGGCCTCCCGTCCGCCCGCCGTACCGCCGTGGTCCGTACGGCCCGCAAGATCTTCGACGGCACCGTCTTCCCCCGGGCCGCCGACCGACCCACAGGAGGTCACCGGTGACTCCGCCGCTCGGCGACATCGCCCACATCGGCCACACCCAGCTCTACACCCCGGACCTGGACGCCAGCGTCGCCTTCTTCACCGACTACCTGGGCCTCACGGTCAACGGCCAGGACGGCGACACGGTCTGTCTGCGGACCTACGACGACTACGAGCACCACAGCCTGGTCCTCACCGCCCGCGAACAGCCCGGCCTCGGCCGGCTCGCCCTGCGCACCTCAAGCGAGAAGGCACTTCACCGCCGTATCAAGGCAGTTGAGGAGTCGGGCGGCACCGGCAAGTGGGTCGAGGACGAACTCGGCCTCGGCAAGCTCTACGTCACCACCGATCCGGACGGCCACGAACACGCCCTCTACTGGGAGAGCGAGCACTACCGGGCGCCGGACGAGCTGAAGCCCGCGCTGAAGAACCAGCCACAGGCCAAGCCCAACAGGGGAGTCGGCGTACGGCGGTTGGACCACATCAACTTCCTCGCCGCCGACGTGCTCGCCAACGCCGAGTTCCAGCAGAACGTGCTCGGTGCCCGGCCCACCGAGCAGATCCGGCTGGACAGCGGGAAGATCGCGGCGCGCTGGCTGACGTACACCAACAAGTCGTACGACGTCGTCTACACCTCGGACTGGACCGGCAGCGAGGGCCGGCTGCACCACATCGCCTTCGCGACGGACACACGTGAGGACATCCTGCGCGCGGCCGATCTCGCCATCGACACCGGTGTGTTCATCGAGACGGGCCCGCACAAGCACGCCATCCAGCAGACGTTCTTCCTCTATGTCTACGAACCCGGCGGCAACCGCATCGAGTTGTGCAACCCGCTGACCCGGCTGGTCCTCGCGCCCGACTGGCCGTTGATCACCTGGACCGAGGAGGAGCGGAAGAAGGGGCAGGCCTGGGGTCTGAAGACCATCGAGTCGTTCCATACCCACGGGACGCCACCGGTGGCCTGAGCTGCCCCACCTGCTGGAGACCTGGCTACGCCACCTTCGGCATGCTGATCGGCGCGCTGACCGCGGGCGCGATCGCGGCCTGCTCCCGGGAGAACAGGGCGGACGCCGGCCACCGCGAGGACGCGGGGCCGGCGTTCGGCGTGGAGGTCCTCCGGCAGGACCTGGCCGACCGCGCGATCAACCTCCCATGACCCGCACCCGCCCCACGGCCGGTCGCCCCGCGCTCGGAGGCGCTCCCCCTTCAGCGCACGGCACGCACCCCGTCCAGCGCGATCGACAACACCCGATCGCGCTGGACGTCGTCATCGAACGCCGTGGCGGTGATACCGGCAACCATCCGCAGCAGATCGACGAAGTCCATGTCCCGACGCGCCTGCCCCGCCTCCTGCGCCCGCTCGAACAACGGTCCGCCCGCCGCGTACAGGGAATCCCGGCATGCCGCGAAGATCTCCGACTCGTCGTTGAGCGCCTCGCGCACCGCCCGCTTGGTCACCATGTAGCCCGTGAACCGGTCGAGCCAGGCCGTGAGGGCCTGCCAGGGCTCCTGGTCGGCGAGCTCCTGGGCCGCCTCCACCAGTGTGTTCACCTCGTCCGCGTACACGCTCTCGAAGAGATGGCGGCGGGTGGGGAAGTTCCGGTACAGCGTGCCGATGCCGACGCCCGCGCGCCGCGCGATGTCCTCCAGGGACGCCTCGGCCCCATGCTCGGCGAACGCCTCACGCGCGGCGGCGAGCAGCGCGTCGTAGTTGCGGGCGGCGTCCTTCCGGTGCGGTCGGCGGGACGCGACGATCTCGCTGACGGGGAACGACGACGGGGCGGTCACGATTTGCCTCCCGGACGATGAAACGGAGGTAGTCCTCCGGTACGCGTTGAAGCGGAGGTGTGCCTCCGCTAGAGTGGAGGCGTACCTCCACTTTAGCAGTCGAGGTGCCCATCCTCCTTTCCGCGACCGCTTCCCACGAGGCCCCGGCCGCACCCCGTTCGTTCGGAGAGGCTCTTCATGCCCCGCAAGTCCACCCGCCTCACCTTCGCGGTCCTCGCGACCGGTGCCGGCGTGTTCGCCATGCTGCAGTCGCTGATCGCGCCGGCCCTGCCGACCGTCCAGCACGCGCTGCACACCTCGCAGTCCACCGCGACCTGGGTGATGACCGCGTATCTGCTGTCCGCCTCGATCTTCACGCCGATCCTCGGCCGGGTAGGCGACCTGGTCGGCAAGAAGCGCACGCTCGTCGCCGTCCTGGTGGCGGTGGCGGTCGGCTGTCTCCTCGCCGCGCTGGCGCCTTCGATCGGTCTCATGATCGTCGCCCGCGTCGTCCAGGGTGTCGGCGGCGCCCTGCTCCCGCTCTCCTTCGGCATCATCCGGGACGAGTTCGAGGCGTCCCAGGTGAGCGGCTCCATCAGCAACCTGTCCGCCGTGATCGCCGCCGGCGGTGGCGTCGGAATGGTGGCCGCCGGTCCCATCGTGACCGCGCTCGACTACCGCTGGCTGTTCTGGATCCCGGTCGCCATCGTGATCGCCGCCACCCTGATCGCCGTACGCTATGTGCCCGAGTCGCCCAACAGGGCGCAGGGGAACGTCAATTGGCTCGGTGCCGTGCTGCTCTCCGCATGGCTGGTCGCGCTGCTGCTGCCGCTCAGCCAGGCGGGCACATGGGGCTGGGGCTCGGCCCGGGTCCTCGGACTCTTCGCCATGGCCGTCGTCCTGTTCTCGCTGTGGCTCTACTCCGAGGCCCGCTCCCGCACCCCGCTGATCGACCTGAAGGTGATGCGCCTGCCCGCCGTCTGGACCACGAACACCGTCGCGCTGCTCTTCGGTGCCGGGATGTACTCGATCTGGTCCTTCCTGCCGGGCTTCGTCCAGACGCCGTCGTCGGCCGGGTACGGCTTCGGCGCGAGCGTCACCGCGGCCGGACTGCTCATGCTGCCGATGCTGGTGGCGATGTTCCTCTCCGGGGTGCTCAGCGGTCGGCTGGAGCCGGTGGTCGGTGCCAAGCCGCTGCTGGTGACCGGGGCCGCGCTGGGCGCGGTGGCCTGCGGCTTCCTCGCGCTCTGGCACGACGATCAATGGCAGATCGCCGTGGTCGCGGGCCTGTTCGGGCTCGGCATCGGGCTCGCCTTCGCCTCCATGGCCAACCTGATCGTGGGCAGTGTCCCGGCCGACCAGACCGGCGCCGCGACCGGTATGAACGCCAACATCCGCACGATCGGCGGCTCCATCGGCGCGGCGGTCACCAGCGTCCTGGTCACCGGTCACCTGCAGCCCTCGGGACTGCCGTACGAGTCCGGCTACACGCACGGCTTCACCCTGCTGGCCGTGCTCTGCCTCGCGGCGGCCCTGGCGGCCCTGCTCGTTCCGGTACGGCGGGCCGCGCGCCGGGTCGTCGCGGGGGCGACGGAGGTCCGCGAGACCGTGGTCACCCGGGGCTGACGCCCGCCAGTCGGTCCGGCCGCGCGCGTGAGGTAGGGTTACCTGCGCGATCACACGGAACACCCGTGGGAGACGCGGCCGGGACGTGGCGCAGCTTGGTAGCGCACTTGACTGGGGGTCAAGGGGTCGCAGGTTCAAATCCTGTCGTCCCGACGGTGCGAAGGGTCTTCGCAGGCGAGAGCCTGTGGGGGCCCTTTTCGTGTCGGACCAGGGCCGACGGCTCCAGACCGTTCAGCTCCGCGGCGCGTGACTCCCGGGGCCGTTCCGAGGTGTCTCGGAACGGCCTTCGGTCGTTCAGGCCTCCTTGCGCACCAGCCCTCCGTACGCCTTCTCGAGTCTGTTCGTGATCTGCTCGACCCCGATCGTGTCGAGGCCCTTCTGGCCGCCCACCGCAGACCTGGCGGCCGAACGCGCGGTCGCGAACAGGGCCCATGAGTCTGCCGTGTGGTCGGCCTCCGCGGGGCGGCCGATCGCCTTGAGGGTGCTGCGGATCGGGGTGGTGTCGACCTGCCCGTCCACATCGCCGGAGAGCGTGGTGAACGCGTCCAGTACGAGCTTCCCGGACTTCAGGGTGAAGGTCGCGGTGTGCCTGCCGTCGCGCAGGCCGCGCAGGGAGTACGTCGCCTGACGCTTGTCGGTGGCGGTGGTCCTCGCGTCCCGGGCGACCGGCCGGCCGTCGACCTCGACGTCGAGGACGGCGCTGCCGTCGTTGCCGCCGATGACGTCGATGCCCGTACCGGAGAACGGGACGGTGAAGGTCGCTCCGGCCGTGCTGCTGGTCGACGTCGAGCGGTACCAGTTCATCGCGTCGCCCAGGGAGGCGTTCCGGCTCCACGTGCCCTCGTAGCCGACCGAGCTGTCCATGTTGTCGGTCAGCGTGGTGGCGTACGGGGTGTATCCGGCGACCTTCTCGACCTTCAGGTTGTCGAACGCGGTCGTGTGGAAGTCGGTGCCGAGCTTGACGCGGCCCCCGCTCGTCGGTGTCGGGTCCTGATAGGTGGCGACAGTCTGTCCGTCGACGTCCACGGTGACGGTCGCGCCCTTGGCCTCGACGGCGAGACGGTAGCCGTCCGCCGCGGCGACCGTCCCCGTCCGGATCGCCGTGCCGTAACGGTAGAAGGTCCACTTCCCCGTCGGGTCGATGCCGATGCTGTACGCCGCGTCCGTCGCGGCCATCCCCTTCTGCTGACGCACGCCCAGGGTGGCGAGTCCGCCGGCCGGGTCCGGGAAGGACACGTCGACCGAGGCCCGGTAGTTCTCCCAACGGAAGTCACCCACCGTGGTGTTGGGGGTGTTCCGGTTCCAGGCACCGGTGGCCTTCATGGACTGGTCCAGATACTGGTACAGCACGTTGTCACCGCTCGTGTCCTCGCCGACCTCCCACGCTCCGGTCTGGTCGACCAGGTAACGCGGTTGGTCGCCACGGGACTTGAGGTACGGCTGGGAGACCTTGCGGGCGCCGTTGTCGGTGCCGACCTGGACCCTGCCCTCCTCCTCGTACCCGAAGTCGTCGGCGTACAGGACGCTGTCGCGGGTGTCGTGCCGCTTGCCGGTCGCGTCGGTGTCGAGCACCGTGCGGGCCGCCGAGTCGGGCAGGCGCTGCTGCGTCGCCTTGTCGTGGCTGCGGTCGAGCGTGGTGAACGTGACGATCGAGCGCGGCTGGACGGTGTAGGTGTAGTAGCCGTCGCCGTCGGGGCGGATCTCGGCGGCCAGGTGCTTGAAGTTGGCGTCGTAGGCCTGGCCGGGGTCGGCCGCGCGGGTCTCCCAGACCTCCATGGTGGGGTCGGCGCCCAGGGCCATGTTCTCGGCCTTGATCCGGTAACTCTTCGTCCGGTCGCTGTCGTTGACGGCGATCGTGGAGAAGTCCTTCTTCTTCGGGTCGGCGAGCGTCATGTAGCTGGGGGCGCCGTTCGAGCCGTCGACGTTCTCGGTGCCGCTCACCCCGCTGTAGCTCGCCTCGGGCACGGTGCGCCAGATGCCGGCCGTGTTGGTGGCGTTCTCCCAGCCGGTCCTCGCGAACTGGGTGAAGTGCTGCATCACGTACACGGCGGCGTCGTAGTGGATGCTCCCGGACCACGGGTCGCGGGCGCTGACCAGCTCCTTGTGGCTGTACTGGGCGCCCTCGTAGAAGGAGCCGATCGCCGGCTGGAAGATGTAGTGCGTCCGCTTGGAGTTGGCGTAGCTCTTCACGGAACGGTTGGCGAGGTCGAGCGCGCTCTGCACACCGCCGATCCCGGTGCTCGCGCCGCCCGGCCCCTCGGTGTTGGCCACCCGGTAGTCCGTCCAGCCGAAGGAGCCGACGCCCTCGCTGTACCAGACCTCCTTGTCCTGGCCCCGGGCGTTGTCACCGGTCGCCAGCTTCGTGTACGGCTGGTAGGTGGCGCTGTCGGGAGCGCCGTCGAGCCGGTCCTCGGTGGTGTAGTGGTAGCCCACCGCGTCGACCATGCCGAAGAGTTCGGTGTCCGTGAGCATCGCCGGGCCGATGTTCTTCGTGGTGTTCTCGTCCGAGGCGACGATCCTGATGTCGTGGTACGCCTTCGCGGCCGCCTTCTGCTGAGCGGGCGTCAGACCGTAACGGGGGTCGGCGAATTCGGTGTCGTTCGCCAGGGCGTTCTTGTACCACTTGACGAAGGAGATGTCCGGTTTCGTGGTCTCGTTGGTGTCCGGATTGACGTAGTCGACCATGTACCCGTACTTCTCGTACGCGTCGAGGATCGTCTCCTTGTACCACTTGTACATCTCGTCGGTGCCGGTGCCCTTGTTCCACTCGGTCTGCACCCACTGGGGCATGACCCAGCGCAGGATCGAGACCTTGAGGTCCGGGTTCACCGTCTTGGCGTCGGCGGCGAGTTGGAAGCCGGGGGAGCGGGACGCGTCGGCGAGTTCGTCCGCCGTGCGCATGGTCGCCGGATCGGAACCGGTCGAGGTGTTGGTGTCCGACCCCATCTCGACCTTGACGTGGTTGATGAGGGGGTTCCTGCCGCCGAACAGCACCCTGACGAGCTGCCAGTAGCGGTCGGGATGTTCCGCCTTGTAGTCCATCAGCAGATTGCTCGTGCTGTTGCAGCTGAGCAGGCCGAGGCCCTTGTAGGTGAGGCCGTTCACGTTGTCGGCCCGTACGTCGTCACCGTCGACCACGACGGTCACGGGCTCGTCCGCGGAGTGCGCGGCCGGTGCCGTGATCACTCCTGCCGCCAGTGCCATCGTGGTCGCCGCGGCGAGCGACGCCCAGCCGAGTCTTCGCTGCATACCCATTCGGGGGACCGTAGGTGGCAAGCGCTTTCTACGTCAATCCCCTTGCGTCACTTGAGATTTGACGGTCCTCGATAGGCGTGACCTGCCGAAAAACACGTGGACCGCGAGGCCGCCGTCACGGGACACTGCCGAACCCGGACCGCTACTCCCCATACACACAGGGTTAGGATGCAGACGCCTGAGCTAGAGAAAGTCACGCCGCGCAAGGGCGCGGTGCTCCTCGCACTCCGTTACTACGGACGGGAGTTGGCCCGGCTTCGCCGGCTGACGGCTCCCGCCATGCTGCTGTTCGCGCTGGGCGGCATCGGCCTCAACTACATCGCCCCGCTGATCGTCGCGAAGCTTGCCGGTGACATCGCCGACGGCGGCGAACTCACCGTCAGGTCGGCACTGCCGTACGTCCTGGGTTTCGCCGGTGTCCTGCTGCTCGCGGAGACACTGTGGCGGGTCGCCCTCCACTGCATGAACCGCCTCGACGCCCTCGGCATCGAGCACCTCTACGTCATCGGTATGGACGAACTGTTCGCCAAGGACGCCACGTTCTTCCACGACAACTTCGCCGGGTCGCTCACCAAGCGCGTCCTGAGCTTCGCCACCCGTTTCGAGCCGTTCGTCGACACCCTGTGCTTCCAGGTCGTCGGCAACGTCGTGCCGCTGCTGTTCGGCTCGGTGGTGCTGTGGCGCTACGAACCGCTGCTCGTCGTCGGGCTGTTGACGATGATCGCGGTCACGGCGCTGTGCGCGGCTCCCCTCATCCGGCACCGCCAGAGGCTGGTCGCCGAGCGCGAGGCAGCGGTCGCCCGGGTGTCCGGGCACGTCGCCGACAGCCTGATGAACATGGACACGGTCCGGGCGTTCGGCGCCGAGGAACGCGAGGCCGCCGAGCACCGCTCCCGTGTCGCGACCTCGCGCCGGCTCATGCTCCGGTCGTGGGACTACGGCAACCTGCGCATCGACACCTTCGTCGCGCCGATGTCCGTGCTGACCAACGCGCTCGGCCTGCTGCTCGCGGTCACCCTCGGCGGGGGCGAGCACGGCGTGGAGGCGGTCGTGGTCGCCTTCACCTACTACTCCAACGCGACCCGGATCATGTTCGAGTTCAACCAGATCTACCGTCGTCTGGAGAGCTCGATGACGGAGGCCGCGCAGTTCACCGAACTGCTCCTGACCCCGCCGACCGTACTCGACCCGCCGTCGCCGGAGCCACTGCTGCCCGGGGCCGCCGACGTCCGCTTCGAGCAGGTGAACTTCGCCCACGCGGGCGCGGAACTGCTCTTCGAGGGGCTCGACCTCTTCGTGCCCGGCGGGACCAAGGTCGGCCTCGTCGGACGCTCCGGCGGCGGCAAGACCACGCTCACCCGGCTGCTGCTGCGGATGCAGGACATCGACGGCGGCCGGATCCTCGTCGGCGGCCAGGACATCAGCCGGTTGCGCCAGACCGACCTGCGCAGCCTGATGGCGTACGTCCCGCAGGACCCGGCCATGTTCCACCGCACCCTGCGGGACAACATCGCCTTCGCCCGGCCGGACGCCACCGACGCCGAGATCCGTCGCGCGGCCGAGGCGGCCCATGTCACCGAGTTCGCCGACGCCCTGCCCGACGGCTTCGACACCCTGGTGGGCGAGCGGGGCGTCAAGCTGTCCGGCGGGCAGCGCCAGCGCGTCGCGCTCGCCCGGGCGATCCTGCGCGACGCGCCGATCCTGCTGCTCGACGAGGCGACCAGCGCCCTGGACTCGGAGAGCGAACTCCTGGTCCAGGAAGCGCTGTGGCGGCTCATGGAGGGGCGGACGGCGCTCGTGGTGGCGCACCGGCTGAGCACGGTCGCGGGCATGGACCAGCTCGTCGTCCTCGACCGCGGGCGGATCGTCGAGCAGGGCAGTCACCAGGAACTGCTCGCGCTGGAAGGCCCGTACGCGAAGCTGTGGCACCACCAGTCGGGGGGCTTCCTCGACGACGACCCGGTGGAGGACGAGGTGATCGGCCTCGGGGAGACATCGGTACAGCGCTATCGGTGAGTGGATGACGGGGTGTTCACCAACTGATGCGGGCGGCCACCGGCCGGTGATCGCTGCCGGTGGCCGGCAGTACCCAGGCGCTGTCCGGCCGCACGCCCCTGACCAGAATCTGGTCGATCCGTGCCACCGGGAACTCCGTCGGCCAGGTGAACCCGAAGCCGTCCCCGGCCACCACCTGGGCCGAGTCCAGCTGGGAGGTGAGGCTGTCGAACTTGCGGTCGTCCATCGTGCCGTTCAGGTCGCCGAGCAGCACCACCCGCTCGTTCTTCTCGGCGGCCACGGCCTTGCCGAGGGCCAGTGCGCCGGCGTCCCGTTCGCCCGACGACATGCCCCCTCTCGGATTGACGCGTACGGATCCCAGGTGGGCCACGTACACCGCCAACGGCCCCTGGTCCGTGGCCACGGTCGTGCGCAGCGCGCGGGGTGTGCCCGCTCTCTCCTCGGCCGACAGGTGCGCCGCCAGCGGTCCGGCCATGCCCCGCATTCCGTCGTCGACCGTCCGCGTGTCCGACAGCGGCAGCTTGCTCCACAGCCCGACCGTGCCCCGCAGCACGTGATACGGGTACGCCTTCGCCAGCGTCTTCTCGTACGTGACCGCTGCCTGCGTGGTGATCTCCTCCAGGGCCAGCACATCCGCCCCGGAAGCGGTCAGATCGCGTGCGGTGCCGACCGGATCCCGGTTGTCGGCGCCCACGTTGTGGCTGACCACGGTCAGGTCGCCGCCCGCGTGGGACTTGTCGGTGAGCAGACCGCTGAAGAGGTTCAGCCACGCCGTGACCGGCAGCAGCAGCGCGACCAGCGCCGAGGCGGAGAGCCGCCACAGTGCGGCGGCCAGCAGTAGCGGGACGAAGGCGCCGAACCACGGGAGGAAGGTCTCCACCAGACTGCCGAGGTTCTTGGACCCGTCCGGGATCCGCGCGTGCAGCAGTATGAGCAGGCCGAGCAGCAGCGCCAGCGCCGCGGGCACCGGGCCGCGCTTCCAGGGCTCCGGCCGGGAGACGACGCGGACCGCCCGGTGGATGCCTGCGCGCAGGGTCCCGGAGCCGGTGTCCCGGCGGTCGGCGCCCAGCTGTCCGGTCTCCGCGGGCTTCACCTGCGTCATCGTCCGTCCTCGTTCACAGTCGGTCACTGGTGCATCCTGGGATCCTGGGTGGGGTCGGCGTACATCCGCGGGCAGCCGTGGGCGATCGCCGCGGGGCGCAGTTCGTAGTGCCAGGGTTCGTTGCGGTAGATCGGGCAGAGTCCGTACTCGGCACCGTGGTCGGACAGCCACGCCGTCGCCGCGGAGGGGCCGAGGTCGACCGCGTCCCCCGACACATGAGGTGACGTCGTCGCGGTGGCCACCCAGCGGGCGGCCTCCTGTGCCGAGCCGTACTTGGCGACCGCCTCGCGAAGAAGCTGGTTCTGGTAGGCCGGGGAACGCCAGCCACTGTTGACGTGGAACTCGACTCCGGCGTCCGTCGCGGCCTCGCGGAGGGCTTCGAGGAGATCCTGGTCGAGTCCGGCGACAGCCGGAAAGTCGTCGTCGAAGACCGTCACGCCTTCGGGGACGACGCCGTCGGCCTTGCCGAGCGGAAGGGAGTTCAAGGTCGCCGGGGCCGAGGCGGACTTCAGCACCTGGGGGCCGAGGGTGACGACGATCGCTGCCAGGACCGCGACCAGTCCGACGGCTAAGAGGTAGTGGATTCGGCGGGAACCCGTCCGTGTCGACGGTGGGATTCGAGTCATTCCGCCAGTCAAGGCAGCGAGGTGTTGCCCGCGTGTATGCGGTTTTCGATATGCCGACGATATGCGCCGACTCGTAGCATCGATGACATGCGTGTGCTGATCGTCGAGGACGAGCCCTATCTGGCGGAGGCCATCCGCGACGGCCTGCGGCTGGAGGCGATCGCGGCCGACCTGGCAGGGGACGGCGACACCGCTCTGGAACTGCTCGGCATCAACGCCTACGACATCGCCGTCCTCGACCGTGACGTCCCCGGGCCCTCCGGTGACGAGATCGCCGAACGCATCGTCGCCTCCGGCAGCGGCATGCCGATCCTCATGCTCACGGCGGCCGACCGTCTCGACGACAAGGCCTCCGGGTTCGAACTGGGCGCCGACGACTACCTCACCAAGCCCTTCGAACTCCGGGAACTGGCGCTCAGGCTCCGGGCACTGGACCGCAGACGTGCCCACAGCAGGCCTCCCGTACGCGAGATCGCGGGGCTGCGCCTCGACCCGTTCCGCCGAGAGGTCTACCGGGACGGCCGCTATGTCGCGCTGACGAGGAAGCAGTTCGCCGTGCTCGACGTACTCGTCGCGGCCGAGGGCGGGATCGTCAGCGCCGAGGAACTTCTGGAACGCGCGTGGGACGAGAACGCCGACCCCTTCACCAACGCCGTGCGCATCACCGTCTCCGCACTGCGCAAACGCCTCGGCGAACCCGGGCTCATCGCCACCGTGCCGGGCGTCGGCTATCGCATCGACACGCAACCGGAGGCCGGACACGGAGGAGGAGGGCGTGGATAGGCAGCCCGGGCTGAGCGTGCGCTTCCGGCTCACCCTCAGCTACGCCGGATTCCTCATGGTCGCCGGTGTTCTGCTGCTCGCGGCGGTGTGGGCGTTCCTCCTGCGCTACGTCCCCGACCGCGCGATGCTCATCAACCCCGACGACAGGCCCACGGGCGGTGTCTTTCCCATCCGGTCCGTCCTTCTGCAGGTCTTCGCTCCGAGGGCGGCCGCGGTCCTGGCGTTTCTGCTGGTGTTCGGACTTGTCGGAGGGTGGGTTCTCGCCGGCCGGATGCTCGCCCCGTTGACCCGTGTCACGGACGCCACGCGCATCGCCGCGAACGGATCACTTTCCCACCGGATCCGGCTGTCGGGCCGTAAGGACGAGTTCCGCGAACTGGCCGACGCCTTCGACGAGATGCTCGCCCGGCTGGAAGCACACGTCGACGAACAGCGGAGGTTCGCCGCCAACGCCTCCCATGAACTGCGCACCCCGCTGGCGGTCTCGAAGTCACTTCTCGACGTGGCCCGCGCCGATCCGGACCACGACCCGCGCGAACTCGTCGAACGCCTTCACGCCGTCAACACCCGGGCGATCGATCTCACCGAGGCCCTGCTGCTGGTCAGCCGCGCCGACCAGCGGTCCTTCAGTCGCGAAGACGTCGATCTGTCCCTCCTGGCGGAGGAGGCCACCGAGACACTTCTCCCGCTCGCGGAAAAGCACGGCGTCACCATCGAGACCCGCGGCGACATCGCTTCGACGACCGGATCGCCCGCGCTTCTGCTGCAGTTGACCATGAACCTCGTGCACAACGCGATCGTCCACAACCTGCCCGGACCGGGCACGGTGTGGGTCAGTACCGGCATCCGTCCACGCACCGTGCTGCTCACCGTCGAGAACACCGGCGAAGAACTCGCCCCCCAACTGGTGGCCACTCTCACCGAACCGTTCCGGCGCGGCACCGAACGCATCCGTACCGACCACGCGGGCGTCGGCCTCGGCCTGGCGATCGTCAAGACCATCACCCAGGCACACGACGGAACACTCGCTCTCGCCCCGCGCTCCGGCGGCGGTCTCCGCATCACGGTGGAGCTGCCGGCCGCAGCCGCCCCGACCGACAGGTAGCCGTCCGTCACAGCGGTGCCGGAGAAGACGGCCCCGCGATCAGCAGCCGGGGCTTGCCCGTGCCGTCGGCCGGGGCGCTTCACAGGTCGCTGATGCCGGCCTTGCCCTCGGCGGGGAGGGCGTAGGCGACGGTCCTGTTGCCGAACCGGGTGGCCTGATCGTCGAGGCTGCGGTGTTCGGCGCCGAGCGCCGCTCTCGCGTCGCGAACTCTCGCGCCTTCACCGACTACTCCAACGCGGCGCGGAGTTGCTCTTCGAGGGGCTCGACCTGTTTGTGCCCGGCGGGACCAAGGTCGGCCTCGTCGCGCGCTCCGGCGGCCGGCTGCGCCAGACCGACCTACGCAGCCCGAGTCGTGTGAAGCCGTCCACGAGGCCCCCCGCTGAGGCGAGTTGGACAAGTCCACCCAGCGGAGAGCCGCCCGACCCGGCTTGCGGATTCCGGCCGTCTTGATCGGCTGTGCCACCCGGCGGTCACCCCCGCGGGACACCATCTCTGCAAACGAAACTCGCGTCATCGCAGGTCACCAGGCCCGTCTTTGTGGCCGAAACACACGCTGAAGTGATGGCTCCGCTGCCCCATCTTCAAATCGTAAGCACATATTCCACACATCCCCCCTTGCAGACGGGTCTCGATGGTCTAGATTGACCTTGCTGCCCATGGTGGGACACGGGGCGACAAATAGTGATCTATGGGTCCGGCGCTGCGGACACTGAGCAGAAACGTCTCGGCGCCAGGCTCGGGGGTAATCAGTTCTTCGAAGCCGAGGGGGGCTTCGGGTGCGGGGAGCATCCGAGGTTTCAGTGAGTTCCCGCGCAACTCAAGTGTCTGGCGAAACGTGTAAGTCTGCTGCTGCCAGGGGCGAGTTGCTTACGCGGCGTTGACGTAGGCATGTCATGCGCGGGGCGGTGTCTCCCGGGAGAGGAACAGCGCGGCGCGGGGCGGGGGTCCCGCAAGGGGAGGAACTTTTTGCGGGAGGCGGGGGCCTCCCGGGGGGAGGAACGGTGTCTGGCAACCACGTCGTACCACTGGGGACCGGGGGGATTCTGTGCGGGAGGGGGGAATAGTCAGGCCCCTTCCGTCGGCGCACGAGCGTCTGACGGATGGGGCGGCAGGCCAGTCGGCGAACGGCTGGGAGCAGCGGTACCGCCGTACCGTGATCACCAGCGACACGGTGACCACCGCCTTCGTGGTCGCGGGGATCGGCGAGTTCTTCGGGGCCCGGGACGCGGCCAACTGGCATGAGAAATGGGGAATTCTCGCGTTCGGCACCGAGCTGCTGGTGCTGGGAGCGCTCGCGGTGGGCCGGGCGTGGGCGCCGGCCGTGCTCGGCCAGGGCGCCGAGGAATTCCGTAGGCTCGGTCGTTCACTCTTCGCGGCGACCGTCGTGCTCGCGCTCGGCGGGATCGCCCTCACCTCACGCAACATCAAGCTCTGGATCTTCGTCGCGATCCCCGCGATCGCGCTGGTCACCATGACCGCGCGGTATCTGCTCCGCCTCGGGCTGCACAAGCAGCGCAAGGAAGGGCAGTGTCTGAGACCGGTGCTCGCCGCCGGGAGCCCGGCCACCGTGAGCGACCTGATCAGCCGCACCCGCAAGTTCCCCCACCTCGGATGGCGGGTGGACGGGGTGTGCACGACGGAAGGCCGCGGGTTCGACGGTGACGAACTGGACGGAGTGCCGGTCGTCGGCCAGCTGACGGACGTCGCCAAGTACGTGGAGAACGACGGCTATCGGGTCGTCGCGATCACACCGGACCCCTACTGGACACCGGACCGGCTGCAGCGGCTGGCCTGGAACCTCGAGGGCAGCGAGGCCGAGATGGTCGTGGCCCCGGTGCTGATGGAGGTGGCCGGCCCGCGGCTGCACGTCGACGCCGTGCTCGGGATCCCCCTGTTGCGGGTCAGCATGCCGACGTTCACCGGGGGCCGCCGGGCGATCAAGGCGGTCGCCGACCGGCTGGGCTCGGCGATTCTGCTGATCCTGTTCGCGCCGCTGATGCTCTTCGTCGGACTGCTCGTGGTGACGGACAGCCGGGGCGGGGCGTTCTACCGCCAGCGCAGGGTCGGCAAGGACGGCCGTGAGTTCACCATCCTCAAGTTCCGCACCATGGTCGTAGGGGCCGACCGGACACGTGCCGAGCTGGCCGACCGCAACGAGGGCGCAGGACTGCTGTTCAAGATGCGCCGGGATCCGCGGGTGACCCGGGTGGGAACAGTGCTGCGCCGGTACTCGCTCGACGAACTCCCGCAACTGTTCAACGTACTCACCGGATCGATGTCGCTCGTCGGTCCGCGCCCTCCGCTGCCGGAGGAGTCCGCCGAGTACGGCCCGGACATCCGGCGGCGACTGCTGGTCAAGCCCGGCCTCACCGGCCTGTGGCAGATCAGCGGACGCAGCGACCTGCCGTGGGAGGAGGCCGTCCGCCTCGACCTGCGGTACGTGGAGGACTGGTCGCTCGCCCTGGACGCGGTGATCTTGTGGAAGACGCTGCGCGCGGTGCTCTACGGCCAGGGGGCCTACTGATGTGCGGGGGGTCCCGTCCGGACGGCGGGCAGAGCGCAGGCCACAAGGGCCTGCCTGGGGGGGAGGAACCGGTCATGAGAATCAGCGTGTTCGGGCTCGGCTACGTGGGCTGCGTGTCGGCCGCGTGCCTGGCCGGCATGGGGCACGAGGTCATCGGCGTGGACGTCAACCAGGTGAAGGTCGACCTGGTCAACGACGGCAAGGCCCCGGTGGTCGAGGAGCGGATCGGCGAACTCACCGCCGACGTCGTACGGACCGGAGCGCTGCGCGCCACCACCGACGTCCGTGAGGCGATCATGGACAGCGAGGTGTCGCTGATCTGCGTGGGCACCCCGTCGGAGCCCAACGGCAGCCTGTGCACGACGTACTTGGAGCGGGTCACCGAGGAGATCGGCGCCGCGCTGGCCGAGCGGGGCGGGCGGCACACCGTGGTGTTCCGCAGCACGATGCTCCCGGGCACCTGCCTGAACCTCCTGGTACCGATCCTGGAGAAGAACATCGGCGGCACCGCCGGAGTGGACGTCGGGGTCGCGGTCAACCCGGAGTTCCTGCGCGAGGGAACCAGCGTGCGGGACTTCTTCGACCCGCCCAAGACCGTCATCGGCGAGCTCGACCCGGCCAGCGGCGACGTGGTGGCCGCGCTGTACGAGGGCCTGCCGGGCGAGGTGTTCCGGGTGCCGGTCCCGACGGCCGAGGCGATCAAGTACGCGGACAACGCGTTCCACGGCCTCAAGATCGGCTTCGCGAACGAACTCGGCGCCGTGTGCCAGGCGTTGGGCGTGGACTCGCACCAGGTGATGGACGTCTTCCTGGCCGACCGCAAGCTGAACATCAGCCCCGCCTACCTGCGACCCGGCTTCGCCTTCGGCGGCTCCTGCCTGCCCAAGGACCTGCGCAGCCTGGTCCACGCGGCGCAGCGGGCCGACGTCTCGGTGCCCATCCTCTCCCACGTGCTGCCCTCCAACTCCGACCACCTGCAGCGTGCGGTGGACCTGGTGGAGCGCACCGGCAAGCGGAAGGTGGGCCTGTTCGGGCTGTCCTTCAAACCCGGCACCGACGACCTCCGCGAGAGTCCGCTCGTCGAGCTGGCGGAGCGGCTCCACGGCAAGGGGTACGACCTGCGGATCCACGACGCCAACGTGAGCCTCTCCCGGCTGATCGGCGCGAACCGCGAGTACATCGAGACCCGGCTGCCGCACCTCGCGCAGCTGCTCGCGGACTCCGTCGAGGAGGTGCTCGACCATGCCGAGGTGTGCCTGGTCGGGACCAAAGACCCGGCTGTCCTCGCGGCCCTGCCTCATGGCGGCGGCCCGGTGATAGTCGACCTCATCCGCCTTCCCGACGCCGAGACGCGCCGGACCGAACCGGGATACATAGGCCTTGCTTGGTAACGAAGTCAGCGGCGACGGCTCGGGCCGGCGCGCGCTGATCCTGGTGGAGAACCTGTCGGTGCCGTTCGACCGACGGGTGTGGCAGGAGTGCACGACGCTGCGCGACGCGGGCTGGGACGTGCACGTCATCTGTCCGCAGGGGGAGAAACGGGACACGGAGCCGGAGGCGTTGATAGACGGGGTGCGGATCCACCGCTACCCGTTGCGCGCCGCCACCGGAGGACCGGCCGGCTATCTGCAGGAGTACGGATCGGCGTTGTGGCACACGGCCCGGCTCGCCCGCAAGGTCGGCCCGGTCCACGTGGTCCACGCCTGCAACCCGCCCGACCTGCTGTTCCTGGCGGCCCGTTGGCTGCGGCGGCGCGGCGCGCGGTTCGTCTTCGACCAGCACGACCTGGTGCCCGAGCTGTACCTGTCCCGCTTCGACCGCGGCAAGGACCTGCTCTACCGCGCGGTGTGCGCCGTGGAACGGCGGACCTACCGGGCCGCGGACGTCGTGCTCGCCACGAACGAGAGCTACAAGGACGTCGCGGTGAGCCGCGGCGGCAAGCGGCCCGAGGACGTCTACGTGGTGCGCAGTGCGCCCCAGATCGAACGGTTCCAACCGGTGCCGCCCGAGCCGGAGTTGAAGCGCGGCAAGCCCCATCTGCTCTGCTACCTCGGCGTCATGGGCCCGCAGGACGGCGTCGACTACGCCCTGCGCGCCCTCGCCAAGCTGCGCGACGAGTTCGGGCGGACCGACTGGCACGCGGTGTTCGTCGGCTCCGGCGACGCCTTCGACGCGATGGTCGAGCTGTCCCGGGAGCTCGGGCTCACCGAGCAGGTGCAGTTCACCGGGCGCATCCCGGACGCCGACCTGCTGCGCTACCTGTCCACCGCGGACGTGTGTCTGTCTCCCGACCCGCGCAATCCGCTCAACGACGTGTCGACCATGAACAAGGTCCTGGAGTACATGGCGATGGGCCGGCCGATCGTCTCCTTCGACCTGAAGGAGGCCCGCGTCTCCGCCGGTGAAGCCGCCGTCTACGCGCCGGCCAACGACGAGACCCGGTTCGCCGAGCTCATCACGGAGTTGCTGGACGATCCGGACAAGCGGGCCCGGATGGGCAAGATCGGCCAGGAGCGGATCGGCGGGCCGCTCTCCTGGCGCAACTCACAGGCGTCACTGCTCGCCGCCTATACCGCCGCCTGCCGGAACCGCGACGCGGTGCCGGCGAGCGGTCCGGTGCGCACAAGGAAGAAGAGGCAGCGCAGTTGAACGAAGACACCATCCGCCTCGTCACGATCGGGCGGATACTCCGGCGGCGCTGGCGGCTTCTGGCCGTCCTCGCCGTGGTGGGCGCACTGTTCGGTTACGGCACCTCGGTGCTGGTGTTCCCACCGCGATACACCGCGTCGGCACCGGTACTGCTGCCAGGAGTGTGGGAGGAACGAGAGCTGCTCACCCAGGTCGACATCGCCACCAGCCTGACCGTGGTCGACCGTGCGGCCGACGCTCTGCACTGGTCCGACGTCAGCCGCTCCGAGCTGCAGGACGACGTGAGCGCCTCGGCCGCCGACGGGAACATCATCACGATCGCGGGTACGGCCGACACCCCGGAGCGCGCGCAGCGGCTCGCCGACGGGGTGGCCCAGCAGTTCGTGCAGTTCGCCGCGCAGGTCGCGGGCAGCGGCACCGACGCCTCGGTGGCCGCGCAGACCGAGGCGCTGCGCAAGCAGGTGACGGAGACCAACCGGCGCATCTCCGAGCTGGCCGACGCGGCCGATCCGGGACAGACCGTGGAGAGCGTGCAGTCCCGCACGGCGCTCGAGAACCTGCGCACCTCGCTGGAGGCGGCCATGAAGAAGCTGGAAGAGGCCGACCCGTCGACCAGCAAGTCAGGCATGGTCGTCATGGGGGAGGCCCCCCGGCCCACCGGTGAGGCGCCGCCGACCAGGATTCAGCTCATCGTCGGCGGGGCGCTCGTGTTCTTCCTGCTCGCGGTCCTCGGCCATCTCGTCGCCGCACGGATGAACCGCCGACTGCGCACCGAACCCGAGATCGCCGCGGCACTGGGTTCGACACCGCTTGGCGCCGTGGACGTGCCCGGTGAATGGCCCGCGCACGCGCCGCAGGGCGGGGGCCGGACAACCCGCATCCGACGGCTCCTCGGCGCCGACACCCGCTGGGACGTACCGCCCCCGCAGAAGTCCGGCGACGAGGCCGGCCGACGGCTCCGCTACCGGCGGGTGTGCGCCCGCCTCCGGGAGCAGCTGCCTGCTCCCCGGCGGCTGCTGGTCGTCGTACCGGACGGCGACGAGATCGCCCGCCGGGCCGCGGGGCAGCTCCTCGCCGAGGCCAAGAACGATCCACTGCTGCGGATGGTGGAGGTGTCCGTGGACCGGCCGATCGTGCCGGACCGGGAGACGGAGAACGGTGCCGTGGTGGTCCTCAGCGCGAACAACTGGACCGCGGAGGAACTCGCCGGCATCGCCGAGGCGTGCGCGGACGGCCGGCACGACATCGTCGGCGTCGTCGTCGCGGGACCGGTCCAGGCCGGTGCCACGCGTGCCGCCGCCGACCTGCCGGACGACGCCACGCTGACGTTCGCGGTTCCCCGCGCGACGGGAGGTCGGGCGTGACCACGAACACGACGTCACCACAGTCGGCCGCCACCCCGCTCCTGGACGTGCAGGCGCTGGTGGTGGCGGTGCGCAGGCGCCGCCGCCTGTGGTGCGCCATGGCGGCCCTGGGCTTCCTGGCCGGCCTGGCCGTGGCGGTCCTGCTGCCGCCACCGCCGAGCGCGATGACCAAGGTGCTGGTCGCCCACGCGGAGGACCAGCCCAACGACACCGGCACGCTGATCCGCACCGACGTCGCGCTGCTGCAGACCACGCGCATCGCCGACGCGGCCCTGAAGTCCCTCAAGTCCCCGGAGAAGCCCGAGGACTTCATGAAGGACTACCGGGGCACCGGCCTGACCAACAACCTGCTGCAGATCGACGTGACCGGCGACGACGACGCCCAGGCGGTGGCCCGGGCCAAGGCGCTGGCCGACGCGTTCGTCGCGGACCACGTGCAGCGGATGAAGGCAACCGCGCAGGCCGAGTCCAAGGCCCTGCTCGACCAGCGTGACCGCACACGCGACGAACTCGCCGCGGTCAACAAGGAGATCAACAACCGGTCCGCGGCCGGCGACACGACGGGGGCGGCGAGCCTCGAGTCGCTCTACGCCCGCCGGGCCGAACTCAACTCGCGGATCGCCGACTTCGACCAGCGCGCCGCCGAGGCCCGCACCGGCACGCCCGCGGTCATCGCCGGCACGCAGATCGTGGACGACCCGAGCGCGGTACGGCACTCCCTGCCCAAGGCCGCTGCCACCGACGCCGGGATCGGGCTCGTCCTCGGGCTCTTCCTCGGGCTCGCGCTGGCCGCGGTCGGCGTGGTGGTCGCGGACCGCCCCGTGCTGCGCCGGGACATCGCGGCGAACCTGGGTGCCTCGGTCATCTCGGAGCTGCCCCGCCGGTCGGGCAGGCCGTGGCAGCGCCGACGGACCCGGCTGGCCCGCGAACGGCTCACCGTGTCCCTGGCCCGCACCGCCCGCGGCTCCGCGGACCCGTTGTCGCTGCTGGAACTGGGCTGTGCGCGCAGCACGAGCGCGATCGCCCTGAACGTCGCCAGGGCACTGGCGGATGACGGGCCCGTGGTCGTCGTCGACGGCCTGCCGGGCTCGGAGCTCTCCCGCCGCCGCCCGAAGCCGGGGGACCCCACCGTGGTCAGCGGCCGACAGGCCACGAGCGTGCCGGAGCACGGGCGCCTGCTCGGCGTCGGCTCGGTGGCACCCGGCACCGCGTGGACCGAGCTCCAGTACCTCGGTACCCAGACCGTGCTCGTCGTGCGTGCCGGGCACGGCAGCGCCGCATGGCTGCACACCGTGGCGCGGCAACTCGCGGACCAGCGCATCGCGGTGGTCGGTGTGGTGCTGATCGACCCCGATCCGCGGGACCGGACCGACGGCACGCTCTGGGACGGGCTGCACGTCGCGCTGCGGGGGCACAGCGAGCGGACGGCCCGGCAGAACGGGACCGGCCAGGTGAAGACGGAGCGACAGCCGATGTGGGCCGCACGGATCCCGGACAGCGACCAGGAGGTGCGGTAGGACATGTGTGGCATCGCAGGGACTTACCGATGGCCGGATGGCAAGATCGTGACCGACCGGCTCACCGACACCCTCGCCCACCGGGGCCCGGACGGGGCGGGCCGCTACGGCCACCCCGTCGGGGACGGCGAGGTGCAGCTCGGGCACCGCCGGCTGTCCATCATCGACCTGTCCGAGACCGGCGCCCAGCCGATGGTCAAGGACAGCCTCGTCCTGACGTACAACGGTGAGCTGTACAACGCGCCCGAACTGCGGGCCGAGTTGGAGGCCGCCGGGGTGCGCTTCCGCGGCACCTCCGACACCGAGGTGCTGCTCGAGGCCTGGCGGCGCTGGGGCACGGACTGCCTGCCCCGGCTGCGCGGCATGTTCGCGTTCGCCGTCTTCGACGAGCGCACCGGTGAACTGGTGCTGGTCCGCGACCAGTTGGGCATCAAGCCGCTGTTCCTGCTCCGGCGCGGCGAGGGCCTGGTCTTCGCCTCCGAGCTCAAGGCGCTCGCCGCCGCGACCGGCGGCAGGCTGGAGGTGGACCATGCGGCGCTGGTGGCCTCGCTCCTCTATTACTGGGTGCCGGACTCGCGCTGCGCGTTCCGCGAGGCGGAGAAGCTGCCGCCGGGGAGCTGGCTGCGGTGCCGGCCCGACGGCCGGGTGGAGCGCGGCCGGTTCTGGAACCTGAAGGACATCGCCGCCGAGGGTCAGGAACGGGCCCGGGCCGGTGAACGGCCGGACCTGGCCGCCGTCGTCGAGGAGTCGACCCGTCAGCACCTGCTCTCCGACGTACCTGTGGCGACCTTCCTGTCCGGCGGGCTCGACTCCAGCTACCTGACCGCGCTGGCCGCCCGCGAGCACCCCGGGATCTCCGCCTACACGATCGGGTTCCGCGCCGAGGACGCCAAGTTCGAGGCGATGCCGGACGACCTGCGCTACGCGCGGCAGGTCGCCGAGCAGTTCGGCGTCGACCTGCACGAGATCGAGATCGCCCCGAACGTGCTCGAGCTGCTGCCGCAGATGACGTACTCCCTGGACGAGCCGATCGGTGACCCCGCGGCGATCAACACCTTCCTGATCTGCTCGGCCGCCCGGGAGGCCGGGGTCAAGGTGATGCTCTCGGGGATGGGGGCCGACGAGCTGTTCGCCGGGTACCGCAAGCACCTGGCCAATCTGCTCGCGCTGCGCTACCAGCGCGTCCCGCGACCCCTGCGGCGCGGTGTGTCCGCGGTCGTGGACCGGCTGCCGGTCGCCACGTCCCGGCGGGGACTGCGCTCGGTGCGCTTCGCGAAGCGGTTCCTGTCCTTCGCCGATCTGCCGGAGGAGACCGCGTTCCGGCGCAGCTACACCATGTACGACCAGAACGAGCTGCTCGCCCTGGTCGATCCGGACCTGGCGGGGACGGTCGACGACGTGCTGACCGAACACGCGGACATCTACCAGGACAACGAGCTCGACGACTTCGTCAACCGTATGTGCCTGGGCGACGCCCGGATGTTCCTGCCGGGCCTGAACCTGGCGTACACGGACCGGTCGAGCATGGCCGCGTCGACCGAGGTGCGGGTGCCGTACGTGGACGTCGAGGTGGTCAAGGCGGCGTTCGCCGTGCCCGGTGACCGCAAGATCGTCGGACGACAGGGCAAGGCGGTCCTCAAGGAGGCGGCCACCTCGATCCTGCCCCGGGAGATCGTCTACCGGCCCAAGGGCCTGTTCAGCGCCCCGCTGCGGGCCTGGATGAGCCGGGATCTGGCCCCACTGGTGCGCGAGGTGGTCAACGACGGCGAGCTCGTCCGCTCCGGGTTCCTGCGCCGTGACGCGCTGAACCGGATGGTCGCCGAGGACGCCGCCGGACAGCAGGACTTCTCCAAGCATCTGTGGCATGTGCTGACCCTTGAGTACTGGTATCGCGACGCGACCTCCGGGTCCGGCCAGAGCACTCGGCAAACGGCTTAGGAATAAGGGGACTTCGGTGAAACAGGTCGTACAGAACTACAAGAGCGGCGAGCTGGCGGTGCTCGACGTTCCGGTGCCGGGGTGCAAGCCGGGCGGTGTGCTGGTCCGCACCGCCTACTCGCTGATCTCCACCGGCACCGAGCTCATGAAGGTGTCCGAGGCCGGCATGTCGATGTTGGGCAAGGCCCGCTCCCGCCCTGACCAGGTGGCCAAGGTCATGCAGAGCGTGGCCACCAACGGGGTGCCCGCCACGTACCGCAAGGTGATGGGCAAGCTGGACTCCTACACGCCGCTGGGCTACTCGCTGTGCGGGGTGGTCGAGGAGGTCGGCGCCGGGATCGACGACGTGAAGGTCGGCGACCTGGTGGCCTGCGCCGGCAACGAGCACGCGCTGCACGCCGAGCTCAACTGGGTGCCGAAGAACCTCTACGTCCCGGTGCCGGACGGCCTCGCGCCCAGCCACGCGGCCTTCGGCACCGTCGGGTCGATCGCCATGCAGGGTGTCCGCCAGGGCGAGCCGCAGCTCGGCGAAGTGGCACTCGTCATCGGCCTCGGGCTGATCGGCCAGCTGGTGGTCCAGCTCCTGGCCGCCTCGGGAGTCCGCGTCGTCGGCGCCGACCCCGACCCGGCGCGCTGCGAGCTCGCCGAGCGCCTGGGCGCCGCGGCCTGCGGCGACCCCGCCTCCGCCGCGGTGGAGAACGCCGTCGCCGAACTCACCGACGGACACGGCGTGGACCAGGTGTACCTGGCCGCCGGCGGTGGCAGCAACCAGCCCGTCGAACTGGCCGCCAAGCTGGCCCGGGACCGCGGCCGGGTCGTCGACATCGGCAAGTGCCGCCTCGACCTGCCGTGGAACGCGTACTACGAGAAGGAACTCGACGTCCGGTTCTCCCGCAGTTACGGCCCCGGGCGCTACGACCCGTCGTACGAGCTGGAGGGGCGCGACTACCCGATCGGCTACGTGCGCTGGACCGAGCGCCGCAACCTGGCCTGCTTCCTCGACCTGGCCGCCCGCGGCAAGGTCGACGTGGAGCCCCTGATCTCCCACGTCGCCGACTTCGACGACGCCGTCGAGACCTACCAGCGCCTGAAGGACGGCGAGCTGAAGGCCATCACCGCGCTGTTCCGGTACCCCGATCAAGACGCCCGGGAGGCCGAGGCCCCGTCGGTGGCGGTGCCCGCCGTGAACGTGAAGCCCCCCGCCCCGGCCGCCAAGACCCCGGTACGTCTCGCCTTCGTCGGCGCCGGCAACTACGCGACGTCGATGCTGCTGCCGCACCTCGCACAGCGCGAGGGCGTCGAGCTGTCGACCGTCGTCACCACGACGGCGCTGTCCGGAGCCAACGCGCAGCGGAAGTTCGGCTTCGCCCAGGCGACCACCGACCTCGACGCCGTGCTCGGCGACAAGTCCATCGACGCGGTGTTCGTGGTCACCCGGCACAGCTCGCACGCCGAACTGACCCGGCAGGCCCTCCTGGCCGGCAAGACCGTGTTCGTGGAGAAGCCCCTGGCCCTCACCGAGGACGAACTGGCCGGCGTGCTCGCGGCGGTGGAGGAGTCCGGCAACGACCGGCTCCAGGTGGGCTTCAACCGCCGGTTCGCGCCGCTGCTGCAGGAGGCCAGGACGCGGTTCGGCGCCCGGACCGGTCCCGCGAACCTCCGCTACCTGGTCAACGCGGGCCGCCTCACGCACGGCAGCTGGTATCTCCAGCAGGGCACCGAGGGCTCGCGGTTCGCCGGCGAGGGGGGACACTTCATCGACACGGCGAGCTGGCTGCTCGACGCGGACCCGGTCTCGGTGTACGCGACCGCCACGTCCGGCAACGAGGACCTGCAGGTCTTGCTGCGCTACCCGGACGGCTCCACCGCCACCATCAGTTACGTCACCACCGGCCCCTCCGGCTTCCCCAAGGAGACGCTGGACCTGGTCGCGGACGGCCGCGCGCTGCGACTCGACGACTTCGTGCGTGCCTCGGTGTACGGGCGCAAGAAGTGGGTCAGTTCGCGGCTGCCCAAGGCGCGGGACAAGGGCCAGAACGCCGAACTGGCCGCGTTCGTCAAGGCGGTTCGGACCGGCGGTCCGATGCCGGTGCCGCTGGAGTCGCTGGTCGCCACCACGGCGGCCACCCTCGCCGTGCAGACCGGCCTGTCCGGTGGCGTGCCGGTGACGTTGGCGAGGTCCAAGTGACCATGAGCGTGGGCTGGTACCTCCGGCGGCTGTCCCGGATGGGGCCGCAGGAGGTCGCGGGCCGGGTGGGCGACACGGTGCGCAGACGGCGCTGGCGGTCGGCGCCGCCCGACTGCCCGAGCGTGACCGGCGCCCGATTCACCGCCGTACTGCCCGCCGGGGCGATCTCCGGCGTACCCGCCGACGCCGCGAAACGCCTCATAGCCGAGGCGGACCGGCTGATGGACGGGCACGCCGAGTTCTTCGGCGTGGTCCGTGACGACATGGCCGACCCGGACTGGTGGCGCGACCCGAAGACCGGGCGCCGGGCCCCCTCGGGCTACGCCTTCGACGTGCCGTACCGCAGCGAGGACGCGGTCGGAGACATCAAGCAGATCTGGGAGCCGTCCCGGCACCACTACCTCACCCAGCTCGCGGCCGCCTACGCGGTCACCGGGAACGAGCGGTACGCCGAGCGGGTGGCCGAGCACCTGCGCTCGTGGTGGTCGGCCAACCCGCCGCTGCGCGGCGTCCATTGGATCAGCGGCATCGAGCTGGGCATCCGGCTGCTGTCCTGGGTGTGGGTCCGCCGACTGCTCGACGGCTGGCCGGGCGCGGCCGGCCTGTTCGAGGGCAACCCGGTGGCGCGGAACCAGATCTGGCACCACCAGCGCTGGCTGGCCGCCTTCCCCAGCCGTGGTTCTTCGGCGAACAACCACGTCATCGCTGAGGCCGCCGGTCAGTTCGCCGCGGCCTGCGCGTTCGACTGGTTCCCTTCCTCGACGCGCTGGCGAGACGACGCGCTGCGCTCGCTGGACCGGCATCTGCGCGGTAACACCTACGGCTCCGGCCTCAACCGCGAGCTGGCCACCGAGTACCACGGTCTTGTCCTGGAGCTGGGCCTGGCCGCGTTGGCCGAGGCGGATGCCGCTGGCGTGCCGGTCCCCGCGACGACCCGGCTGGTGCTGCTGCGCATGACCGACGCGCTCGCGGCCGTCGTGGACAACCGGCTGCGGCCGCCGCGTCAGGGAGACGCGGACGACGGACACGGTCTGATCGTCGACGGCGCGGGCACCGACCGTTGGGCCTCGCTGCTGGCCACCGGGGACGCCGTGTTCGGCCGGCTCGACTGGTGGCCGGAGGTGACCGCCACCGATGTGCGCACCCCGCTGCTGGCCGCGCTCGCCAAGCCCAGCGAACTCTCCGTGAGCCGCCCGGCGAGCCGGCCGGCTCACTTCGCCGACGCGGGCATGACGATCCTGCGCGGCCCGGAGGAGATCTGGTGCCGCTGCGACGGCGGGCCGCACGGCTTCCTGTCCATCGCCGCGCACGCCCACGCGGACGCGCTGTCCGTGGAGGTCCGGCACGACGGCGTCGACGTGCTCGCCGACCCGGGGACGTACTGCTACCACGGGCAGCCCGAGTGGCGGCAGTACTTCCGCTCGACCCTCGGCCACAACACCCTGCAGCTGGACGGCGCTGACCAGTCCGTCTCCGGCGGCCCGTTCCTGTGGACCCGCCATGCCCAGAGCCGGGTCCTGAGGGCGGAAACGGCCCGGTGGAGCGCCGAACACGACGGCTACCAGGGCTCCGTGCACCGACGGCGGGTGGAACTGAACGCAGAGATCCAGGAGTTGAGGATCGTGGACGAGGTGAGCGGCCCGCGCCGGACCGTGAACCTGGCATTCCACCTCGGCCCGGCGATCACCGCCGTCCTGGTCGGGAACCGGGCACAGCTCACCTGGACCCGCGACGGCGAGGACCGCTCCGCCGTACTCGACCTGCCCGCGCAACTGTCCTGGCAGGCGCACCGCGGCGAGACCGAACCGCCGCTGGGCTGGTACTCCGCCGGATTCGGGCGCAAGGAACCCGCCACCACCCTGATCGGCACCGGCTCCACCGACGGCACGGAGGGTTTCACCACCGTGCTCGGGTTCCGCGGCTAGGGGGGCGCGTGGGGATCAAGAGGCGGCCCTGGGCGTTGGCGGTGGCACCGCTGGCGTTGGCCCTGCTGGCGGTGACCGGCTGTGACAGCGGCACGCCGGAAGCCGATGCGAAACCGACCGCCGTGCCGACCACGTCCGGGGCCCGGTCCGAGTCCCTGGCCCGGGTGTGCGCCAACCCCGCGGCCGGGCCGACCAAGGCACCGGCGGGTGCGGTGACGGTCGACCCCGCGAAGGTCGGTGACCTGGCGGCCAAGACCAAGGGCAACCCCCCGAACACCACGTTCTGGCTCCGACCGGGCAAGCACAGGCTCGACCCGGACCGGTACGCGCAGGTCGTCCCGAAGAAGGGGGACCGCTACCTCGGTGCGCCGGGCGCGGTGCTCGACGGTGGGAAGAAGAACCAGTACGCGTTCAGCGGCAGTGCCCGCGACGTCACCATCCGCTACCTGACCGTGCAGCGTTTCGCGGCGCCGTCCGACGAGGGCGTGGTCAACCACGACTCGGCCGACGGGTGGGTGATCGAGGACTCGACGATCCAGGACAACGACGGTGCCGGGCTGATGGCCGGCGCCCGTCAGCAGGTCCGCGCCAACTGCCTGCGCAACAACGGCCAGTACGGCATGAACGCGTACAAGGGCAACGGCCGTATCACCGGCCTGGTCGTCGAGGGCAACGAGATCGTGGGCAACAACACCGGCGACTGGGAGCGGCGCAAGCCGGGCTGCGGCTGCACCGGAGGCATCAAGTTCTGGGCCGTCAACGGCGCCGACATACGTGGGAACTGGGTGCACGACAACCGGGGGACCGGGTTGTGGGCCGACACCAACAACAACGACTTCCTCATCGAGAACAACGTGATCGAGGCCAACGACGGTGCCGCGCTGATCTACGAGATCAGTTACAACGCGATCATCCGGAAGAACACGATCCGGCGGAACAACTGGGTCGAGGGCCGCAAGGCGGCCGACAGCGGCGACAGCTTCCCGTTCGCGACCGTCTACCTGTCGGAGTCGGGCGGTGAACCACGGGTCGAAGCCCGCACCGACAAGATCGAGATCTACCGGAACGTGCTGGAGAACAACTGGTCCGGGATCACCCTGTGGGAGAACGCCGACCGGTTCTGCAACAGCCCGGCCAACACCTCGTCCGGTGACTGCACCTTGCTGGTGAAGAAGACCGACAGCTGCGCGAAGCCGGCGATCGCCAAGGCGCCGCTCTACGGCGACTGCCGGTGGAAGACCCAGCGGGTGGACATCCACGACAACCGCTTCGCGCTGGACCCGTCCGTCGTCAACTGCACGACGAAGTGCGACCGGATGGCGGTGCTGTCCAACTACGGCACCTATCCGGACTGGTCGCCGTACAAGGGCGAGGCAGTGGCCGACGCGATCACCACCGAGCAGCACAACCGCTGGCACGACAACGTCTACGTCGGCCCATGGAAGTTCGTCGCCCACGACCCGGCCCGCGTACTCGACTTCACGCAATGGCAGGGCACGCCGTACCAGCAGGACACGGGCAGCACCCTCGCCCCCGACCCGAAGGCCGGTGGTTGAGATGGAGGAGAAGCGCACACCGAAGATCGTCGGGGTGGTCTGGGGGCTGCTGGTCCTCAACACGCTCGGCTCCGCCGGGGCGAAGACCATCGTCCCGCTGCCCCGCTCCCTCATCCAGATGGTCACCATGGGCGCGCTGGTCGCCGCGTTCGCGCTGGCGCTCGTGATCAATGCCCGGCTGCGCATCCGAGCGAACGCGTATGTGTTCCTGCTCACCCTGCTCCTGGTGACGAGCGTGATCTCCAGCGCCCACCTGGAGTCCGGGTTCGGCGCGCTGTTCCGCTGCTTCCGGCTGACGCTCTTCGTCGGCACGCTGTGGCTGCTCAGCCGCTGGTGGGACGGCAGCCTGACGTTCGTACGGCACCACATCCGGATGTACTTCGCGGTGCTCGGGTCGGTGGCCCTCGGCCTGGCCGTCTCACCGGGCGCGGCCCTGCCCGACCTCTACGGCGGGCGGCTGGTCGGCGCGCTGTGGCCGCTCACCCCGCCGCAGATCGGCCAGTACGCCGCGGTGATCATCGGGCTCACCGTGCTGCTCCTCCTGGGCCGCCGGACCGACCGGACCAGCGCGGCGGTGGTCATCGTGCCGTCCCTCGTCCTGCTCGCGCTGACCCATACCCGCACGGCCACGCTCGGCCTGCTCATCGGGCTGGTGCTGGCGATCGGCTCCCTCCTGCTGACCAGCGCCGCGGCCCGCCGCTTCTTCACCTGGTCGGTGGCGATCGCCACGGTGGCCGCGGTGGGGTTCGCCTCCGCGCTGCAGGCGTGGTTCCTGCGCGGACAGAGCAAGGACAACTTCTCCAGCCTCACCGGTCGGGCCAAGGTCTGGGACGCCCTGCTGGCCGCGCCGCGGACGACCCGGGAGAAGTGGTTCGGCGTGGGCCTGGGCGACAAGTCGTTCGGCGGGCTGCCGATCGACAACAGCTGGCTGGCCGTCTACAACGAGCAGGGTCTGATCGGCGTCGGCCTCGTCGCGGCGTTCATCATCGTGCTGGGCGGCGTCGCGTTGCTGAGGCCACCGTCGCTGCAACGGGCCTGCGCGATCTTCCTGATCAGCTACTGCGCGATCGCGTCGTACACCGAGGCCGGTCTCGGCGACGCCTCGCCCTATCTGCTGCATCTGGCCCTGGCCGTCTCGCTGTTGGCGGCACCGGCCGAGGCCACCCCCCTCGCCACGCCCGACGTCCCTCGACCACGCATCCCGCGCTGGGCCCAGAGATCGGAGGTGAGGTGAGCATGCACATACTCGTGGTGCACAACCGTTACGGCTCGGCGCAGCCGAGCGGCGAGAACAAGGTCGTCGACCAGGAGGTGGAGCTGCTGCGCGAGGGCGGCCACCGGGTCGAGATGTTCGAGCGGCGCAGCGACGACATCGGCGCCATGTCCCTCCTCGCCAAGGTCGCGGTGCCCTTGCGGGTGCCGTGGAACCCGGCGGTCCGCACCGAACTCGCCAACCGGCTCCGCACCGATCGGCCGGACATCGTCCACGTCCACAACGTCTTCCCGCTCCTGTCGCCCGCGGTGCTCGCCGCCTGCGCCGACGCCGGCGTGCCCGCCGTGGCGACGCTGCACAACTACACCCAGGTCTGCCCGCCCGGCACACTGCAGCGGGACGGCCGGCCGTGCACCGAGTGCGTCGGGTCGACGCCACTGCCCGCCGTCCGGCACGGCTGCTACCGGGGCTCCCGCCTCGCGACCGTGCCGCTCGCGGTCAGCCTGTCGGCCAACCGGCGGCGGTGGTGGTCCGGCGTGGAGCGCTTCCTCTGCATCTCCGCGGCTCAGCGCGACGTCCTGGTGCGGGCCGGAATGCCGGCCGAGCGGCTGGCCGTGAAGCACAACTTCGTGCCCGACCCGGACGCGCGCCGCACGGACGCGGGCGAGCATCTGCTCTATCTCGGCCGGCTCGCGGAGGCCAAGGGCGTACGGCTGCTCATGGCCGCGTGGGACGAGATCGCGGCGAGCGGCGGTGTGGGAGTACCGCTCGTGATCGCCGGCACGGGACCACTGGAGGCAGAGGTCACCGCCTGGGCGGCGGGCCGGGACGACGTGCGGTACGTCGGCCTGTACGACACGGCGGAGTGCCAGAAGGCCATCGCGCGATCGGTCGCCGTGGTGGCCCCCTCGACGTGGCTGGAAGCGTTCGGCCTGGTGGTCGTGGAGGCGATGGCGGCCGGGGTACCGGTCGTCGCCGCCGGCCACGGCGCCTTCGTCGAACTCGTCGAAGACGGGGTGACCGGGCTGCTGCACCAGCCGGGCGAGTCCGCCTCGCTCGCTTCCCGCATACGCCATATCGCGGCCGAACCGGCCCGCAACCGGGAGATGGGCGAGGCGGCCCGGCGCCGTTACGAACAGGGTTTCAGCCCGACGGTCGGTCTCGACCGCCTGGTTGACGAGTACCGCACCGCGATCGCGGGTCGGTCAGCACTGACTCGCGGCGGGGACACCCGCGCGAGCAGGGGGGATGGGAACACTAGATGACACGATGCCGACTGTGTGGCTCGGAAGCGATGGCGAGCGTCGTCGACCTCGGGGCGACGCCACCATGTGAGAGCTTTCTCGCCGCCGACCAACTCGACCAGCCGGAGCCCGCGTACCCGCTGCACCTGCAGGTCTGCACCGACTGCTGGCTCGCGCAGATCCCGCCGCTGATCACGCCGGAGGAGACGTTCAAGGAGTACGCGTACTTCTCGTCGTTCTCGACCTCCTGGGTGGAGCACGCGCGTACGTTCGTCGCCGACGCCGTACAGCGGGTGGGACTCGACACCGAAGGCTCCGACGGCTCCGACGCCTTCGTGGTCGAGGTCGCGAGCAACGACGGGTATCTGCTGAGGCACGTGGTGGACCGCGGGATCCGCTGCCTGGGCATCGAGCCGTCGGTGAACGTCGGCGCCGCGGCGCGCGACGCGGGCGTACCCACGCTCACCGAGTTCCTGAGCCCGGACACCGGCTCGGCCGTCCGCGCCGAGCACGGCCCGGCGAACCTGGTCGTGGCCAACAACGTGTACGCGCACATCCCCGACGTGGTCGGCTTCACCCAGGGGCTGCGCGCCCTGGTCGCCGACGACGGCTGGGTCTCCATCGAGGTGCAGCACCTGCTGACCCTGATCGAGGAGAACCAGTACGACACGATCTACCACGAGCACTTCCAGTACTACACGGTCGCCTCCGCGATCCAGGCCCTGGCGAGCGGCGGACTCACGCTCGTCGACGTCGAGTTGCTGCCCACGCACGGCGGCTCCATCCGGCTGTGGGCCCGCCCGGCCGAGGTGGCCGGCGAGCCGACGCAGCGGGTGGCCGACGTGCTGGCCCGGGAGAAGGCGGCGGGGCTGCAGGAGCTGTCCGGGTACACCGAGTTCTCCGCCCGGGTGGCCAAGGTGCGCCGGGACCTCCTCAAGTTCCTCATCGAGGCGGCCGAGCGTGGCGAGACGGTCGTCGGCTACGGCGCCCCGGGCAAGGGCAACACCCTGCTCAACCACTGCGGCATCCGGCCCGACCTGCTCGCGTACACGGTCGACCGCAACCCCTACAAGCACGGCCGGTTCACCCCGGGCACCCGCATCCCGATCCTGCCGCCCGAGCAGATAGCCGAGGACAAGCCGGACTACGTGCTCATCCTCCCGTGGAACCTGCGCGCCGAACTCACCGAGCAGCTGTCCTTCGTGCACGAGTGGGGCGGCCGGCTTGTCTTTCCCATCCCGGAACTGAGCGTTGTCGAAGGCGCGTCCCGAAAGGTCTCAGCATGAAGGTCGTTCTGTTCTGCGGCGGTTACGGGATGCGGATGCGCAACGGAACCTCCGACGACGTGCCCAAGCCGATGGCGATGGTCGGCCCCAGACCCCTGATCTGGCACGTCATGCGCTACTACGCGCACTTCGGGCACAAGGAGTTCATCCTGTGCCTCGGCTACGGGGCCCACCACATCAAGGACTTCTTCCTCAACTACGAGGAGACGACGTCCAACGACTTCGTGCTGCGCAAGGGTGAGACCGAGCTGCTGTCCACCGACATCTCGGACTGGACGATCACGTTCGCGCAGACCGGCATCGAGTCACCGATCGGGGAGCGGCTGCGCCGGGTGCGGCACCACCTGGAAGGCGACGAGATGTTCCTCGCCAACTACGCCGACGTCCTCACCGACGCCCCGCTGCCGGAGATGATCGAGAAGTTCTCCCAGCGCGACGCCGGTGCGTCGATGATGGTCGTGCCGCCCCAGTCCTCCTTCCACTGCGTGGAGTTGGGCGAGGACAACCTGGTCGGCGGCATCACCGCGGTGAGCGAACTGCCGCTGTGGGAGAACGGCGGCTACTTCGTGCTCCGCCAGGAGGTCTTCGACCACATACCGGAGAACGGTGACCTGGTGGCCGACGGATGCGGCCAACTCGCCAAGCGTGGGCGGCTGGTGGCACACCAGCACCGCGGTTTCTGGAAGCCGACCGACACGGTGAAGGAGCGCGCCGCGCTCGACGCCGCCTACGCCCAGGGCGACCGCCCGTGGGCCGTGTGGGAGCAGGGGGTGCGCGCGTGATCCGACTCGGGGCGGAGTCCCCGGACCGGATCGTCGCCGTCGGCGCGCACTGCGACGACATCGCCATCGGCGCGGGCGGCACGCTGCTTGCCCTGTGCCGGGCGCGGCCCGGTCTCCGGGTCGACGCGCTGGTGCTCTCCGGCGGCGGCACCGAACGCGAGGAGGAGGAGCGGGCCGCGCTCGCCGCCTTCTGCCCGGGCGCCGACCTGCGGCTGACCGTGCTCAAACTGCCGGACGGTCGCATGCCCGTGCACTGGGAGGAGGCCAAGGCCGCCGTGGAGGAACTGCGCGCGCAGACCGACCCGGACCTGATCCTGGCCCCCCGCACCGACGACGCGCACCAGGACCACCGCGGCCTGGCGCAGCTGATACCCACCGCCTTCCGCGACCACCTCGTGCTCGGCTACGAGATCGTCAAGTGGGACGGCGACCTCGGCCGTATGGCGGTGTACCAGCCGCTGTCGACGGAGGTCGCCGAGGAGAAGGTACGACTGCTGCAGGAGCACTACGCCTCACAGCGGCACCGGCCCTGGTACGACCGCGAAGCCTTCCTCGGGCTGGCACGGATCCGCGGCATCGAATGCCACGAGCGATACGCCGAGGCGTTCGCCGTCACCAAACTCACGCTCAACCTGGGGGGTTGAACCATGCGCGTACTACTGACCGGACACCAGGGCTACCTGGGCACCGTGATGGCCCCGGTCCTCGCCGCCGCCGGACACGAGGTCGTCGGCCTCGACTCCGGCCTGTTCGCCGACTCCGTCCTCGGCGAGACACCCGCGGACCCGCAGGGGCACCGGGTGGACCTGCGCGACGTCACGGCCGAACACGTGGCGGGGGTGGACGCCGTGATCCACCTGGCCGCCCTGTCCAACGACCCGCTGGGCTCGCTGGCGCCGGAACTCACCTACGACATCAACCACCACGCGTCCGTACGGCTGGCCCGGCTGGCCCGCGACGCCGGAGTGCGGCGCTTCCTGTACGCGTCGACGTGCTCGGTCTACGGCGCCGCAGGCGGCGACGACCTGGTGGGCGAAGACGCTCCGCTGCGACCGGTGACCCCGTACGCGGAGTCCAAGGTGCGGGTCGAGGACGACCTGCACGCACTGGCCGATGGCGACTTCACCCCGGTGTACATGCGCAACGCCACCGCCTTCGGCTACTCGCCCCGGCTGCGCGCCGACATCGTGCTGAACAACCTGGTGGGCCACGCGCTGCTGTCAGGCGAGGTGCTGGTGCTCTCCGACGGCACCCCCTGGCGCCCACTGGTGCACGCCGCCGACATCGCACGGGCCTTCACGGCCGCGCTGACCGCGCCGCGGGAAGCGGTGCACGACCGGGCGTTCAACATCGGCAGCGAGACCAACAACGTCACGGTCGCCGAGATCGCCGAGCAGGTCGCCGAGGCGGTGCCCGGCTCCAAGGTGAACATCACCGGGGAGAACGGCGCCGATCCGCGGTCCTACCGGGTGGACTTCTCCCGGTTCCGCGCCGCGATCCCCGGCTTCGACATCGAGTGGACGGTCAAGCGCGGCGCGCTCGAACTCGCCGACGCCTACGGGAAGTTCGGGCTGACCAAGGAGGACTTCGACCGGCGCTTCACCCGGCTCGCCGTGCTGCGCGCGGCGACCGAGGCCGGCACCGTCGACGACACCCTGCGGTGGCGCCGATGACCGATCCCGGCGAGGAGATGTACGCCCTGGTGGAGCGGTTGTACCCGCTCTGCCGGAGCATCACCGGCGACGGTGTGCGCGCCACTCTGGACATCGTCGGCGAGTACATCCCGCTGCAGGTGCACGAGGTGCCGACCGGGACCCAGGTCCTCGACTGGACGGTGCCGCAGGAGTGGAACATCCGGGACGCTTACATCGCCGACCCGGCCGGCAACCGGGTCGTCGACTTCGCGGAGTCCAGCCTGCATGTGCTCGGTTACAGCGTTCCGGTGTCGGCGACGATGCCGCTGTCCGAGCTGCGCGGCCACCTGCACACCCTGCCGGACCAGCCGTCCTGGGTGCCGTACCGGACCAGCTACTACAAACCGGAGTGGGGCTTCTGCCTGGCCCAGGACACGCTGGACGCGATGCCGGACGGCGAGTACGAGGTGTGCATCGACTCCACGCTCGCCGACGGCCACCTCACCTACGCCGAGCATGTCGTCCCCGGGCAGGTCGCCGACGAGGTGATCGTCTCCTGCCACGTCTGCCACCCGGCGCTGGCCAACGACAACATGGCCGGCGTCGCGGTGGCGACGTACCTGGCCCGGGAGCTGGCGCAGCAGACGCCGTACTACACCTACCGGTTCATCTTCGCGCCCGGCACCATCGGGGCGATCACCTGGCTGGCCCGGAACAGGGAACGGGTGGAACGCGTCAAGCACGGCGTCGTACTGGCCTGCGCCGGTGACCGGGGTCAACTGACGTACAAGCAGAGCAGGCGAGGCGACGCGGAGATCGACCGGGTGATGCAGCACGTGCTGGCCGATTCCGAACGCCCGCACCGAGTCGCCGAGTTCACTCCGTACGGCTACGACGAGCGGCAGTACTGCTCGCCCGGCTTCGACCTCGGCGTCGGTTCGCTCACCCGGACCCCGTACGCGGGCTACCCCGAGTACCACACCTCGGCGGACAACCTGGACTTCGTCTCCCCGGAGGCGATGGCGGACACCCTCGCCGTCTGCCGTGAGGCGTTCGCCGTCCTGGACCGCAACCGGCAGTACGTCAACCTCAGCCCGTACGGCGAACCACAGCTGGGACGGCGGGGGTTGTACGACGCGCTCGGTGGCCGCAGCGACACCAAGCAGGCCCAGATGGCCATGCTCTGGGTGCTCAACCTGTCCGACGGCGAGCACAGTCTGCTGGACGTCGCCCAGCGGTCCGGGCTGCCGTTCAGCACCGTCGCCGACGCGGCCGACGCCCTGCACGAGGCAGGGCTGATCAAGACATGACGTCCATGCCCGTCGAGGGGGAGAATCCCCGGACAGGGGCGCCACCGGCCCGGTCCGCCAAGCGGGCCCTGGTCGGCCGGCTGTCCTGGGGACTGGCCGACCAGGCGGCCTCCAGCATCAGCAACTTCGCGGTGGGCATCTACGTGGCCCGCTCCCTGGGGGTCACCGCGTTCGGCGTGTTCAGCCTGGCCTGGGTGACGTACGGCGTGGTGCTCAACGTCTCCCGCGGCCTGACCACCGATCCGCTCATGGTGCGCTTCAGCGGCGTGCCGGAGGCTACCTGGCGCGGGGCGGTGGCCCGGTCGACGGGTACGGCACTCGGCGTCGGCACCGCCATTGGTGCGGTGTCCCTGGTGGCCGGACTGGCTCTCGGCGGGCGGCTGGGGCCCGCGTTCGCCTGCCTGGGCGTCATGCTGCCGGGACTGCTGCTGCAGGACGCCTGGCGGTTCTCGTTCTTCGCCGCGGGCAACGGGCGGAAGGCCTTCGTCAACGACGTCGTCTGGTGTGTGGCACTCGTCCCGGCCATGGTGGCGGCGGCCCACGTGGACACCGTGGCCGCCTTCGTGCTCGCCTGGGGCGCGTCCGCCGCGGTGGCCGCCGCGTACGGCTGCTTCCAGTCCGGCATCCGGCCCCGGCTGACCCAGGCGCGCGGGTGGCTTCGCGAACAGCGCGATCTCGGCTACCGGTACCTGGTAGAGAACGTCAGCCTCAGCGGCGCGAGCCAACTGCGGGCCTACGGGCTCGGCGCGATCGTCGGGGTGGGCGCGGTGGGCGCGGTGCGGGGCGCCGAGCTCCTGATGGGCCCCTTCCTCGCCGTACTGATGGGACTGTCACTGGTCACCGTCCCGGAGGCGGCACGGGTGCTGCGGCAGTCCCCGCACCGCCTGGGCACGTTCTGTCTCCTGCTGGGCGGCGGACAGGCCGCCGCCGCTCTGCTGTGGGGCGGCTCGTTGCTGCTGCTGCCGAACCGGCTCGGCGACCTCCTGCTCGGCAGCGTCTGGCACTCCTCCTCGCATCTCATCGTGCCGATCACCTTGAGCGTCGCGGGCGCGGGCCTCGGCACCGGCGCGGCGGCCGGCCTGCGCGCCCTCGGCGCCGCGCGGCGCAGCCTGCGCTGCCAACTGTTCGCCTCCGCCTTCTATGTCAGCGGCGGGCTCGGCGGGGCGGCCCTGGCCGGCACGGTCGGCTCGGCCTGGGGCGTCGCGGCCGCGACCGTCGGCGGCTCGGCCGTGTGGTGGCTGCAACTGCGGTCCGCCCTGCGTGAGCACCGCCACAACCCCATCCCCGAAGTGAGGATTTCATGACCTCCCAACCCAGGCTGACAATCGGCCTGCCCGTGTACAACGGCGAGGAGTACCTGGCGGAATCACTCGACGCGCTGCTCGGCCAGACCTACGAGGACTTCGAACTGGTCATCTCCGACAACGCCTCGACCGACGGCACCGAGGACATCTGCCGCAAGTACATCGCGCAGGACTCGCGCATCCGGTACCTCCGGCTGCCCCGGAACATCGGCGCCACACCGAACCACAACCGTGTGCTCGACGAAGCCCGCGGCGAGTTGTTCAAGTGGGCCTCGCACGACGACCTCTACGGCCGCGACCTGCTGCGGCGCTGCATCGAAGCTCTGGACGAGCGGCCGGACCTGATCCTCGCGCACACCGACCAGGCGGTCATCGACGGCGACGGCCGGGTGAAGGTCCCCTACGAGTACACCCTCACGACCGACTCGCCGCACGCCCCGGAGCGCTTCCGCAGTCTGCTGTTCGAGCCGGGCGGCGACGACTTCTACGGGGTGATGCGGACCGACATGCTGCGCCGGGTGAAACCGATGGACAGCTACCACCACGCGGACCGCACCTACGTCGCGGAGATCACCCTGCACGGGCGCTTCCATCAGGTGCCGGAACTTCTGTACTTCCGCCGCGACCACCCCACCCGGGCCGAGCGGGCGAACCCGTCCAAGCGCTCCCGGTGCGTCAACCTGGACCCACGCCGGGCAGGCATGCTGCACCCGACTCCCCGGCTGCTCGCCGAGTACGTCTGGGGCTTCGCCTCGGCGATCCGGCGGGCCCCGTTGTCCCCGGCCGACCGGCGCGAGTGCTACCGCCACCTGGCCGCATGGATGACCAGCCGGGTCCGGCCGGGCGTCGGCGAGCGGGTCGAGGACCGCGCCCCGGTCGACCCGGCCAAGCTGACCGTCTCCCTCGACGCCCTCGTCGCCGGCCGTGAGCAGAGGCAGGCATGACGTCTGCGGACGAAACCCCGGTACGCGTCGGGGTGTTCGGCCTGCTCGGCTCCGGCAACCTCGGCAACGACGGATCACTTGAAGCCGTCCTCGGATACCTCCGCGCCGAGCACCCGGACGCGAGCGTGCACGCGCTGTGCGGCGGACCCGAGGCGGTGACGGCCAGGTTCGGGATCCCCGCGACGCGGCTGCACTGGAACCGCGCGGAGTACGGAACCGCGTCCCGTGCGGGCGCGATCGCGTCGAAGGGACTCGGCAAACTCATCGACGTCTTCCGCACCGCCGCCTGGGTCCGCCGGCACGACGTGGTGATCGTGCCGGGCATGGGTGTCCTGGAGGCCACCCTGCCGCTGCGGCCGTGGGGCTTCCCGTACTCGCTCTTCCTGCTCTGCGCGAGCGGCCGGCTGCTGGGCACCCGGGTCGCGCTGGTCAGCGTCGGCGCCGCCGAGATCCGCAACCGGCCGACCCGTGCCCTGGTGCGCTGGTCGGCACGGCTCGCCGCGTACCGCTCGTACCGGGACACCCAGTCCCGCGACGCGATGCGGACGATGGGCGTGGACACCGCTCGCGACGAGGTCTACCCGGACCTCGCGTTCTCCCTGCCGGGGCCTCGGGCCCGCGTGCCCACCCGCACACCGGGTTTAGTCTGCCTCGGCGTCATGGACTTCCACGGAGGCAACGACGACCGCGCCCGGGCCGACGAGATCTACCGGCGCTACCTCGACGGGACGATCACGTTCGTCCGCACACTGGTCGAGGAGGGCAGACCGGTCCGGCTGCTCACCGGCGACGAGTGCGATGAGTCGGTGGTCGCCGCGATCCTCGACGCGGTGGACTCACCCCTGGTCACCGCGGCCGAACCGGCCTCACTGGCCGACCTGATGAACGAGATGGCAGCCGCCGACACCGTGGTGGCCGTCCGCTACCACAACCTGATCTGCGCGCTGAAGACCGGAACGCCCGTGCTCGCCCTCTGCTATGCGGCGAAGAGCGATGCCCTCATGGACCGGATGGGCCTCGGCGCGTACTGCCATCCGGCACGCGAGGTCGACGCCGACCGGCTGCTCGAACAGTTCCGGGACCTGGAGAAGCACGCGGTGGATCTGCGGCAGACACTCACCGAGCGAAACCGGGTCGCCGCACAGCAACTCGCCCAGCAGTTCACCGCCCTGACCACGACCTTGTTCCCGGCGAACACCCACGCCCCGCGGAAGGCTCCATGAAAGCGACTGAAGTCACCGAGATCGCCGGCGCGTACCTGTTCGAGCCGACACCGTACGCCGACGAACGCGGCTTCTTCTGCCGCACCTTCGACGTCGACGTGGTCCGTTCGGTGGGCCTCGACCCGCACGCCTTCGTCCAGGACAGCGTCTCCCGCTCGGTCCGGGGCGTGCTGCGCGGCCTGCACCTGCGCTCCGGCGCGGGCGAGGCCAAGCTGGTGCGGTGCTCGTACGGGCAGATCTTCGACGTCGTCGTGGACCTGCGGCCGGATTCGCCGACGTACCGGAACCGCGCCTTCTTCGAGCTGTCCGGTGAGACGCAGAAGACCGTGTACATCCCGGCGGGGTGCGCGCACGGCTTCCAGGCGCTCACCGAAACCGCCGACACCTCGTACCGTATCGACCGTCCGCACGATCCGGCCGAGGACGTGACCATCGCCTTCGACGACCCGGAACTCGCCATTCCCTGGCCACTGCCGGTCACTTCGATGTCCCAGCGGGACCGGGAGGCACCGAGCCTCGCCGAGGTCCTGAAACACAAGGAAGGGTGAAGTCGGCTTGCACAGCGAAGACTTGCAACTGCCCCGGTCGCGTGCGGCCAACGAACGGCTCCACGCCATGATCCCCGGCGGCGCGCACACCTACGCCAAGGGCGACGACCAGTATCCCGAGGACCTGGCCCCGGTCATCAGCCACGGCAATGGCGCCCATGTGTGGGACGTCGACGGCAACCGCTACATCGAGTACGGGTCCGGGCTGCGGTCGGTCAGCCTCGGACATGCCCACCCACGCGTGACCGAGGCGGTGCGGCGGGAGATCGACCGTGGCAGCAACTTCGTCCGGCCCTCCATCGTGGAGGTCGAAGCCGCGGAACGCTTCCTGGCCACGGTGCCGACCGCCGAGATGGTGAAGTTCGCGAAGAACGGCTCCGACGCCACCACCGCCGCGGTGCGCCTCGCCCGCGCAGCCACCGGGCGCCCGCGGGTGGCCCTCTGCGCCGACCATCCGTTCTTCTCCACCGACGACTGGTTCATCGGCACCACACCGATGTCCGCCGGCATTCCGGCGACGACCAACGAGCTCACCGTGGCGTTCCCCTACGGGGACCTGGCGGCCACGGAGGAACTGCTCACCCGGTACCAGGACGAAATCGCCTGCCTGATCCTCGAACCCGCCACCCACACCGAGCCGCCGCCCGGGTACCTCGCCGGCCTGCGCGAACTGGCCGACCGGCACGGCTGCGTACTGATCTTCGATGAGATGATCACCGGTTTCCGCTGGTCCGAGGCGGGCGCCCAGGGCCTGTACGGCGTCGTCCCCGACCTCTCCACGTTCGGTAAGGCGCTGGGCAACGGATTCGCCGTCTCCGCACTGGCCGGGCGCCGCGACCTGATGGAGCGGGGCGGGCTGCGCCACTCCGGCGACCGGGTGTTCCTGCTGTCCACCACGCACGGCGCGGAAACGCACTCGCTGGCAGCCGCGATGGCCGTGCAGACCACCTACACCGAAGAGGGCGTCACCGCGCGGCTGCACACCCTCGGCGAGCGGTTGGCCGCCGGTGTCCGCGACGCTGCGGCCGGCATGGGCGTCGGCGAGCACGTCGTCGTCCGGGGCCGGGCCAGCAATCTGGTCTTCGCCACCCTCGACGAGAACGGGCAGCCGTCGCAGGAGTACCGCACGCTGTTCCTGCGCCGGCTCCTCGCGGGCGGGGTGCTGGCCCCGTCGTTCGTGGTGAGCAGCGCGCTCAGCGACGCCGACATCGACCGCACCGTCGAGGTGGTGGCGCAGGCATGCGCGGTGTACCGGAAGGCGCTGGAGGCCGCCGACCCCACCCCCTGGCTGGCCGGGCGACCGGTGAAGCCCGTGTTCCGCCGTACGGCGTGAGCAGACGTCAGCGGCGCGCCCGCGGACCGGCGGCTGCCAACCGGTCGGCGATCCGGTCGACCAGCCAGGCGGTCGCCGGTACCACCGCCAGCGCGGTGCAGCAGCCGCCGAGGACATCGGTCGGATAGTGCGCGCCCAGGGCGACCTGCGCCCATCCCATCGCGGCGCCGGCGACCAGCGCCGCGGCGAGCACGAGTGACGTGCCGGCCGTACCGTCGAGGCCGAGCCGGTCCGTCGCGAGCAGCGCCGCGACGAAGGCGAGCGCGGTGAAGAAGGCGGTGTGTCCGCTCGGGTAGGACAGGTTGTCGGCGCCGTGGATGGTGCGCCCCACCAGCTGCTTGAGCAGCGTCGCCGTCCCCACGGCCACGGCGGCGCCGGCAACGACGAGCACCGCCGCGCGGGGACGTTGAAGCAGCAGACAGCCCACCACGATGACCATGACCAGCATCACCGATCCGGCAGGCGCTCCCAAGAAGTCCAGAGCCACAGCGACATGCCGCCACGGAGGCCGCACACTGTCCGCCGTCGGCGGGATGATCCACCTGTCCACCCTGCCCGGCTCGCTGTGACCGGCGTACAGGACCCCAGGCACGACGACCACCAGCGCGGCGAGGGCCGCGACCAGCCCGAGCCGCGCGCGCAGCGACGGGGGCAGCACCGCGGGGCTCGGCCGGCCGGTCACCCACCCACCGCGTCCGGTCGACCCACCCTGCCCTTGATCTCGCCCGTGATCACGAGCAAAACGTTATCGGAAGGCGCAGGCAGCCGTGGCCGGTCGGTTACATCGGCGCCGCCGCCACCGCGGAGGCCGTCGTCGGGTGGCTCAGAACGGTGCCCGTTCTGGTGGAGGCAGGCGTCATACGCGCTCGACGAGGTGGCCGTCCTTCTCGTCGTACAGCGCACCCGACTGCGGGCACTGCCAGCCGCCCGGCTCGCCGTCCCGCCCGACCAGTCGGACGCCGGCCCGGCCGACCCAGCCGATCCGGCGCGCGGGAACGCCGGCCACCAGCGCGAAGTCCGGTACGTCGTTGGTCACCACGGCGCCCGCCGCGACCAGTGCCCACCGTCCGACACGCACCGGCGCCACACACACCGAACGGGCCCCCAGCGACGCCCCCTCGGCCACGATGACCGCCACGGCCTCCCAGTCGCCGCCGCGCTTCAGCTTGCCCTCCGGGTCCACCGAGCGGGGGAAGCAGTCGTTGGTGAGGACCGCGGCCGGGCCCACGAACACCCCGTCCTCCAGTACGGCGGGCTCGTAGACCAGCGCGTAGTTCTGGAGCTTCACGTTGTCGCCGATCCGCACCCCCGGACCGACATAGGCCCCCCGGCCCACGATGCACCCGCTGCCCAACCGGGCGTCCTCCCGGATCTGCGCCAGATCCCAGACCGTCGTCCCGTCGCCGACCGTCGCCGTCTCGTCGACCTGAGCGGTCGGCTGCGCCTTGTAGTCCACCGGGCTCCCCCTGCATGAGAGACGGGATCAGATCACGTGCGGATCGACGTGGATCTTCGGGCCGGGGCCCGCTCCGGGCGGCCGCCCGCCCGCGAGTACGGTCCCGACCTCACCCAGGGCGACGGTCGCGGCCACGAGCGGCCTCGGGTCGACGACCCGCCCGGCGTACGCCTCGATCGTGGCGTCGAGCCCCGGAGAGGCCGACAGGACCCCGACCGCCGTCACGTCCTTGAGGACGAGCGCGCGGGTGTCGATCCTGCTGGGCTCGGCGGCCAGACCGATGTACACGAGCCGCCCACCCGGCTCCACCAACTCCACTGCACAGGCGGGCAGATGGACCGCGTTGGTCGCGTCGACGACCGCGTCGAACGGCAGGTCCGGCAGCGTGTCCTCGCGCCAGGTGTGCGGGAAGCCCAGCGAACGCGCGAAGGTCAGAGAGGCCTCGGTGGAGCCCAGCAGGTGCACCTCCGCACCGGCGGCCCGGGCGAACATCGCGACCAGCAGTCCGATGGTCCCCGGCCCCAGCACCAGGACCCGGTCGCCGGGCCCGGCCCCGGTCGCCCACGCGGCCCGCAGGGCGTTGCCACCCGGCTCGACCAGCGCGCCGAGCACCGGGTCCACGGAGTCGGGCAGAGCGTGCAACGAGCCGACCGGCACGGCGAGTTGCTCCGCCAGGGCCCCGGCGCGGCCGCCCCGGATGCCCACCTCCTCACGCTTCTCGCAGACGTGCTGGTGCCCGCGACGGCACCGACGGCAGGCCCCGCAGCCCAGCATGGTGTCGCCCATGACCCGGCGGCCCACCCAGCCGGACCCGACCCCCGGACCGACCGCGTGCACCCGTCCGGCCCACTCGTGCCCGAGCCGCATCGGATAGTCGGCGTGCCCTTGGTGGAGATAGGCCATGGCCCCCGTGAAGAACTCCAGGTCGGTTCCGCACACGCCGACCCGCTCGACGTCCACGACGACCTCACCGGGAGCGGCCACCGGTGCGGGCACGTCCTGCACCGCGTACTCGCCGGGGGCCGTGAGGACGAACGCACGCATCAGAAGGGCTCCTTCAGAGGACCGAGCGCCTCGCGGATCTCCTCCACGGCGTCGACCAGTGTCCGCAGGGGAGTCCGGTAGGTCAGCGCGCTGACGCTCACCGCCCCGGACGGGGCCGTCGGCGAGGTGCCGTACACGGGCAGGGCAAGGCAGTTGACCCCGGTCTCGTTCTCTTGGTCGTCGAGGGCGTAACCCCGCTCGACGGTGGCCCGCAGATCGCGGTGCAACTCCTCGGCCGTACACAGGGTTCGAGGTGTCCGCCGCTCCGGCGGGCTCGCGCCGATCCACTGCCGTACGGCGTCCAGGGTGCCCAACTCATGGGCGAGCAGCAGCTTTCCGACACCGGTCGCGTGGGCCGGGTTGCGGCCGCCGACCGTGGAGGTCAGCCGGACCGCACCGGTGGGCGGGTCGACCTTGGCGCGGTAGACGACCTCGCGCCCGTCGAGGACGGCGTAGTGGGCCGTCTCGCCGAACCGGGCGGCCAGCGTCTCCAACAGCGGCCGGACGCGGACGTGTTCGGGACGGGCCTCGTGATGGGCGAAGGCCATCCGGAGGAACTCGTCGCCCAGCAGGTAGTGGCCGCGGGAGTCCTGTCCGGCCAGACCGGCCCGGCGCAGTGCGGCCAGGGCCCGGTGCACGGTCGGCTTGGGGCTGCCGATCGTCCGGGTGAGCTCGTCGAGCGTCACTCCGTCCGGATGCCGGGCGAGCTCCTTCAGCACGGCGAGCACCCGGTCCGAGCCCACGAGACGGTCGCCCTCCGCGCTGTCCGCGAGGGAGGCTGTCGAAGCGTGGACCGGCTGCGTATGCTGCATTGCGTTCCGGATGGTAGACCGCCGTACCGATTATCGGAAAGAGCTGAGCGATGAGGCTTCGCAGCGCACAGTGGTACGCCGGACAGGACCGCAATGCCTACATCCACCGGGCCTGGATGCGGCGCGGGGTGCCGCAGGACGCCTTCACCGGCCGGCCGCAGATCGCCATCGCCAACACCGCCTCCGACCTCACGCCCTGCAACGCGCACCTGAACGAGGTGGCCAGGTCCGTCCGCGACGGCGTGTACGAGGCGGGCGGCATCCCTCTCGACCTGCCTGTGGTGTCGCTGGGCGAGACCAATGTGCGGCCCACGGCGATGCTCTGGCGCAACATGGCCGCGATGGCCACGGAGGAGATGCTCAGGGCCAACCCCCTCGACGGGGTGGTCCTGTTGGGCGGCTGCGACAAGACGATCCCGTCCCTACTGATGGCCGCCGCCTCGGTGGACCTGCCCGCGGTGGTCGTACCCGGCGGTCCCATGCTGACCGGGACCTTCCGCGGCACTCCGCTGGGCTGCGGTACCGACGTGTGGCGGCTGTCGGAGGAGGTCCGGGCCGGCACCCTGTCCCAGGAGCAGTTCATCCGCTCCGAGTCCTCGATGATCCGCAGCCGCGGGCACTGCAACACCATGGGCACCGCCTCCACCATGGCGCTGGTGGCCGAGGCCCTGGGCACAGTCGTCCCCGGAGTGGCAGGCACACCCGCGCCGGACAGCAGGCTGCTTGAGGCGGCGCACGGCACCGGACGGCTCGCCGTGGAGCTGGTGTCCGCCGAGCGCCGTCCGAGCACCTTCCTGACCAAGGGGTCCTTCCACAACGCGATCGTGGCGCTGGCCGCGATCGGCGGATCGACCAACGCCGTCGTCCATCTCCTCGCCATCGCGGGCCGGTTGGGCATCGAGCTGACCCTCGACGACTTCGACCGCATCGGGTCCCGGGTGCCCGTCCTGGTCGACCTCCAGCCCGCCGGACGCTTCCTGATGGAGGACTTCCACCGGGCCGGCGGACTGCTCGCCGTATTGCGCGAGGTCGCCGACCTCCTGGACCCCGAAGCGCTGGCCGTCACGGGAAAACCGTTGGTGGACCATCTGACCGACGCCCCGATCTGGGACGCCGAGGTGATCAGGACCCGGGCGCGGCCCCTCGTCGAGGAGGGCGGAATCGCCGTCCTGCGCGGCAGCCTCGCCCCCGACGGAGCACTGATCAAACCCGCGGCGGCCTCACCGCACCTGCTGCGGCACCGGGGCCGGGCGGTCGTCTTCGACAGCATCGAGGACTTCCACGCCCGCGTCGACGACCCGGACCTCGACGTCGACGCGGACTCCGTGCTCGTGCTGCGCGGCTGCGGACCCAAGGGCTACCCGGGCATGCCCGAGGTGGCCAACATGCCGCTGCCCACCAAGCTGTTGGAGCAGGGTGTGCGGGACATGGTCCGCGTCTGCGACGGCCGTATGAGCGGAACGGCGTACGGCACCGTCGTCCTGCATGTGGCGCCGGAGGCGGCGGCGGGCGGCCCGCTCGCCCTCGTCCGGACCGGCGACCTCATCAGCCTCGATGTCGCGGCCCGGCGGATCGACCTGGAGGTGCCGGCCGCCGAACTCGCCGCCCGCACGCCGAACGCGGCCACCGTCGAGGGCTTCGCCAACCCGCGCCGGGGCTGGGAGCGGTTGTACGTCGACCATGTCCAACAGGCCGACACGGGCGCCGACTTGGACTTCCTCGTCGGCTCGAGCGGGTCGGAGGTCAGCCGGGAGTCGCACTGAACGGTCGCTGTTATGGTGCGCCCATGTCAACGATCAGGAAGGTCCAGGTCACCTTCGACTGTGCGGAGCCCGAGCGGGTCGCCCGCTTCTGGTGCGAGGTGCTGGGGTATGTCGTACCGCCACCGCCGGAGGGGTTCGCCACGTGGGGCGACTACGACCGCTCCCTGCCGCCCGAGCGTCAGGGCGCCTCGTTCGTCTGCGGTGATCCCTCCGGCGTGGGTCCGCGGCTCTACTTCCAGCGCGTCCCCGAGGGCAAGGTCGTCAAGAACCGGGTGCATCTCGATGTGCGGGTCGGCACCGGGCTGGTGGGTGACGAGCGTCTCGCCGCCCTTGAGGCCGAGTGCGTACGGTTGGAAGCACTCGGCGCGGTACGGGTACGCGTGCTGCTCGCCGACGACTTCGACGAGTCGTGCATTCTGATGCAGGACGTCGAGGGCAACGAGTTCTGCCTCGACTGATCACCTGCCGAGACGGTGAGCTGCGAACTCGGGCAGGGCGAGGGCCGAGTGGGCGGGCCGTCCCGCACCGGAGGGCACGGTGCTGAGACCGCGCAGCCTGGCGTTGCGCCGCTGCAGGGCCCGAGCGGTGGTGGGGAAGAGGGCGGCGTCGCCCTCGCCGATCTGGTCCTGGTTCACGGTCACGAACTCACGGGTGGTGCGGTCGTAGGCGGCGAACCCGATCACGCGAGTCACCAGGAGCAGGCTGGTTGCGGTGCCGCTGTCTCCGTGGTCGCGGACGGTCTACGACTACTTCGGCGACAAGCAGACGCCATTGCAGGCGGTCCTCGACACCGTCGGCCAGTCGCTGATCACCACGATCCGGCGCATCCTCGACGACACCCGCCACGCTGCAACGCCTGGTCCGGACCCAGTCCGGCCACCTGCCGGGCGGCGGCGAGAACGCCATGGCCGACACCCCGGACGAGGCGCCTGCCGAGCGGTTCGCCGCCTTCGGCGAGGCCGCGCCGCTCGACGTCCCCGACGCCCGTCTCGCGGCAGACCAGTTCATCGCGTCTCCGGGCGTACCGGGCCACGTAAGGCCAGGTGAACCGGTGGCCCCAAAACCGGTGGACCGGCACCACCGTCCGCCGCTACCGTGCTGCCGGACCAAGTCGTCTGGGCAAGGACGTGCCGTTGTACACCGTGTGAGACCTCCCGAGCGCTGAATCGTCGCGCGTCGCGCCTTAGCGCCGCGCTCCTTTTTGCTGCGGACTTCTCACTGAAACCGGTGTACTTCTGTGCTCACCATCTGGGTGGTCATGCCCACCTGCCTGCCGCTAGTGCTGCGCCGTTGCCACGCGTGCACGTCCGATCGCTTCCGGACGAGCGGCAAGTTCCGCGTCAACGCCCACCACAAGCTCATCGACGTCTGGCTCCTCGCGCTCTGCACCAACTGCGGGGAAACCACGAAGCTCACGGTCCTGGAGCGGACCAACGTGCGCTCCGTAAGACCCGACCTGCTGGACCGGATGCACCGCAACGACCCAGGTCTGGCAGCAGAGTTGCTCCAGGATCCGGTCCTGCGGCGCCGTAACCGCATAGCCCTCGACTGGAACGACGCCTGGCGCCTCGACACCGGAGCGCCGGAGCACCTGGACCAGGAGGTGCTCGACGTCTCGGTCCGCTTCGCGGCGCGGATCCCGGTCCGACCGGTGCGGCTGATCGCAGAGGGTTGCGGTCTCTCACGGGCCGAGGTCGAGCGGCTGGTCACCGAGGGGAAGATCGTCTCGGCGGTCCGGCTGACCGGCCGGCTCTCCGGCGACTTCACCTTCACGCTCAAGCGCTGAGGGTCCTTGGGCTCAGGGGCCTGCCAGCCCGGCGGTATCCGTCAGGCGGGCCCCTGGGTCCGGGCCTACTGTGCGCACGACGCGTTCGAGCCGTCGCCGTCCTGGGCGCGGCCGCGCGGGCGGGGCCACGGCGTGTCGGGCAGGCCGGCACCTCCACCCCAGGTGAGGCGCTCGCCGTCGGCCTCAGCCCCGTCGGCGCGACGGACGTGCCGACTTCCTGCGCGTGATGGCCGTGTAGTTACAGACCCACTCCCGCACCCCGAATCCGAAGATCTCGTAGTGCCTGTCTCTGCACCAGCACCCCCGACGAGGACTCCGTCCTGGACCGGCGAGGCTCGCTGGTCGTCGCGTCCCCGTGCTCCGGGCGCGGCGCCAAGTTCGCCCCGCTCATCGGCGCGACGGCCGCCGACCTCGCCACCGGCCGCGCTGAACCCGGCCCCCGCTTCCGGTTGGACCGGGCGGGTTAGGCCCGAGAGCCAGGCCGATCCACCTCCTGGCCGTGCCCGCCTCGTGGACGCCCTCTTGACGTGCGCCCCTGCCCGATCGACACTCCAGATGGGAATCCTAGTGAATAGGTAGGGAAACATGAGGTGCCTTGAGTCGGCCGTCGGCCGAGTGAGCCGTACGTCCGGGCCCTCGCCTCTTCTGACCTCCCGCCGTCACATCGATCTGCTGCGGGTCTGCAGCGCGATCAGGCACCAGGGCTGAGCCCGGCCGCCCACACGGGCGCCACCCAGGCCGGCGCCACCCAGGCGTGCGCCACCCAGGCGTGCGCCACCCTCGGGGGCGGCCGCCCACTCCCACTCGACGACGCTTCCGCCGCGCGTACGTCTGCGCACCGACACCCCGGGGAGACCCATGTCCGTCACACCGCTCGCGCACGTCCCCGCCACCCACGCGGCCCCCGCGTTCCGGGGCCGGATCGGCCGGGACGCGCGCAGTGGGCACTACGCCGTGCCGCGCCGCTACCGGCTCCACCTCGTCCCCGCCTGTGCCGACGGACTGCGCATCGCCGTCGTGCACAGCCTGCTCGGCCTCGACGACGTCTGTCCCGTGACCTACCTGGACCCGGTCCCCGACTGTCCCGACGGCGGACACTCCGCGCTGCGCCCGCTGTACGAGGCCAGCGCGCACCGGTACACCGGCGCGGCCCTCGCCCCGGTGCTCAGTGACGACTGGTCGGGCCGGATCGTCAGCACCCACGCCGCCGACATCACCCGCGACCTGGCCGGACACTTCGGCGGCGGCCGCCCGGCCCTCTACCCGTGCGGCGCGGAGTCGGAGACCGAGGCCGTCGAGCGGATGTGCGCCCAGGGCATCGAGCGGGCCGCGCAGCGCGCCGGATCGGCGGGCGGCGACGAGGACGAGCGGAGCGCGGGACTGGAACAGCTGCTGGACTCGCTCGGCTCGCTGGAGCGCTGGCTCGACGGGCGCGAGTATCTGATCCGGGATCACATCACCGCCGCAGACGTCGAGTTGTGGGTCACGCTCGTCCAACTCGACACCGTGCACCGCCACCACCTGGACGCCGCCGCGGTGCACCGCATCGCCGACCACCCGACCCTGTGGGCCTACGCCCGCCGCCTGGCCGCCCACCCGGCCTTCGGCGCCCACCTCGACCTCGACGGCATCGCCCGCAGGCACCACGCGCACTGCCGGGGCCTGGAGGCCGCCGGAGCCGCCGTACAGATCCTGGACTGGGCCTCGCACACCGGCCGACGCCTCTGAACACCGTTCCACCTGCTGGACCGGCGTTGACAATGATTCCGACAACTGGCCTGACCTACGGGCCACAAGACTTCCTCCGGGACTCCCGAGAACAGTGACGGTGACCGACATGTACGCAGCTCCCAGGACGGCCCAGCGCCGCGCCCCGGGCTGCGTACAGCCGTACGCCGACGTACTCGTCGCCGATCGCGCCGTCGACCTGCTCCGCGTCAACAGCGCACTGTGTAGCGCACCGGGCCGTGCCCGCTGTCAGGGCTGACGTCTTCTCCCAGCCCCCGCGTTCCTGACGAACACCGCGCTCGCGGTGTGCCGTCGTCCGCCCAGCCCCCGGTTCCCGTGCGCCGTGTCCTGCCGCCGTAGGACGCCGCCTCCGCCGTGTTCCAGGGGCGATCCCACACCGCCGGAGCCCCGCATGAGTGAACCCCCAGGCGCCGCCGTGTCCGTCACCGAGGCACCGCCCCAAGCCCACGTTCCGTCAAAACAGCTCACCGCACAGCGAGTTCTGCCGCTCAGACGGCCGGGCCGGCTGCTCGCCACCGTCGTCGTCCTGGTCCTGGCGGCCCAGTTCGTCCATGGTCTGGCGACCAACCCCTTCTACCAGTGGGACCGCTTCGGCTACTGGTTCCTGCGCCCGACCGTCCTCGACGGACTCCTCATCACCCTCGAAGTCACCGCCTACAGCGCGGCGTTGGGCCTCCTCGGCGGCATCCTGCTCGCCCTGGCCCGGCTCTCGAAGAGCCCGGTCCTGCGCGCGGTGAGCTGGACCTACGTCTGGGCGCTGCGCTCGATCCCGCTGATCGTGGTCCTGCTGTTCCTCTACAACTTCTCCGCGCTGTACAAGACGTTGAGCGTCGGTGTCCCCTTCGGCCCGGCCTTCTTCTCCTTCGACGAGTCCCGGCTCGCCACCGACATGGTCATCGCCGTGATCGGCCTCAGCCTCAACGAGGCGGCCTACGCCGCGGAGGTCGTCCGCGGCGGCATCCTCTTCGTCGACCAGGGCCAGCACGAAGCGGCCGCCGCACTCGGGCTGCCGAAGGGCTACCAGTTCCGCAGGATCGTCTTCCCGCAGGCACTGCGCTCCATCACCCCGAACTACGTCAACCAGCTCATCGGCCTGGTCAAGAGCACCTCGCTGGTCTTCTACGTCTCCCTGCTCGACCTGTTCGGCACCGTGCAGTCCATGGGCGCCACCTATCCCGGCGACGTCGTGCCGCTGCTGCTGGTCGCCACCGTCTGGTACCGGATCCTCACCAGCGCCGTGTCGGTCGTCCAGTTCTACGTCGAGCGGTACTACGCCCGCGGCGCCACGCGCGCCCTGCCGCCGACCCCGCTCCAGAAACTCCGGACCGGTCTCACCGACCTCAGGGCCCGCGTCCGCAGGGAGGCCGCCGTATGACCGCCGCAGCGCTCGAAGTGCACGGCGTGCACAAGCCGGTTGAGAGGGTCCCCGGAGGATGGGAGGTCGTCGGCGGGGGAGTGGGCGTCCAGCTCATCGACACCGCTCTACGGGCCGAACCCGCCCCCGAGGCGGTACGGCTCGGCCGCGACGACGTGCCCGAGATCCTGGACCTGGTCGCCCGCACCAGACCCGGCCCCTTTCTCGAGCGGACCATCGCACTCGGCACCTACCTCGGCATCCGGGACCGGGGACGGCTGATCGCCCTGGCAGGCGAGCGGCTCCGCCCGCCCGGCTGGACCGAGATCAGCGCGGTCTGCACCGACCCGGCGTACCGGGGCCGGGGCCTGGCCACCCGGCTCGTCCGTGCGGTCGCCGCGGGCATCCGGGAACGCGGCGACACCCCGTTCCTGCACGCGGCCGCGGACAACACGCACGCGATCCGGCTCTACGAGTCGATCGGCTTCACCCTGCGCCGCCCCTCGCCCGTCCTTCTGGTCCGCAGTCCAGGAACATCCCGCGAGGACATGGCGTTGTGACCGAGGACGAGATCCGCCGGGCGCCCCCGCGCGCCCAGAAGGAGGAGGTGACGGGCGTGATCCGCACACTGCGCTCCGCCCACCTCCACTCCCGGCCCCACATCGATCTCCAGCGCGTGTCCGCCGCGCTCTGTTGTTCCTGACCCGTCACCTGCCTGCCCCGCCGCCGCGCCCTGCCCATCCGCGGGCCGGCGCTCCCGTACGGATCTCCAGGAAGGCACCCACCCGTGTCACCTTCTTCTCCCCTGCATCTCGCCGTCGCCCTGGAGGGCACCGGCTGGCACCCCGCCTCCTGGCGTGAGCAAGTCGCCCGCCCCAGGGACCTGTTCACCGCCGGCTACTGGGCCGACCTCGTCGCCGAGGCCGAGCGCGGCCTGCTCGACTTCGTCACCATCGAGGACGGCCTCGGCCCGCAGTCCTCCCACTTCCTCGACCCGGACGAGCGCACGGACCAGGTCCGCGGCCGCCTCGACGCGGTCCTGATCGCCTCCCGTGTCGCCCCGCTCACCCGGCACATCGGCCTGGTCCCGACCGCGGTGGTCACCCACACGGAGCCGTTTCACCTCTCCAAGGCGATCGCCACCCTCGACTACGTCAGCACCGGCCGGGCGGGCCTGCGCGTCCAGATCACCGCGCGCCCGAACGAGGCCGCGCACTTCGGCCGCCGCACCATCGCGCGCATCGAGGCCTACGACAGCCCCGGGACCCAGGAAGTCGTCAGCGACCTCTTCGACGAGGCCGCCGACTACGTCGAGGCCGTGCGCCGCCTCTGGGACAGCTGGGAGGACGACGCCGAGATCCGCGACGCCGCCACCGGCCGCTTCGTCGACCGGGACAAGCTGCACTACATCGACTTCGAGGGGAAGCACTTCAGCGTCAAGGGGCCCTCCATCACCCCTCGCCCGCCGCAGGGCCAGCCGCTGGTCACCGCCCTCGGTCACCAGACCGTGCCGTACCGGCTCATCGCCCGCCAGGCCGACGTCGGCTACATCACCCCGCACGATGCCGGCCAGGCCCGGGCGATCGTCGCCGAGATCCGCGCGGAGCAGGAGGCGGCCGGGCGTTCCGGTGAACTCCTGCATGTCTTCGGTGACTTGGTGGTGTTCCTGGACGACGAGCAGACCGTCGCGGAGGACCGCCGCGCACGTCTCGACGCTCTCGCGGGGGAACCGTACACCAGCGACGCCCGCATCTTCACCGGTACCCCGGCCCAACTCGCCGACCTGCTCGTCGAGTTCCAGGAAGCAGGGCTCACCGGCTTCCGGCTGCGGCCCGCCGTGGCCGGCCACGACCTCCCCGCTGTCACCCGGGGCCTGGTCCCCGAGCTCCAGCGCCGGGGTGCCTTCCGTACCGCCTACGAGGCCGACACCCTGCGCGGTCTGCTGGGCCTGGGCCGCCCCGCAAACCGCTACGCCGCCGCGTCCGCCTGAGCCAGCCCGGAAGGACCCGTACCGACATGACCAGCAAGCCGCTGAAGCAGATCCACCTGGCCGCCCACTTCCCCGGCGTCAACAACACCACCGTGTGGAGCGACCCGAAGGCCGGCAGCCACATCGAGTTCAGCTCCTTCGCGCACTTCGCGAAGACCGCCGAACGCGCCAAGTTCGACTTCCTGTTCCTCGCCGAGGGGCTCAGGCTCCGTGAACAGGGCGGGAAGATCTACGACTTGGACGTGGTCGGCCGCCCCGACACCTTCACGGTCCTGGCCGCGCTGGCCGCCGTCACCGAGCACCTGGGGCTGACCGGCACCATCAACTCCACCTTCAACGAGCCCTACGAGGTGGCCCGCCAGTTCGCCAGCCTCGACCACCTCTCCGGCGGCCGCTCCGCCTGGAACGTCGTCACCTCCTGGGACGCCTTCACCGGCGAGAACTTCCGGCGCGGCGGCTTCCTCCCACAGGAGCAGCGCTACTCCCGCGCCAAGGAGTTCCTCGCCACCACCCAGGAGCTCTTCGACTCCTGGCGCGGCGACGAGATCGTCGCCGACCAGGCGACGGGTGCTTTCCTGAGCGATGCGAAGGCCGGCTCCTTCGTTCACCAGGGCCAACACTTCGACATCCACGGGCAGTTCAACGTCCCGCGCTCCCCGCAGGGCCGCCCGGTGATCTTCCAGGCCGGCGACTCCGACGAGGGCCGTGAGTTCGCCGCCTCGTCCGCCGACGCGATCTTCAGCCGGTACGCCACCCTCAAGGAGGGCCAGGCCTTCTACACCGACGTCAAGAACCGCCTCGCCAAGTACGGCCGCCGCCATGACCAGTTGCTGATCCTGCCCGCCGCGTCCTTCACGCTCGCGGACACCGACGCGGAGGCCGAGGAACTGGCGCGGATCGTCCGCCGCCAGCAGGTCAGCGGCGCCACCGCGCTGAAGCACCTGGAGTTCGTCTGGAACCGCGACCTGTCCGCGTACGACCCTGAAGGGCCGCTCCCCGACATCGACCCCCTGGTGAGCGAGGAGCACATCTCCCGCGGTCGCGCCCAGGTCCGGATGTACCGCGACCCGCTGGCCACCGCCCGCGAGTGGCGAGAGCTGGCCGAGGCCAACAAGTGGTCCATCCGCGACCTGGTCATCAACACCGGCAACCGGCAGAACTTCATCGGCTCGCCCGAGACCGTCGCCCGCACCATCAACGAGTACGTGCAGGCCGACGCGAGTGACGGCTTCATCCTGGTCCCGCACATCACCCCGACCGGCCTCGACACCTTCGCCGACAAGGTCGTCCCGCTCCTCCAGGAACAGGGCGTCTTCCGCACCGAGTACGAGGGCCCGACCCTGCGCCACCAGCTCGGCCTCGCCCACCCGGACGACGTCCGGGACGACCAGCGGGCGGCGTCGTGACGTGAGGTCCTCCTGTCACTCCTCCCAGTCGAGTTGATGCTCGGGCGTTCCCACCGACCGTCCGTACGCCACCGCTTCGGCGCGGCCGGCCGCGTCGCCGCGCCGATAGCGGAACACCTTCCCGGCGAACACGACCACGCGCTCGTCCCCGGCGACGAAGTCGGCGTACCAGCCGAGCTCCGGCTCCAACGCCTCGGCCAACGCGTCCGCGAGCGCGCCGACGTCGTCGCCGTCGCTCTCCCACTCGACGAGCGTCCACACGGCCGGCTGGGCGTCGGCGGCACCGTCGATCTCGACCCTGCCGACCTTCCGAAGCCGCAGTCCGCGCGGCTCGAACACCGCTCCCGGCCTGAGGCTCTCGCCGATGACGTATCCGCTGATCACGCGCTGTCTCCCTGTCGGCCGGAGGCTTCTTGGCCGATACTACGGGCTGTCGGGCAAGCTCTCAGGACGTCAACTGGGCGATGCTTCTGCTCACCAAGAACAATCCGGCCACCAATGCCACTGTCACCAGCGCCTGCTCTTGGTGGGTCGTGATCCAGACGCGGAGCTTGCCCAGGCGCACTCTGGCCGAGTCCGGGGCGAACGTCGTGTAGATCTCCATCGCCAGCAGACTGCTCGTGGCAAGGAGGCAGTATCCGAACAGGGCCAGGTAGGAGGTCGCGTGGGACATGTCCGCGCTGACCACCGTCGCCGCGCCGGCTGCCACGAGCCCCCACGGCTGGAGCAGCGGAGCCAGCCCCGCCGCGGTCCACAGGGAGATCCGGTCGAGTCGCGCCATCAGTCCGCCGGAGGACTTGTGCCGTCGGCCCGAAGAGGGGACGGCCCCTTCACGGTTCTTGCGCCGGGACCGGTGCCGGTACCAGCCGTATCCGACCAGTCCCACGCCGATGGCCAGCTTGACGGCGGACGAGGCGGTGGAGGGCGGGGAGTGGGGAGCCGGCGGTTTGCCGCCGGTGGTGAGCAGTACGGCGGCGATGACGGCCACGAAGCAGGCGAGCCAGGTGAGGATGAAGACCAGGCCGTTCCACACTCCGCCACGCGCCGACAGGACCAGCACGAACGCGGTCACCGACAGGGGGAACACGGTGATCGCGAGGCCGATGACCACCAGGTCGAGCACCATCACAGCCCCCCGCGCGGCAGTGAGCGTCCGGCCACGGCACGACTCTCGACCATGACTTCAGTCTCCCCGCCGGTCCCGCGCCGCACAATTCGTCGGCGGTGACGCCGGTCCGCGCCGGGCCCACCCCACCCCGTGACCAGATCGTCCCCCGCGCCCCTTTCCGCGCGAGTTTCTTGGCCCATCCGGCCCTGTGCCGTACACCTGCCGGGGCCACGCGGGCGCAGCAGCGGCACCCTGGCAGCATGGAGCCAGGGACAGGGACCGGAGGAAAGCGCCCGGACCGTCCATCACGCCGGGCGGCACTGCGGGAGCGTGCCGCCTCGGCACGGTCCCGGCTGATGGAACTCCGCACCCGGACCGAGAGTCGGTTCCCCGTGATCACGCGTCTGCTGTCGCACCTGATCTCGGTGAACGTGCTCGACTCGGCGACCCGGCTGGCCGCCCAGACGTTCCTCACGGCCGTGCCCCTGCTGTTCGTGGTGGCCTCCATCGCCCCGCAGTGGCTGCGTGACCAGTTCGTCACGTCCCTGCACGACGCCTTCGGACTGACCGGAAGCGCGAACGCCGAACTGAACAAGGTCCTCAAGGGCACCGATGAGCCGTCGGACGAGCTGCGCCAGACCACCGGCGCCGTCGGCGGGTTGATGGTGCTCCTCTCGGCCACCGCGTGCAGCCGAGCCATGCAACGGCTGTGCCAGCGCGCCTGGAGCCTGCCCAAGGCGAGCGCGCGGGTGGCCGCCTGGCGCTGGATCGCCTGGCTCGCGACCTGGCTGGCGATGTTCGCCGTACAGGGGAGCCTGCGCAACGGCTTCGGCCTCGGGCTGTGGCTCGGCGTACCGCTGCTGATGGCCGCAGAGGTGCTCATCTGGTGGTGGACGCAGCATTTGCTGCTGGTCGCGCGCGTGCCCTGGCGGCCGCTGCTGCCGGGTGCGCTGCTGACCGGGACGGCCCTGGCCGTCCTCACCTCCACCGCATCGCTGTACGTTCCCCGGGCGCTCAACCACAGTCTGGCGAAGTACGGCTCTTTGGGCGCCGTCTTCACGCTGTTGTCCTGGCTCATCACGCTCTGCGTGGTCGCGACCCTGGGCCTCACGGCCGGCGCGGTCATCGCCCGCGAGCCCTGGGCCGTCCGCCGTCTGGGCACACCCGGACCGCCGGGCCCGCCGCCCGGCGACATGCCGACGGACGGCGCTCCTCACCACAGCTCACCACCGTGATGACATGGCCTGCACTTCCGGACCGTGCGGGCGGGGCATGCCGCACGGCCGACGGCCAGGCCGGCACGTGGACATCGTGAGGGCACCCGGCCGGAAAGGGCGTCAGTGCGTCGTCCGATCGGTCGGCTGCTCGCCGGTCGCCGGGATGCCAGGGCCCTGGGGCAGCCGCTGGACGAGTACGAAGGACATGACCGCGGCCAGCACCACCAGTGCCACCGTGTCCACATTGCCCAGCAGGAGCACGACCAGGACGACGCTGCTCACCGGCAGCCGCAGGGCCGCGGTCACCGAGGCCGCCATCCCGACCGCCATCGCCGGGACCAGCCCCAGACCGGGCAGCGGCGCCAGCAGCACACCGGCCGCCCCACCCAGGAACAGGGCGGGAAAGACGGGACCACCGCGCAGGCTGCCCAGACACAGCGCGTACGCCAGGCCCTTGAAAGCCAGCACCGCGATCAGGGCGCCCACCGGCCATGCGTGCGGATCCTGCGCCATATCGGAGAGAGCGGATTCGCCCGACAGGGCCGCCTCGGCGGGCGAGCGTCCCGTGGCGACGGCATAGAGGGTGATGCAGACCGCCGCGGCCAGCGCGCAGAGGGTGGTGTTGCGAACCGTCCGGGCCGCTACGAACCGCGCCGCGAAGCGTCCGCCCACGAAGGCCCAGTGGACGAGGAAGGCGAGGGCGGGCGCCAGCACCAGCGCCCACAGCACGTCCGCCCAGTCGAGCGGCGGCGGCTTGGGCATGCCGATGTCCAGGCTCCCCGTCTCGAAGCCGGTCCAGCGGACGAAACCGGTGAAGATCAGGTCGCCCACTCCGCTGGCCAGCAGTGCGGGCAGCATCACCGCGAACAGTTGCGGGCCGCCCACCCCGGCCACCTCGATCAGCAGCACCGCGCCCACGATCGGATTCCCGAAGAGCGCGGAGACGGCGGCCGCCGCCCCGGCCGCACCCAGCAGTGCCGTGCTCGCCTCGGTCTCCGGAGCCCGGGCCAGTCTCGCGAACAGCAGCGCCAGTCCGCCGCCCATCGCGATCAGCGGTGCCTCGGGCCCCAGCACGACGCCGAGCGGCAGACCGACCAGAGCGGCGATCAGGACGCCGGGCAGCGCCTTCCTCGTGATGCCACCCGAGTGCAGGCCTCCCGCGGGCACATGTCCGCCCCGGCCCGGAAACCGTGCGACCACCACGCCGACCACGAGACCGGCCGGCGTGAGCAGGGGAAGCGCCCACCACCAGGGAGCCTTGTCCCAGCCCAGGTCCTTGGGCCAGTCCGTCCAGATCAGCTGCTCCAGCTGATGGACCGCCACAAGGAACCAGAAGGCGATCAGTGCCACCGGAATACCGATCAGGCCACAGAACACCAGGGCCCTGCGATACTCCGGCCGGCCCAGCATGGTTCTCAGCAGGTCGGCTTCCGGCGGCTGACTCCGCGCAGCGGGGCCGGAGCCGCTCTCCGACGTCGTTCCGGCGATGGATCCTCCTACGTGGCGCGGGCGCCGTCAGGGGCTTCCGCGGCGACCGGTACGTCGCTCAGCGTTCCCGCCGCACGATGCACAGGCCCCAGATGACGAAGCCGTACATCGCGATCAGGGTGAGTGACCAGACGGGGTAGTACGGGAGTGACAGGAAGTTGGCGATGATCGCCAGCCCCGACCCCGACGACCCGGGCCCAGGTGGCGCGCGTGAAGAGACCCGCGCTCACGCCCATGGCGATCACTCCGAGGACCAGCTGGGTCCAACCCCAGCCGGTCAGATCGAACTGGAAGACGTAGTTGGGCGATGAACAGCAGGCCAGCGGCGAACACCGTCAGACCGCCGGCAGCAGCCTCGGCGGTTTCCGAGCGGCGGTGCGTCGTGGTCGTGGCCATCATCGATTCCTCTTTTCCTCGGTGAGAGGCACCACTCAGCACCTCACCTGCGAGCATGCGGAGTGCTCCGGCTCCTCACGCGGCCTCCGCCGCCAGCCTTCCGGTGCTGATCGCGTCGACGAGGGCCTGGTGATCCCGTTCGTTCTGGTCGGCGTAGCGCTCGGCGAACGTGACCAGCGCCCGGTCGAAGGAGTCGCCGCCGCCCAGGTACGCGGCGATGGCGATGCGGTCGCCGGACCTGGCGTGAGCACGGGCCAGTGTCACCCCGCACAGCGCGCCGAACGTACGCATGCCCCGCGGCACCATGTCCTCGGCCACGGCGACCCACTTCCAGTCCCGCAACTGCCGTACGTAGAAGTCGCGGCGCCGGCCGTCGAGCCCCTCGACCCGCTCCCAGCCCAGGAAGATGTCGCTGGTGGCCTGCATCAGCCGCTGCCCGGACACGACCCTCTCGCCCTGGGTCGAGTACGCGGTGGGCCCGACATGCGGTGCCAGCACCGACTCGTCGGCCTCCTTCGCCTGCAGGAACAGGGGGTCCTCGTCGTCCCGCCCCAGCAGGAGCACGATCCAGCAGCGGGTGCCGACACTGCCGACCCCGACGACCTTGCGCGCCATGTCGGCCACCCGGTACTGCTCCAGCAGGAACCGCCGGTCCGATTGCAGGGTCTTGCCGTAACGCTCGATCAACCGGGTGATCTGCTGCTCGAGCTGGCCGCGCCGCTCGTCCGGCACCAGGTCCTCGAGGCGGGTGATGAGCGGCGGATCGGGGGCGATACGGCGCTTGCCGTCGACCACGATGGTGAGTTTGTCGAAAACCTGGAGGGTGTCGTGCGAACGCGCCTTGGCCAGGGCCTGCGCCCAGCGGTCGCGGCCCCGCGCGGAGACGTCCTCCCCGAACCGCTCCTCCACCCATTTCTCGTCGAACTGGGCGTACCAGACGGCCAGGTTGCCGATTCCGGCGAACGCGCGCATGTTCTCGCGGTAGGAGCGCACGGTGGCCCGTACGATCGCCGCCCGCTCCTTGGTGCTGAAGCCGTTCGCCCGGCCGGCGATGACGAGACTGGCGGCCAGGCGCTTTACGTCCCACTCCCAGGGGCCCGGCAGCGTCTCGTCGAAGTCGTTGATGTCGAACATGAGGCGGCGCTCGGGTGAGGCCAGCAGCCGGAAGTTCAACATGTGGGCGTCGCCGCACAGCTGGGTCCTGAAACCCGTCCTCGGCGTCTCCGCGAGATCCGACGCCATGATGGCGGCCGCTCCTCGGTAGAACCGGAACGGAGACTCGGACATCCTCCCGTAGCGGACCGGTACGAGCTCGTGCAGCCGCGTCGCCGACTGCTGTCCGATGATCTCCAGCGGGTCCGCTCGTTTGGGGCCCGGCACGAACTCGGCGTGGCTGGAGCGCGGGACGGCGGCCCGCGCCGCCTTGCCCAGCGCGGCCCGCTCCTTGGGGGTACGATGCCGCAACTCGCGGCCGTCCAGGTGGTTCTCGGTCATGACAGCGGCTCCCGGGGATGGCCGCCTCCGCGCCTACGGGGACGACGGGCCGTCAGTTGTGGGACGTCCGCTCCGAATCGCCCGCCGGCCGTGTGGCGTGTGATGGCCGGTGCCGCGGCGGGCGCAACCGGGACCCCTCTCGGAGCGTCCTCCGTCCTCGCCGTGGCCGCGGTCCTGCCGGACGACTGGTTCACGGTCTACCGCTTTCAACGTATCCCCGACGCAGGCACCCGGCGAGCCGAGTCAGTGCGCGGCGGCGGCCCCGGCGTCCGCGCCGGAGGACGGGGTGGAGCCGTCGTGGTCCAGGAACTCGCGGATCGCGAAGGCCGCCAACGTGATCACCGCCGTCCACACCACGACCGCCGTGGTGGGGTAGGTCCAGGTGAACAGGACGATCGCCGCGACCACCAGGATGACCACTCCGATCCAGCGCTTGAAGCGATGGACGAACCGACCGACCGCCCCGAGCCGAAGGCCCGCCGAGGTCGTCACGTCGCGCAGCGCGCCGATGCTCCTGCGGCAGCCCGTGCGGGTGACGACGGCGATCCGGGACGGGCCGGCGAGGAAGGCGCCGACGGCCGTGAACAGGGCGACCGCGGCGAGGGCACGGATACCGGCCCGCAGGAACTTGACCAGGGCGTCGTACACGGATCCCGCGGCGGCCTCGGAGACGCCGGACGGCAGATGATCGAGGTAGACGTCGCGGAAGACGGTGAGGCCGATGCCGAGGACCAGCATGGCGGCGAACACCGCCAGGGCAGCCCCGATCAGCGCGTGCCGGCGGTTGAACGCCACATACACCCCCGCGGCCGCGATCAGCAGTGCGATGACGGGCAGCCAGCCCCCGAGGATCTCCAGCACCCTCACATAGGACCTGATCTCGCCGACGTCCTTCGACGCGAACACCACGAAGTTCGTGTGGACGGCCGGGATCCTGGCGGCGGGCGTGAAGCCGGCGGCGACCAGCCGGTCCTTGACCTCGGCGACGATCGGGCCCAGGTCGACGACGACCTTGTTGTTCTCCACCTTGACCGTGGCGTCGGACTGGCCGGTCAGGGCCTTGTCCAGCGCCGCGTGCGCCCTGCGGTTGCCGTTCACCCAGACCGTCTCGAAGGCATTGCTGGTGACCACCCGCTCCACCGTGCCGCTGACCAGCTGCTTGAGGCCACTCTCGATCGGGCCGTCCAGATTGCTGATCAACTTGGCCGCCTGCGGTGGCACACCTTTCGCCGAGGCCGCGTCGGTGAGCTGTTTGACCAGCGCGTCCACGTCGACCTGGGCCAGTACGGCGGCGGTGATCCGGTTGGTGGCCGCCTTCTGCACATCCGGGTCGCTCGCCAGCGGGCCGACGGTCTCCACGTAGCGGTCGGTGTCCTGGACGATGCTGTTCGCCCACACCGCCACGACGGACAGCATCGCCAGCAGCGCGGCCAGAAGGATCAGCAGGACCGAACCGAGCGAGCGGAACGGGTGGTGCCGCGCCGCGTGGGGCGGTCCGCCGCTCTCCAGGGCATGGACCCGCTGCCGCAGTTCGGCCAGTTCACCGCGCTCATTGGCCGAGAGCTGTTCGTCACCACTAGCGCTCATGGTGACCAGCACAGATAACTGCCGTGGAGCGCGCCAGCCGGGTGACCTGGGCGGGTGAACAGCGCACCGAGGTGCGAGGGCCACGCTCCGGTGATGCAATGGGGTCAGCGGAGCTCCGGGGGCGACGAGTCGGGAGAGCTCCGGGGGCGACAGCCACTCGGGGGAAGCAGCCACGAGCACCAGAGGTGACGCCGTGAGCGACGAATTCGAAGACGTGGGCCCCGTCGACTATCTGGTCGTCGAGTTCCCCGGTAACCGGATGACGGGCGAGGGCCTTCCCCTCCTCGTCGATCTCGTGGACCGGGGAATCATCCGGATCCTGGACCTGGTCTTCGTCAGGAAGGACGACGACGGCTCGGTGACCGGCATGGAGATCACCGACTTCACCGGCGACGGCCGGCTCGACCTCGCCGTCTTCGAGGGAGCCTCGTCAGGGCTCCTCGGCCAGGACGACATCGACGAAGCCGCCAAGGCGCTGGAACCCGGCTGCTCGGCAGGCATCCTGCTCTACGAGAACCGGTGGGCCGCACCCTTCGCCGCCGCCCTGCGCCGCGGCGGGGCCCGGATGGTCGCCTCCGGACGGATCCCGGTGCCCGCGCTCGTCGCGGCCCTCGACGCGACCGAGACCGCCGACTGAGCCGACAACGGCCGATGACACCGACGGACAGCTGACAGACGGCTGATGGATCGAAGGGAAACAGTCATGCCAGGTCTCCTCCGCGGGGTCGCGCGCACCGCCGTCGTCGCCGGAACGGCGACCGCCGTGTCGAACCGTGTGAACCGCCGGCAGCAGGGGCGATGGGCGGCCCAGCAGGCATCCCAGGCGCCCCCGCCCCCGTCGGCGTCCTACTCCGAACAGCCGGCGGCTCCTCCGGCCCCCGACATGACCGCCAAGATCGAACAGCTGAAGCAGCTCGGCGAGCTGAAGACCCAAGGAGTGCTCACCGAGGCCGAGTTCGAGGAGCAGAAGCGCAGGCTCCTGGAGGCGTGACCGCCGTGGCGGCGGCACGCAACCGTCGAGGCAGCGCGGACCGCCCGCCACCGGTACCCGGCAGACCCCGTGCCATGATCGGCGCATGGCTGTCCGTATCGACCGCGCCGATGTCAGCGACCTCCACCAGGTCCTGGCGGACCATGCCCGCTACTGGGGCGAGCGCGATCTGAGATCACTCCATCTGACCGCGCTGGTCCGGGAGTTCGGCTCCACGTGCCTGGTCGCCCGCGCCGAGGACGGCATCCGGGGCTACCTCATCGGCTTCGTCACCCCCGACCACACCGGATACGTCCACCTGATCGCGACCCGCGACGACACCCGCGGCACCGGCCTCGGTCGTACCCTCTACGAGGCATTCACCGCCGCCGCCCGCCGCCAGGGCGCGGTCCGCCTCAAGGCGATCACCTCGCCCGCCAACGCGGGCTCCATCGCCTTCCACCGCAGCCTCGGCTTCCAGGACCGCCTGGTCGAGGACTACGACGGCCCAGGCCGCCCCCGGGTCGTCTTCACCCGCACCCTGCCGTGAGGACGGCCTCGACCAGCGGGGCGAGGGAGGCTTCCGGCTCCTGCCCGGCGGTGTCGACGACCAGGCGATCCCGGTTCCACGGCTCGTAGTCGAGCCCGGCGATCTGTTCCCAGTCGGGCAGCGGCAGGTCGGGGATGTCCACCGCACGTGACCGCGCGCGGCGCCGGTGCTCGTGCGGGTCGGAGCAGACGATCTCGACCTCCAGGACGGGCACACCGGCCCGTACGGCGGCGTCGCGCCAGGCGTCACGCGTCACGCGTCACGGCCAGCGGATTGACCGACTCGGCGATCACGATGTGGCCCTGCCGCAGCTGCTCCTCGGCCAGGGCGTACCCCACGACATAGCCCACCGGGCCCACGGGATGCCGGGCCAGTCCGGAGCGGACGACCGCCTGCTCGATGGTGTCGATCCGCAGCCGGACCCCGCCCGTCCTGGACGCCAGCAGCCGGGCGAGGGTGGTCTTGCCGGTGGCGGGCAGTCCGCCGAGAACGATCAGCATGCCCCCACTCTCGCAGCCGGAACTCCTCGCCGAACGCCGCGTGGCCGGTGCTCGTCTCCCTCCCCCGAAGGCGACGAGCACCGACCATTCCCCCGGCGCCGGACAGTGGTCCAGCCTCGTCCGTGTGCGGTCTGTGCGTGCTGGGTCACCAGCACATGACCGCGGTTTCCCCCGAACCCCACGCGGAGTACAGGCGCACACGGACGAAGTAGCGGCGGCCCTTGACGAGACGGGCCCTGAGCGTTGTGTTGCGCGGAGTGCCCCCGTCGTCGTGGCCGCACAGGTAGCGGGCTTCCCCGTCCCGCTCCTCGAAGACCACCACGACGGTGTCACCGTCGCCGAAGGTGCCCACCGTGTACTCGCGGGTCTCCGACGGTTCCACGGTGAAGTCGGCCTGCTCACCCGGACCGAGCCCGAGCGGTACGGACCGGAAGGGCACCAGCGCCGGCGGCCGGACCTGCTCGGTCGGCGGGTACCAGCGCAGGACGTACTCCTTGTCGGCGGCCGACAGGGTGCCGGGCGGGTTGAGGCCCGCGCGGAACTGCTCCGGTTCCAGGATCAGCCCCGCCTCGAAGGGATACTCCATGATCGACTGCGGGTCCCAGACGGAGCCGTTGACCTCGTCCGGTGCCAGCTTGCGCAGGATGTTGAAGAACGTCCGGTCCCGGCTCCAGAAGTTCGGCGGGCCCGCCAGATCGGCGTAGACGGCCTCGTCGTCCCAGTGGATCCCGGCGAACGGACTCTGGTGCTCGTGCAGCATGCCGAGCGCGTGCCCGATCTCGTGCAGGGCCGTCCCGCGCTCCCCGGGCGCGGTCAGGTCCCAGCCGAAGTTCATGGTGCGCTCGTTCAGGCCGACCTTGAGCGCGTCCTTGCCCACCGTCGACCAGGAGCCGTCGCCGGCCTGGAACCCGATGCGCAGTTCGGCCTCCGAACGGTCGCCGACCTCGGCGAACCGGACCCCGATCCCGAGGTCCTGCCACTCCTTGAAGCACTCGCGCACCACGTCCCGCTGCTCCTTGGCACCGACCCACGACACGAGCCGGGACTGCCCGGTCCCCGGAACAGGAATGACCGATCCGTCGGTGTCGCCGTCGAAGAAGCAGTAGTGCAGGACCGTGCTGTTGACCCACATCCGGCCGCCGCCGATGAGCGCACTCAGCCGCTCGGCGGCCAGCCCCGGGGCGAACGCCGGAGCCGACTGCTGCGCGAGGGAGCAGTAGCGTGCGGTCATGCGGTTCAGCGTGCCGTCGGGGCACCTCGGGGCGCCTGAGTCGGGGGCTACTCAAGTCTTGCTGTATCAGACCTGAGTAGCGGTGCTCTTGCTTCCGTGATGACTTTCGAACGGGACGCGAAGACCCTGGAGCTGCCCTGGCCCTTCACCGGCCGGGAGGACGAACTCGAGCTGGTCCGCAGGTCGGTGGCCGGGGGACGGAACGGCATCGTGGTGACCGGTCCGGCGGGGCGGGGCAAGACGCGGCTCGTCACGGAGGCCGTGCGCGGTACCGACTGCGCCAGGGTGTCGGGCACACCCGGGACCCGGGGTCTCCCGTTCGCCGCCTTCGCGCACCTACTCCCCGAGACGGTCACCTTGCACCGCGCGGTCCAACTCCTCTCAGGCGTACGGCTGTTGCTCGTCGACGACGCCCAGCTGCTGGACGACGCCTCGGCCGCCCTAGTCCACCAGCTTGCGGTGCACGGCCCTACCCGCCTCCTGGTCGTCGCCACCGAAGGAGTCCCGACACCCGGTGCGATCTCCCGCCTGTGGTCCGGAGAGCTCCTGCCGCGCCTCGCCCTGGAGCCGCTGCCCCGCGAGGAGACGGCACAGCTGCTCGCGGCGGGCGCCGGCGGCCTCGAAGCCCTCACCGTGAACCGGCTGTACCGCCTGTGCGGGGGTGATCTGCGGCTGCTGCGCGAACTGGTCGACGCGGTGCGCGAGCAGGGCCTGCTGGTCCGCGGCCCCGGCCCGGACTCCGCCGAGTGGCGGTGGCGGGGCCCGGTGCCGGTCACCGCGACCGTCCGCGAGCGCACCGCGCGTCTCCTCGACCGCACCGGTCCCGGTGAGCGCGAGACCCTGGAACGCCTGGCGTTCGGCGAACCGCTCCGGATGCACGCCGACACGCTCGACCTGTCCGCCCTCGAATCCCTGGAGGCCGACGGCCTGGTCCACGTCGACGACCACGGCACGGCCGGCCTCGCCCACCCCCTGCACGGCCCGGTGCTCCGCGCCGCCGCCGGACGCCTGCGGTCCCGTCGTCTGGCCCGCACCCCGGCAGCCTGCACGGCCGCCCTGGAGACCGAGACGGCCACGCTGACCCGGGCGATCGCCGAGAAGGACGTACGGGCTCTCCCGGCCCCGGTGGGGGAGTGGCTCCTGGACGAGGGCGCCGGAGTCCCGCCCCGCCACGCCGCCGTACGAGCACGGTTCGCACGCCTGCGGGGGGAACTGCGGGAGGCCGCGGCCTGGGCGAGGGAGGGTCTGCGGGTTGCTGCAGATGACACAGCCTGCCGTCTCGAACTCACCCTGGCCGCGGCGCAGTCGGGGGACACGGAGCTCGCGGAGGCCAGGGCGGGGACCGACGAGGGTGAACCCACCGCGCCTGAGGCTGCGGCGGAGCCGGATGCTGCGGAGTTGGTCGAAGGTGCCGCGTGGTGGCTCCCGGCGTTGCCGGACACCGACCGACCTGCCGCGTCGGCTGTCGGGCGCGGTGGTGACCAAGTCGCTCCGCCTGAATCCGAATCCGGCGGCAACCGACTCGTCCCGTCCCGCACCGGGATCTCCGGCGACCGACTCCCCGCGCCCTCTGCCGAGCCCGCCACCTCACCCCGCCCCAGCGGCGCAGCCAACTCGGCCGCCACCTGGCGCGCCGCCGCCCGCGGTGATCTCGATGCCGCGCTCGACACCGTCGTCGAGGAGCCGTACGACGCCGTCCGGCTCGGTGCGCCCGACCGGGCCGTCGGTCGGCTGACCGGTGTGTTCGCCGCGCACGCGGAAGCGCTCGCCCGTGGCGACGGTCCTGCGCTCGACCGTGCCGCACAGGCCCTGGAGCAGCGCGGGTTCCTGCTCTTCGCGGCGGAGGCGTACGCCCACGCCGTGCGGGCGCACCGCGACCCGAGCGCCGCCCGCACCTCGCGCACCCGTGCCGTCGCCCTGGCCCGCCGCTGCCAGGGCGCCCGCACCCCGGCCCTGTCAGGGCTCGTCCTCGGTGAACTCACCGCCCGCCAGCGGCAGATCGTCACCCTCGCCGCCGCGGGCCTGAGCAACCGCCAGATCGCGGAGAAGCTCACCCTGTCGATCCGGACCGTCGGCAACCACCTTTACAGCGCGTACGCCCGCCTCGGCGCGAGCGACCGCGACGCGCTCCCGTGCCTGGTGGAGCTGCCGGAGGCGCAGCCGGCCTGAGCCGCACACCGGACCGGGGCGGTCTGACCCCCAGTATTCGGGGGAGGGGTCAGGCCGCCCCACGCATCACGTCACCGGTGAACAGCCCTGTCACGCCGCCCCGAACGCCGAGAACGCCCACCCCGTCGCCCGATGCACCGAGTCCCCCGGCAGCGCACCCCGCGCGTCCCGCAACGCCTCCGCCATCGACAACCCCGTACTGAGCCCCTTGTGCAGTGCGAGCATCAACGGCACCACCGCCTCGTCGTTGACCGGTGCACTGCAGGCCACCACGCCAGCCGTACCCAGCGGCAGCAACGCGGTGACCAGGCCCAGCAGTTCGTCCGCCCCGACCGACGCGAACCGGGCGGTGTCACAGCAGGACAGGATGATCCGGTACGGACTGCGGTCCAGGCGTTCGAAGTCGTGGACGATGAGCGGCCCGTCCGCCATCCGCAGCGAGGAGAACAGCGGACTGTCCGCACGGAACGTGCCATGCGCGGCGATGTGCGCCAGCGCGGCCCCGTCCAGTTCCTCCAACACCCGCTCCACGCGCGCGTCGTCGTACTCCAGGACGGTCGCGGAGCCGTAGCGCCCGGCCAGTTCCGGCACCTCGGCACCCCCGGTCGCAAGTCCCGGCCCGCGCACCAGCACCTGCCCCGCGCCCGGCGGCGGAACGGTGTCCAGCGCGCGCAGCCAACTGCTCGACGACGGCGACACGCTGAACACCCGCTCCCGCAGCGACGGCAGCAACGCCCACGGCACCCGGTGCAGCCGCCCCGGCGGCACCACCACGACAGGCCCGGAACCGAGCTGCCCCGCGGCGGGCCCGAGCAGCAGCTCCTCAAGGCGCCGCCCGGCGGCCTCCACCACCGGAAGCCGTGCCTCCGCCCCCGGATGCGCCAGCCGCCGCAGCCCCGCCTGGACATGCTCCGCCTCGCGCTCGGCGTCCGCCAGCAGCCCGCCCTCGAACCGCCGCACCCGCCCCTGCCCGCACAGCAGCACCTGAACGCGCCCGTCGAGCACGGCGAGTTCGACCAGTCGTACGTCGTCACCGAGCCGTTCCAGCAGCCTGCCGGGGTCGAACCGGTAGCCGTCCCCGGGCGCGTCGCCCCGCATGTGCAGGGTGCGGGAGCGGATCTCCCGTTCCAGGCGCCGCTGTTCACGCTCCAGCGTCGGCACCGGGCGCCCCTCCATCCGGGCCGCCTCCGCACGCGCCGCGATCTCCCGGAACGCGGTCAGCCCGCTGAGCAGCGCGGGGTCGGCCGGCGGACGGGTCGGCGGCGCGGACAGCACGGTGGCCCGCCAGCGCTCGCTCCACACCAGCAGCCGCCGCGGCCCACCCGAGGCGAGCGAGGCCCGCGCGGCGAGACCGGCGAGTTCCGCGCCCTGTGTGGTGGCCCGCGCCCTGAGCTCCGAGGCGCCCAGGGTCGTACGGTGGTCGTCGAGCACGTCCAGACCCCGCCGACAGGCCTCGAGGACCCGCCGGTCGGAGCCCACGGCCCGCGCCCACAGCGCCCGCGCAGCCCAGCCCGTCATCCGCGCCAGCGGCGGCCCGCTGTGCCGGCTGCGGGCGGCGACCTCCAGATGCCGCTGCGCGTCCTCCCGCCAGCCCAGATCGAGGGCGATCCGGCCCGCGAGCAGCGAAGCCTCCGGGGCGGCGGGCGCGCCGAAGGAGGCCAGCCGGTCGGCCACCGCGGCCGCGTCCGCGACCAGCCGCCCCGAACCACGCCCGGCCGCGACCCGCGCCTCGATCAGCACCAGACGCGCATGCGTCTCCCACCACGTCCGCCGCTGCCCCGCGAACAGACGTACGGCCATGTCGGCACGCGCGATCGCGGTGTGCGCGTCCCCCGCGAGCCGGGCCGCCCGCGCGGCGGCGAGCAGCAGTTCCGCCTTACGGGTCGACTGCCCGCCGATCTTGTCCAGCACCCCGATCGCCGCGTCCGCCTCGGCGAGCGCCTCCGGGGCGAGCCCGGCGGCCATCAGGACCTCGCAGCGACGGATGTTGAGCATGAACATCGGCGTGCCGAGCTTGGCGTACCGCTCCTGCGCCTCGTCGAGCAGCCGCAGCGCGACCGGAATGTCCCCCGACCGGTACGCGGCAAGACCCCGGCTCTCCACCGCGTCGGCCTTGTCGTGCTCCTGGCCCGTGGTGTCCCACAGCGCCTCCGCCGCCGTGAAGTCGGCGTCCGCCCGCTCCACCGCCCCGAGCGCCAGATGCACGGTGGCCCGCAGGGTCAGCGCCCGCGCGGTCCAGATCACGTCGTCCGCCTGCCGCAGCACCGGAACCGCCCGCCGTACGTCCTCAAGGGCCGCCCGGTGATGCCCCAGCACCCACGAGGCGTACGCCCGCCGGAACAGGACCTGCGCCCTGGTATGCCCGCTGCTGACCGCGACGCCCCGCTCCAGCGACTCCAGACCCTGCCGGGTACGCCCCGCGTGCACCAGCGCCACCCCGAGCGCGGCCAACGCGTCCGCCTCCCGGTCGGCCGACTCCGAGCGCGCGCCGAGATCGCGGGCCCGGCGCAGATGGTCCAGGGCGATGCGCATGTCGCCCCAGTCCCGCTGCCAGATGCCGATCACCTGGTGGGCGACGGAGGCGTGCAGCGGTGAGGGATCCGAGCCGAGTACTTCCTCTGCCCTCGCCAACGCCTGGTTGGGGGCGGCGAACACCATCGGCAGCAGTTCGAGAACCTGGTCGCTTCCCGCTGTCACCCAAAGGATGGTAGTGGCCCAGGTGGCAGGCCACACCGGTTTGGCGCTGTATCAATCACCGGTTCCGCGGCTCTGACTGACGACCGCCGCCTCAGTGGGAGGACACGCCATGGCACCTCAGCGATTCCACGAGCAGTTCGACCAGATCCAACGCTCCATGCCCGACGTCCCGCTGGCCCTGGGACCCGACGACGCCTCGGAGTTCATCTACGAGAAGGGCGTGGTCCTCGCCCGGGACGGCGCCGAGGCACGGCTCGTCGAGGACACCGTGCGCACCCACTTCACCGAGGCGACCGGCCTGGTGGGCGAGTACGTGCAGCGGGACAGCCCCGAGACCAACCGCTCGGGCATCACCCGCATCAAGGTCGGCGACCCCGGCCACGGCGACCGGCGCGGCGACCGCGCGGTCACCAACGCCCTGCGCGCCCTGAGCGAGCGCGAGGGACACACCGGACGGCGACTGGTCAGCCGTAACCACGTGGTGTCGATCGCGGTGAACTCCTGCCCCGGTGACGAACCCGTGCCCGCCGCGCTCACCCAGGGCACCAACCCGGCGCCCGCCGAGGCCGGTTACGACTCGGGCACCGCGGTCGGTGTCCTGGTCGTCGACAACGGCCTCACCCACGACCACGCCCTGGTCCCGCTGCTCGCCCACGTCCAGGGCGACCTGCACGGCACCGAGAAGGACCCCGACGGCAACCTTCTCCAGTACGTCGGCCACGGCACGTTCATCGCCGGTGTTCTCGCGGCCGTCGCACCCAACACGGACATCACCGTCCGCAACACCCTCAACGACGCGGGCGCCATCCTGGAGTCCGAGCTCGGCGAGAAGCTCTTCGAGGCCGTCGCCGGTGGCTGGCCGGACATCATCAGCCTCTCCGCGGGCACCTCCAACGGCCGTACCGACGGCCTCCTCGGCATGGACGCGTTCATGGAGGAACTGCGCGCCCAGGGCACCCTCCTGGTCGCCGCGGCCGGCAACAACGCCAGCGCCAGTTCCTTCTGGCCCGCCGCCTACGCCGACCTGCCCGAATACCGGGACGTCGTCCTGTCGGTCGGCGCGCTGCGCGGTGACGGCGAGTTCGGCGCCTGCTTCAGCAACCACGGCCCGTGGGTGAAGGTCTACGCCCCCGGCGAGCGCCTCACCAGCGCCCTCACCGGCTTCGACGCGCCGGTGCCGTACGCGTACCAGCACTCCACCTACGAGGCATGCCGGTACGGCTTCACCTACGTGTGCACCTGCCAGTCCCCGTCCCACGTCGGCGTGTTGAGCGAGGACGGCACCACGGCCAAGCCGGACCAGGTCATGTTCGAGGGATACGCGCACTGGAGCGGCACCTCCTTCGCCACCCCGGTCGCCGCGGGCATGGTCGCCGCCCACATGACGGCGAACAAGGAGACCGACCCGCGCGCCGCCCGTCAGCAACTGCTCGCCGCCAACTCTCAGTTCGCCGAAGTGCGCGGGGCGCACGTACCGGCGCTCAAGCCGGCCGGCTGGCGTCCGGTGCCGGTCGTGCAGCGCCCTGTCGGCGCATGACGGCTGGAGTGGTCCCTTCCACGGCGTACGATGACTTGCCGTACACGAGGGGTGGGACCGTGGACCGAGCAGATGTCGGTGCGCTGGTCCAGTCCGCCGTCGACGGTGACGCGGCGGCCTGGAAGGCGCTCGTGGAAGGGCTGAGCCCACTGGTGTGGGCCGTGGTGCGCTCGCACCGGCTCTCCGACGCCGACGCGCACGAGGTGTACCAGACCGTGTGGTTCCGCTTCGCCCAGCACCTCGGGCGCATCCGCGAACCCGACAAGGCCAAGTCGTGGCTGGCGAGCACCGCGCGCCACGAGTGCCTGAAGGTGCTCAAGAGCTTGAGGCGGCTCACCGTCACCGACGATCCGCAGCTCCTGGACCGGATCAGCGAGGACCGTACGCCCGAGCAGTCGTTCATCGACTCCGAGGAGGCCGCCGCCCAGAGCGAGCGCGTCCGGTACCTGTGGCAGGAGTTCGAGGAACTCGGCGAGCGCTGCAGGCAGTTGCTGCGCATCCTGATGGCCTCGCCGAAGCCCGGCTACCAGGAGGTGTCCGCCGCTCTGGGCATCGCGGTGGGCAGCATCGGACCACTGCGCCAGCGCTGCCTGAGGCGGCTGCGGGCGCGGCTCGAAGCCCGGGGGGCGGTATGAGCGACATGAACGACGACCTCGGCGACGACGTCCTCGACTTCGGCGAAGAGGCGCTGCCCGACGAGGAGTTCGCCCTCGAACTCCTGGAGGAGGAGCTCCGGCAGGCCGCGGCCATCCTGGACCCGGTACCGCCCACCCTGCGGCAGATCGCCGTGGAGGCGTTCGCGCTGCACGACCTGGACAGCCGGATCGCCGAGTTGTCCTTCGACTCGGTGGTGGACGCCCTTCCGGTCAGGGGAGCGACGGGGACGCCGCGGATGCTGACCTTCCACGCGGGCGAGGTGACGGTCGACGTCGAACTCACCCCGCAGGGCCTGATGGGGCAGGTGCTGCCGCCCCAGTCGGCCCGGATCGAGGTGCTCAGCGGTCCCCAGGCGGGCTCCCCCCTCACCACCGACGACATGGGCCGCTTCACCTACGAGGCGTCCCCCGCCGGCCCCTTCGCGCTGCGGCTGCGGACCGGCGAAGGAGTGATCGTCACCGACTGGCTGACCGTCTGAACCGCACGCTCACCACAGGACGGGCAAGGTCTGCGGCCCGCGGATCATCGTCTTCCGGCGCCAGCGGCCCTCGTCGGCCGGAACCGCGAGCCGCAGTCCCGGCAGCCGGTCGAGCAGCGTGCCGATCATGAGCTCGGTCTGCAGCCGGGCCAGTACGGCGCCCGTGCAGTAGTGCGAGCCGTTGCCGAAGGCCAGGTGCGGGTTCAGGTCCCGGTCGGGATCGATACGGTCCGGGTCGGGGAAGACGTCCGGGTCGCGGTTGGCGGCGAGATAGGAGACGTACACGGCGTCGCCCGCGCTGATCCGCAGCCCGTGCAGGTCGACGTCCTCCAGGGCGATCCGGGCGAGCCCGACCGAGGTGCGGTGCGGGATGTACCGCAGCAACTCGTCGAGGGCGGTGGCGCGCGCCTCCGGCTGGTCACGCATGCGCTCCATCAGCTCGGGCCGCGTCAGCAACAGGTACAGCATCTGGCCGCAGTTGTGGGTGACGGCCTCGCCGTCGATCTGCAGCGGCCCGGCGAGCCCGACGGCCTCCGTCTCGCCGATCTCGCCGCCCGCCACGGCGGCTCCGAGCAGCGAGTACACGTCGTCGCCCGTGCTGTGGGCGCGGGCCCGGACGGTGTCCGTGATCCAGCCGTACAGCCTGTTCTTGGCCCTCTCGGCGGCCTCGGCCCCGCCGGAGGTGGAGATGATCTGCCGGGTCCAGGTGTGCACCTGGTCCCGGTCGGCGGCGGGCACCCCCATCACCTCGCTGACGACGGAGATGGGGAAGGGTTCGAGCACCCGCTCGACGAGCTCCGCGGGCGGCCCCTCCTGTACGAGCCCGTCGACCAGCCCGTCGAGCATCTCCTGCGCCCGGGGCCGCAGGCGTTTCATCGCGGCCACGGTGAACGCCCCGGCGACCGCCTTGCGCAGCCGGTTGTGGTCGGGCTGGTCGGCGAAGGCGAGCGAACCGGGCCGCGGCTTGAAATGCGGTGCGAGCCGGGTGACTTGACGGCATGTCACCTCGGCGCGGCTGAACCGCGGATCGTTCGTGATCGCCCTGACGTCCTCGTAGCGGGTGGCCGGCCACGCCCACCCCTCGCCGTGCGGCAGCCGGATCCGGGTGAGCGGCCCCTCGCGCATCAGCTCCGCGAGCACCGGGTCGAACTCCGGCCCGGTCAGATCCAGCGCGGGCCAGTCCCTCACCGGCGGCGGGGTCGGCTCCGCGAGCGTGGTGGTCTCCTCGGTCATGCCACCCACCCTCACCGCAGCCCGGGCGGGTGTCGCGCGGGAGTCCTCCAGGCGGAGGTCAGTCCAGGGCGTCCACGAGAGCGGCGAGGGCCCGGGCGAGGGTGTGGATCCCCGGTCCGGCGGGCCCGCCCGGCTCGGTCATGTACGTGTCCCGCCGGATCTCCACCATCAGGGCACTCACCCGGGGATCACGGCCGTAGAACTCCAGCGGTACGTATGTCCCGCTGAACGGACTGTCCATGCCGACGTCGCCGAACGCTTCCCTCGCCGCGGCGACCAGCCCGGGCGGGGTGTGGAAGGGATCGGTACCGAGACAGACGGCCGGCCTCGGCCCCTCGCCGTGCAGCTCATAGGGCAGCGGCGCGCTGGGATAGGAGTGCACATCGATGATCACGGCCCGCCCGACGACGGCCAGCCGCTGGGCCACGGCCTCGGTCATGGCCCGGGCGTACGGCCGGAAGTAGCGCGCGATCAGCGGCTGGGGGTCGGTCTCCGCGGGCCGCAGCTCCTCCCGGTGCGTGGTCCGCGTGTACACGGCCCCCATGCCCACGGCGAGCATCTCCTCCCGCTCGTCCGGAAACCGCTCGGGGTCGACGACGAGCCTGGACAGCCGGTTCACGAACCGCCAGGGAACCACCCGGGCCGACCGAGCCGCCTCCGCGGCGAGCTCGGACGTGTGCGCGTCGACGATGTGATCGAGCTCCCGCTCCAGCGCGCGGTCGTCCAGGACGATCCCCGCCCGTACGTCGGCCGGAATCTCGCGCGCGGAGTGCGGAACGTGCAGGATCACGGGAGACGCGGCGGCGCCGGGCAGGAACGCGAAGGGCGGCGCGGCAAGGGGCATGAGCTGTTCCACCGTGTTCAGGGACGGACGAGGGGGACGGTACGGGAGATGCCGCGCGATGCCGGCGCTGTCGTGCACTGGACCCGGACGTCCAGCAGCGAGTGGCGGCAGTCGGGAGTGGGGAGCGTGTCGACCAGCACGTGGTAGGTGGCCGTAGTCCCGGAGCCGAGGCGTCCGGGACCTATGTGGAGCTCGGTGCCCTCTATGTGACCCGTCGGCGCCTGGTCGTCGCTGGGCTGGGACTCGGTGTCCAGCAACGCCGCGTAGGGCACGGCCAGCCGGACGCGGAACGGTTGGGCACGGTCGAAGTCGGTGCTGCCTATGTCCCGTCTCCCGGGGTTCGTCAGCACCACCGTCACGAGGTGCGGGTCGGTCAGCGGGGTGCCGTTGCGACGGATTTCCAGGCTGTCGTCCACGGGGCCCCGCACCAACGGCGCATGGCTCACCGTGCAGGTGAGCCTGCGTCGGGGGTGAGTCGTGCGGAACGCGGTCCAGATCCCGCCGCATCCGAAGACGACCGTGACAGCGACGGTCCAAAAGGCGTCCGTCATGTACAACGGGCTGGACGCGACGGGCTGGGAGGACAGGACGTCGTACACGAGCAGCCCCCTGAACGGTCGCTCAGCGTTGGTGCGGGAGGCCGTCGGCGGCCGCCGCGAGGAACGTGCGCCACTCGCGTGACGAGAAGACGAGGGACGGTCGGCACGGGTCCTTGGTGTCCCGGACCGCGACCACCTCCTCGACAACGGCGATCTCGACGCATGCGCCGTTGTTGTTGCTGCGGCTGCTCTTGCGCCACACGGCATCCTCGAGACCGGCCTGCGGCGGACGGCGACCGTCCTGGGGGTTCATGAGTTCTGTATCTCCCTAGTGAGCTTCTCCATCAGGGCGGGCGCCTCGTGAGGATCCGGAGCCGCCGCTCGGAGCAGGTCGAAGGTCTGGATGAAGGTGCGGACGTCGCGTTCCTTTTCCAGGTAGACGTTGCCGGCCGCGGATTCGACGTAGACGACCGTGGGTGTGTGAGGCTCGAACTCCAGCAGGGAGAAGGGTCCTCCCAAGGCCGCGTGGGCGCCCTTGGCCGTCGGCATGATCTGGATCGTGACGTTCGGCAGGGCCGTCATTTCGGCGAGGTGCCGCAACTGCGCGGCCATCACCTCCTTGCCTCCGACCGGTCGGCGCAACGCGCTCTCCTCCATCACCACCCACAGTTCCAACGGATCGGGCTGCCGGGTGAGCAGGGCCTGGCGTTCCTTGCGGAAGGACACCAACTGCTCCGTCTCATGCGGTTGGTTGGGCCTCGCCGTGGCGATCACCTCACGGGCGTAGTCCTCGGTCTGCAACAGGCCGTGCACCACCGTCTGTTCGTACGAACGCAGGACACGGGCGTCGGTTTCGAGGCCCGCGTAGGTGGCCAGTCCTGAAGGCAGTACCTCGCCGTAGTGCGTCCACCAGCCCTGCTGCTGAGCGTCCTTGTGGATCTGCATGACGGTCTCGATGCGCACCGGATCGGTGACGCCGTACCATGCGAGCAGGTCACGCACGTCCCGGGCCTTGATCGGGGCCTGCCCCGTCTCGACCCTACTGATCTTCGACATGGAGCACTCGAGGTGGGTGGCGACGTCCTCGATCCGCTTTGCGGCAAGTTCACGCAGGCGCCGCAACTCCGCGCCGAGTTGACGCCGTCGTACTGTGGGCCCCCCAGCCGTGGCCATCGCCTCACCCCTCGCAACCGAAATGGTGGAGTATTGCTCCACGCAAGTGCGTCAGCCCATCAACAAGCTTGTACCCGAGATGAGTTGGCTTAAGACATTTGATACACGCAATTGCGTGGGGGAAGTCTCTCCGCTCTCCTGAGGGCGGAGAGACGACGCCGCCCCGGCCGGGCAACTGCCGACCGGGGCGGGATCACACAGCGGGACCGCTTCAGCTCAGGGACGCCAGCGCCTCGTTCCACGTGGTCGAAGGACGCATGACCTTCGCCGCCTTGGCCGGGTCGGGCTGGTAGTAGCCGCCGATGTCGGCCGGCTTGCCCTGGACGGCGTTCAGCTCGTCGACGATCTTCTGCTCGTTCGAGGAGAGGGTCTCGGCGAGCGGGGCGAAGGCCTTCGCCAGGTCCGCGTCGTCGGTCTGCGAGGCCAGCTCCTGGGCCCAGTACAGGGACAGGTAGAAGTGGCTGCCGCGGTTGTCGATGCCGCCGACGCGACGGGTCGGGGACTTGTCCTCGTTGAGGAAGGTCGCCGTGGCGCGGTCGAGGGTGTCGGCGAGAACCTTGGCCTTCGGGTTGTTCGTGGCCGTCGCGTACTGCTCCAGCGACGGCACCAGCGCGAAGAACTCACCGAGGGAGTCCCAGCGCAGGTAGTCCTCCTTGACCAGCTGCTGCACGTGCTTCGGCGCGGAGCCGCCGGCGCCCGTCTCGAACAGGCCGCCGCCCGCCATCAGTGGGACCACCGACAGCATCTTGGCGCTGGTGCCCAGCTCCAGGATCGGGAAGAGGTCGGTCAGGTAGTCACGCAGGACGTTGCCCGTCACCGAGATGGTGTTCTCGCCGCGGCGGATGCGCTCCACGGACAGCTTCGTCGCCTCGACCGGAGCGAGGATGCGGATGTCCAGGCCCTCGGTGTCGTGCTCCGGCAGGTACGCGTTGACCTTGGCGATCAGGTTGGCGTCGTGCGCACGGGTCTCGTCCAGCCAGAACACCGCCGGGTCGCCGGTGGCGCGGGCGCGGGTGACGGCCAGCTTCACCCAGTCCTTGATCGGCGCGTCCTTGGTCTGGCAGGCGCGGAAGATGTCACCGGCGGACACCGTCTGCTCGATCACGACGTTGCCGGCCTGGTCGACGAGGCGGACCGTGCCGGTGGTCTTGATCTCGAAGGTCTTGTCGTGGGAGCCGTACTCCTCGGCCTTCTGCGCCATGAGGCCGACGTTCGGGACCGAGCCCATGGTGGAGGGGTCGTAGGCGCCGTTGGCCCGGCAGTCGTCGACGACGACCTGGTAGACACCGGCGTACGACGAGTCCGGCAGCACCGCGAGGGTGTCGGCCTCCTGGCCGTCCGGGCCCCACATGTGACCGGAGGTGCGGATCATGGCCGGCATCGAGGCGTCGACGATCACGTCGGACGGCACGTGCAGGTTGGTGATGCCCTTGTCGGAGTCGACCATCGCGAGCGCCGGGCCCTCGGCGAGCTCGGCGTCGAAGGACGCCTTGATCGCGGCACCCTCGGGCAGGGACTCCAGGCCCTTGTAGATGCCGCCCAGACCGTCGTTCGGGGTCAGGCCGGCCGCGGCGAGCGTCTGGCCGTACTGCGCGAAGGTCTTCGGGAAGAACGCGCGCACCACGTGACCGAAGATGATCGGGTCGGAGACCTTCATCATCGTGGCCTTGAGGTGCACGGAGAACAGCACGTCCTCGGCCTTGGCGCGGGCGATCTGCGCGGTGAGGAACTCCCGCAGCGGAGCCACGTGCAGCACCGAGGCGTCGACGACCTCGCCCTCCAGGACCGGTACGGACTCGCGCAGCACCGTGGTGGAGCCGTCGTCGCCGACCAGCTCGATCCGCAGCGAGCCGGCCTCGGAGATCACGACGGACTTCTCGGTGGAGCGGAAGTCGTCCACGCCCATGGTGGCCACGTTGGTCTTGGAGTCCGAGGACCAGGCGCCCATGCGGTGCGGGTGGGTCTTGGCGTAGTTCTTGACCGACGCGGGGGCGCGGCGGTCGGAGTTGCCCTCACGCAGGACCGGGTTCACGGCGGAGCCCTTGACCTTGTCGTAGCGGGCCTGGATGTCCCGCTCCTCGTCGGTCTTCGGGTCGTCCGGGTAGTCCGGCAGCGCGTAGCCCTGGGCCTGCAGCTCGGCGACGGCGGCCTTGAGCTGCGGGATCGACGCCGAGATGTTCGGCAGCTTGATGATGTTGGCCTCGGGCGTCTTCGCCAGCTCGCCCAGCTCGTGCAGGGCGTCCGGGATCCGCTGGTCCTCGGTCAGGTACTCCGGGAACACCGCGATCAGGCGCCCGGCCAGCGAGATGTCCCGCGTCTCCACGGAGACACCCGCCTGCGAGGCGTACGCCTGGACCACCGGCAGGAAGGAATACGTCGCCAGGGCCGGGGCCTCGTCAGTGTGCGTATAGATGATGGTCGAGTCAGTCACCGGGTGCTCCGCTCCACGTCTGCAACATTGCTCGACATCAAGATATCTCGTGATCGACCTCGGTTCGACAGGGGTACGGGCACGCTGTCCGAGAACCCGCACATCCTCCGAGGCAACTCATCCGTCCGATCTTGTGGTCATGCAGGTTGATCACACCCTTCCGACGGCCGGACCCGACCAGCCGGCCGCCCGAGAGAAAGCGGACCATGAGATATCGCACCAGAGTGACGGCCCCGGCAGCTCTGCTCGGCACGGTGGGGGCCCTGTCCCTGGACTCCCCGGCGCACGCCGACCCGGCGACCGCCACTCCTGGCCCGGAGACCCTGGGGGACTCCGTCTACCCGAGCCTCGGCAACGACGGCTACCGGGTCTCCGCGTACCACCTCGACTTCGCGTACGACGCCACGACCCGGCTGGTCGACGCGACGGCGACGCTGCGGATCACCACGACCCAGGAGCTGAGCCGCCTCTCCCTGGACGCGCTGGGACTCGTCATACGCGAGGTACTTCTCGACGGCGTCCCGGCCGCTCGGGAGCAGGTCGGTGAGAAGCTGCGTATCACGCCGGTGACCTCGCTGGCCGCACGGACCACGGCGACCGTGACCGTGACGTACACCGCGGACCCGCGCGCGGTGCTCGCCCACACCGCCTGGGTCCCCACCCCGGACGGCTTCGCGATCTGCCCCCAGCCCAACTCGGCGCACACCGTGTTCCCGTGCAACGACCACCCCTCGGACAAGGCGGACTTCACTTTCCGCATCACCGTCCCCGCCGGTCTCAGGGGCGTCGCGAACGGCAACCTGGTGCGCACCGAGGACCTCGCCGACGGGCGGACCGCGTACTGCTACCGCTCCCGGGAGCCGATGGCCACGGAACTCGCACAGATCACCGTCGGCGACTATGTGATCAAGGACCGGCAGGGCCCGCACGGCCTTCCGCTCAGGGATGTCGTCCCGACCGCCCGGGCCGCCGCCCTGGAGCCCGCGCTCGCCCTCACGCCCAACCTGGTGAGCTGGATCGAGCAGCGGCTCGGCGCCTTCCCGTTCGAGACGTACGGCCTGCTGCCCTGCAACAACGACGCCTCGAACGCCTTCGACTTCACCGGCCTGGAGACCCAGACCCTCACCCTGTACAAGCCGAACTACCTGCTCCAGGCGGAGAAGAACATCGGCTCGCACATGATGCACGAGCTGGTCCACTCCTACTTCGGCAACAGCGTGAGCCCCGCCTCGTGGGCCGACCTGTGGCTCAACGAGGGCCACGCCGACTTCTACGGGCTGCTGTACCGCTACGAGCGCGGCTGGACCGACTCCCTCGGCCTCACCACCATGGAAGCCCGCATGAAGGACACGTACGCGCGCGGCGACCAGTGGCGCAAGTCCTCGGGCCCGGTCGCCGCCCCCAACGAGGCCAACCTCTTCGACAGTCAGCGCTACCTCGGCGGTGTGCTCGTCCTGTACGCGCTGCGCCGGCAGGTCGGCGAGACGGTCTTCGCCGCGATCGAGTCCACCTTCCTGGAGCGCTTCCGCAACGCCTCGGCCTCGACCGCCGACTACATAGCCGTAGCCTCGGAGATTTCCGGCACCGACCAGTCCGGCTTCCTGCGGGACTGGCTCTACGGCACCAAGACCCCGAGAATGCCCGGCCACCCGGACTGGACCGTGACCCCGGCGACATCGACCCTGCGCACCCCCCAGAGCCGCCCGAGCGACCCGCACGACAACTCGGCCACCCTGTAACCGACCACGGCGGCACCGGTGTTCCCGATCGCTCCGGACGGTCCGCGGGGTTGCGGCTGCGTGGAGCCGTGGGGTGTCGAGGTGCTGGACGTCTGGGGCGGGGGTGCTGACCGGCGTGCGGTTTCTTGTCGCTGGTCCGGCTGGCGGCACCGGTGTTCCCGATCGGTCCGGGCGGCTACGGCTACGGCTTCGCGGAGCCGCCGGGTGCCGATGTGCCGGGCGCCTGGCGCGGGGGACTGGCAGGCCGGTGCCGAGGGCCCGTTCCGGCCGTTCGGGGCCCCGTACGCGCCAGGCCCGATACGCCGTTCCTCAAGACCCGCCCGGTCCGAAGTGTGTGACCTAGTCGAGCCGCGCGGAGGACACCTCGCCCGGCTCGATCACGGTCTCCGCCCCGCGCTGCTGCGGAATCGACACCGACCCCTGCTGGATCGCCACGGTCCGCGTGGGTGCCGGAATGCGGATGCCCTCCTCGCGGTAGCGCTTGTGCAGCTGCTTGATGAACTCGTGCTTGATGCGGAACTGGTCGCTGAACTCCCCGACGCCCAGGATGACCGTGAACCCGATGCGGGAGTCGCCGAAAGTGTGGAAGCGGACCAGCGGTTCGTGCTCCGGGACCGCGCCCTCGACCTCCGTCATGACCTCGGTGACGACCTCGCAGGTGACCCGCTCGACGTGGTCCAGATCGCTGTCGTACGCCACCCCGACCTGCACCAGGATCGTCAACTGCTGCTCGGGACGCATGAAGTTGGTCATGTTCGTCTTGGCGAGCTCACCGTTGGGGACCACGATCAGGTTGTTGGACAGCGCCCGGACCGTCGTCTGGCGCCAGTTGATGTCCTCGACGTAGCCCTCCTCGCCGCTGGCCAGCCGGATGTAGTCGCCGGGCTGGACCGTCTTGGAGGCGAGGATGTGAATGCCCGCGAAGAGGTTGGCGAGGGTGTCCTGGAGGGCGAGCGCGACCGCCAGACCGCCGACGCCCAGGGCGGTGAGCAGGGGCGCTATGGAGATGCCCAGGGTCTGGAGCACCACCAGGAAGCCGATCGCCAGGACCAGCACTCGGGTGATGTTCACGAAGATCGTGGCCGAACCGGCGACCCCGGAGCGGGACGTGGTGACCGTCCGCACGAGCCCCGCGACCAGCCGCGCCGCCGCCACCGTCACGACGAAGATCAGCAGCACGGTCAGGACCTGGTTGACGGTGTGCTGCACCGCCGACGTCAGCGGCAGCGCCGCCGCGGCGACGGCGATGCCGCCCGCGACCGCCGCCGAGGGCACCACGGTCCGCAGCGCGGCCACGAGGACGTCGTCACCGCCCCACTTGGTGCGGTCCGCGTGCTTGCCCAGCCACTTGAGCAGCATGCGCAGCAGGAAAGCCGCCACCAGGCCCGCGACCACGGCGATGCCGGCGCCGACCATGTCGTCCATGGTGAGATCCCGTTGAAATGCCGTCACGTTGCCACCTGTTCGAAATTGCGGGATGTGCGGTCGCGTCGGCCGTGTGAAGGTTCCGTGGCCGACGCGACCGCTCATCCTGCCGTATCCGGCACAGGAGTTCGTACCTGGCCTCGCGCCGGATGGCGGGGTTTCAGACGATGCCCTCGGCGAGTTCGGCCTGTTCCCGGTCGGAGTACGCGGCGCTCGTGGGCGTTCCGTACGAACGCCGGGCGACGAACCACCACACCGTGGCGAGGAGCAGTACGACCGCCAGGGCCACGGACGCGTAGTTCATCGTGTCCACCGTCACCGGCGAGGCCTGCGGCAGACAGAACAGCACCGTCACACACGCCACCCACACCACAGCAGTCCATCCGATGGGCTTGCTCCACCGGCCCAGGCTCCACGGACCCGGCTGAAAACGACTCCCCGCGCGCAACCGCAGCAGTACGGGGATGGCGTACGCGGGCGTGATCCCGATGACGTTGATCGCGGTCACCGCGCCGTAGGCGGTCGCCGAGTACAGCGAGGGCAGCGCCAGCACACCGGCGACCACGACCGACAGCCAGACGGCCGCCACCGGCGTCTGCGTACGTGCGCTGACCTTCCGCCAGAGCGCCGAACCCGGCAGGGCCTTGTCCCGGCTGAACGCGAACACCATCCGGCTGGCCGCGGCCACCTCGGCGTTGCCGCAGAACAGCTGCGCCACGATCACCACGACGAGCAGCGCGCTCGCCCCGTCCGTGCCGAGGCCGTCGAGCAGGATCTGCGCGGGCGGCACCCCGGTCGCGCTGGCCCGCGTGGCGTCGTAGTCCTGGATCGCGAAGGTGAGCCCCGCGAGCAGCACGAACCCGGCGATCCAGGACACCCAGATGGAGCGGACGATGCCCTTCGCCGCCGACACCGAGGCGTTGGAGGTCTCCTCGGACAGGTGCGCGGAGGCGTCGTAGCCGGAGAAGGTGTACTGCGCGAGGAGCAGGCCGATCGCGGCCACGTAGACGGGGTTGTGCCAGCCGGTGTCGTTGACGAACTCGGTGAACACGAAGGACGGCGACTGGTGGCTGTCCGGGACGATCCACAGGGCGCCGACGATGACCGCGACACCGGCGAGGTGCCACCACACGCTGATCGAGTTGAGCACGGAGACCAGCCGGACGCCGAACAGGTTCAGCACGGCGTGCAGTAACAGGATCGCCACGAAGATCAGCATGGTCTTCTCCGGTGTCGGCTCGAAGCCCCACTGGAGGTTGGCGAACGCGCCCGCGAACAGGGCGGCTCCGTAGTCGATGCCGGCGATCGCGCCGAGCAGACCGAGCAGGTTCAGCCAGCCCGTGTACCAGCCCCAGCGCCGCCCGCCGAGCCGGTCCGCCATGTAGTACAGGGCGCCGGACGTCGGATAGGCGCTGGTGACCTCCGCCAGCGCGAGTCCCACGCACAGCACGAACAGCCCGACGCCCGCCCAGCCCCACAGCATCACCGCGGGGCCGCCCGCGCCCATGCCGAAGCCGTACAGGGTCATACAGCCGGACAGGATCGAGATCACCGAGAAGCTGATCGCGAAGTTGCCGAAGCCGCCCATGCGCCGGGCGAGCACGGGCCGGTAGCCGAGTTCCCGCAGACGCTGCTCCTCGTCGGGCTGCGGGACTCCTGAAGAGACTGTCGGTTCGGATGACATGCCAGGACCTCCGATGAAGTGGCGGGAGAAGTACGGGTGTCAGGTGCCGTTCGTCGCGGACCGGCTGCGCGCCCGCGCCTGGAGGAAGACCTGTACGGCCTCGGCCTGTCCGCCGTCCGCGTCGGTGCGACAGGACCAGGGCAGCGGCGTGAAGTACGGACCGAGCGCGTCGAACACCTCGGTCGCCTCCTCGAACCGCAGGGCTCCCCACAGGGCGTGGGCGAGATGGTTGAGGTCGAGCTGGCTGCGCTCCTCGGCGCCGGCGTGCGCGAACCATCGCCCGTGGGCCCGGCCCGCCTCCCGGATGGCGTCCTCGGCCACCCAGTGCAGGTCGAGCGCGGCACCGCGCCCACCGCCGCGCCGGTACCGCTCGACCCTTACGTACAGCGGCAGGACATGCAGCGCGGACCCCGGCGGGGCCGACTCCGCGGCCCAGTGCGCGAAGCCGACCGCCTCCGCCAGCCGTCCCGAGGACGCCTGCGCGTACATGAACTGCAGCATGCGGTGGTGGGCCTCGCGGTTGTACGGGTCCCGCTTGCCGGCCTCCGCCAGCAGACCCCACGGCCCCGGTGGCAGCATCGGCCCGGGCGGCTCGGCCCGGTGCTCCTCCCACAGCAGCCTGCGATCGAGCTGGGCCAGGGCCAGCAGGCACACCCAGGGCACCGGATCGTGGGCCGCGACCCGGGCGGCGGTCCGGCTGACGTCCCATGCCTCGATCCACAGTTCGTGCGTACGGCGGTGCTGCTCGCGCCGGGCCCGCAGCGCGCGTTCCACGGCGACCCGGGCCCGCATCACCGTGCCCGGCACGCTGCCGGGCTCCTCGGTGAGCCAGGTCCGCACCACGTCGGTGCCCGCGGCCGCCGCGGCCAGCACCTGGGTCCGCTGGGTCCACTGCCACCAGGCGGTGGTCCGCTCCAGCAGGGTGCGCATCGACATCCAGCGCCCGGTACGGACCTCCTGGAGGGCCGCGCGCAGCTCCGGATCGTGGCCGGCGGGATCGTAGACGGGGCGTGCTCCTTCTCTGGCCATCACCTGCCCGCCCCGGACGTGGGACCGGGCAGGACGGCAGGTTGGAGTAACAACAGCCCTCCTCGGGGCGGCGGTTGAGGAGATCACGTCGGTCGGCGGTCACTATAGGGGCGCGGAATCGACACCACAGCGGCTTCCGGATCATCAATAACTTCTTTTGACAGAACGTGAGTTGATTGGTGATCAGCCAGTCAACGCGGCGATGTCGGCGCAAGTGGAGGTGGCTTGACGCGGCGCGGACCGCGACGGCAGGCTGTCGGCCAGTGATCACTCGGGAGGGACGTTCGGGGAGGAACGTGATGGCCGGTCCGGTGCTCGCCGTCGATCAGGGCACGTCCGGCACCAAGGCCCTGGTGATCTGCCCCGAACGCGGTGTCATCGGCGCCGGATTCGCCGAGGTGCGGCCCCGCCACCTGCCCGGCGGACTCGTCGAGGCCGACCCCGCGGAGCTCTACGACTCGGTGATCGAGGCGGGTTCGCGCGCACTTGCCGAAGCAGGCGAACCGGTGACCGCGCTGGGCCTCGCCAACCAGGGCGAGACCGTGCTCGCGTGGGACCCTGCGACGGGCCGCCCCCTCACCGACGCGCTCGTCTGGCAGGACCGCCGGGCACAGAGCGTGTGCACGGAACTCTCCTGGTGCGCCGACGAGTTGCGGGAGCTCACCGGCCTTCCCCTCGACCCCTACTTCGCGGCGCCCAAGATGGCGTGGATACGACGGCACCTCACCCGCGAGGGAGCCGTCACCACCAGCGACGCCTGGCTCGTGCACCGGCTCACCGGCGCGTTCGTCACGGACGCCGCGACGGCCGGACGCACCCAGCTGCTCGACCTCGACCGCGCGGAATGGTCGGCACGCGCCCTCGACCTGTACGGGCTCGCCGACGAGCAGCTCCCGGAGGTCGTCGACAACGCCCAACCGATCGGTGTGACAAGGGAGTTCGGCGCGGAGATCCCGCTCACCGGTCTGGCCGTCGACCAGCAGGCCGCCCTGCTCGCCCAGCGCATCACCGCACCGGGCGGCGCCAAGTGCACCTACGGAACAGGTGCGTTCCTGCTCGCCCATACCGGTTCCGTGCCCCGGCGCGGCGATTCGGGACTGGTCAGTTGCGTGGCCTGGCGACTCGACGGGCGGACCGGCTACTGCCTCGACGGCCAGGTGTACACAGCCGCCTCCGCCGTCCGCTGGCTCACCGACTTGGGCGTGATCGGGGGCGCCGCAGACCTCGACGCGGTGGGCGGTTCGGTGCCCGACAGCGGTGGGGTCACCTTCGTCCCGGCGCTCGCCGGACTCGCGGCCCCCTGGTGGCGGGGCGACCTGCGCGGCTCCCTCACGGGCCTCGGCCTGGACACCGGCCCCGGGCATGTGGTGCGTGCCCTGTGCGAGGGCCTTGCGGCCCAGGTCGTACTCCTCGCCGAGGCCGCCGCGGCTGACCTCGGCTCCCCCCTGGACGCCCTCCGCGTCGACGGCGGCCTCACCCGTTCCTCCTTGCTCATGCAGACCCAGGCCGACCTGCTGCAACGCCCCGTGGAGGTGTCGGCACTGCCGGACGCGACGGCACTCGGTGTGGGCGTACTGGCCCGCCTCGGCGCGGAACCGGGTCTGGAGCTGCCCGACGCCCTGCCGGACTGGAAGCCGGCGGCGGTGTACGAGCCGCGGGTGTCGGCGGAGGAAGCGGCGGAGCGGCTGGCCGGTTTCCGGCGAGCGGTCGCAACGCTGCTCGACGGAACGGCCGGATGAAGCGCCCCGAAGAGGCGCGGGCCGTATCAACAGGCGGCTCCGCCGCGTGGGCGCGACCAGCCACGACGCAGCCGCAGCCGAAAGACGTCACTCGCCAGGGCCCGCTTCCTTCGTCGCTGTATGACGTGGCAATCGTCGGCGCCGGTGTGATCGGCAGCGCAATAGCCAGAGCCCTCGCCCACCACCCCCACCTCCGCATCGCCCTCGTAGAGGCCCAGGACGACATAGGCCAGGGCACCTCGAAAGCCAACACCGCCATCCTGCACACCGGCTTCGACGCCACCCCCGGCTCCCTGGAAGCCCGCCTGGTCCAACAGGGTTCACGATTGCTCGCCTCCTACGCGGCAGCGTCCGGCATCCCCGTAGACCCCGTCGGCGCCCTCCTCGTCGCCTGGGACGAGGACCAACTCGCCGCACTGCCCCGCCTCGCGGAGAAGGCCGAGCGCAACGACTACCCGGACACCCGTCTGATCGGCCCGGCAGAGCTCTACGACCGCGAACCCCACCTCGGCCCCGGCGCGCTCGGCGCTCTCCACGTGCCCGGCGAGAGCATCATCTGCCCCTGGACGACGACCCTGGCGTACGCCACCCAGGCGGTCCGCAACGGAGTCGACCTCCACCTCAACTCACCGGTCCAGCAGGCTCATTACGAGAACGGCAGCCACCATCTGACGACCCCGAGGGGCATCCTGCGCACCCGCTGGCTGGTCAACGCCGCAGGCCTGCACGCCGACACCCTCGACCGCGCCCTCGGCCACGACGACTTCACCGTCACCCCGCGCCGCGGCCAGCTCCTCGTCTTCGACAAGTTCGCCCGCGAGCTCGTACGGCACATCCTCCTCCCCGTCCCCACGGCCCTCGGCAAGGGTGTCCTGGTCGCCCCCACGGTGTACGGCAACGTCCTGCTCGGCCCCACCGCCGAGGACCTCGACGACAAACGGGCCACCTTCTCGACCGCCGACGGGCTGCACCTGCTCCGTGACCAGGGCCGCCGCATCCTGCCCGGTCTGCTGGACGAGGAGGTCACCGCCGTCTACGCGGGCCTGCGCGCCGCCACCGAGCACGAGGACTACCGCATCTCCGCCCACCCCGAGCGGACGTACGTCACCGTCGGCGGCATCCGCTCGACCGGACTGACAGCCTCGCTCGCGATCGCCGCCTACGTGACGGACCTGCTCACCGACGCCGGGCTGGACCCGGGGCCCGCCGAGGAACTGGAACCGGTCCGTATGCCGAACCTGGGCGAGGCCTTCCCACGCCCCTACCAGCGGCCCGAACTCATCGCCGCGGACCCCGAGTACGGCACCCTCGTCTGCCACTGCGAGCGCGTGACCCGGGGTGAGATCCGCGACGCCCTCGCCGCCACGATCCCGCCGGCCGGGCTGGACGGCCTGCGCCGCCGGACCCGCGCCCGGGCGGGACGCTGCCAGGGGTCCCACTGCGGGGCGGCGGTACGGGAGCTGTTCGAGAAGGGACAGTCATGAGTGCCCCGCGTGAGGTCGATGTCCTGATCGTCGGCGCGGGTCCCGCCGGACTCACGTCGGCCGCCCGCCTCGCCGCCGCCGGAGTGGCCCGGGTCGAGGTCCTGGACCGCGAGCAACAGGCCGGGGGAGTGCCACGGCACTGTGCCCACGGCGGTTACGGCACCTGGCTGCGCCCGCTGACCGGACCCGCCTACGCCCGACTCCTCGTCATGGCGGCGGAGAGCGCTGGAGCCGCCGTACGCACCGGTGTGACCGCCCTCGACTGGACAGGCCCGTCGGCATTGAACACGGTCGGCCCGGGCGGCCCGGAGACGATCACGGCACGGGCGGTCGTCCTGGCCACCGGCGCCCGCGAACGCCCGCGCTCCGCACGGCTGGTCCCCGGCACCCGCCCGGCCGGTGTCTACACCACCGGCGAACTCCAGCAGGCCGTGCACCTGTACGGCCAACACGTCGGCGAGCGCGCGGTGGTGGTCGGCGCGGAGGGTGTCTCCTACGCTGCCGCCGCCACCGTACGGGCGTCGGGAGCCGCGGTCGTCGCGATGGTCACCGACCTGCCCCGCCCGCAGGCCCCATCCGCGCGAGCCGCCGACGCCCGTCTGCGACAGGGCATTCCACTCCTCACCGGCACCACGGTCACCGAACTCCTCGGCCACGGACGGCTGTCGGGCGTCCGGGTACGTCACCGCGACGGCAGAACGGTCGTACTGCCCTGCGACACCGTCGTGTTCACCGGGGACTTCTTGCCGGACCACGAACTGGCCCGGCGCGGCGGCCTCGCCCTCGACGCGGGCACCCGCGGCCCGGTCGTCGACGGTTCCCTGCACACGTCACGACCCGGGGTGTTCGCCGTCGGCAGCGTGCTGCACCCCGTGGAGAGCGCGGCGACCGCGGCACGGGAGGGTGCGCATGTGGCCGGTGCCGTCCTGGAGTGGCTCGCGGGAGCGGGAGCCGAACGGCCGGACAGCATCCCTCTGTTGGCCGATCCGCCCCTGCGCTGGATCGCCCCGAACCGCGTCACCCCGACCGACCGCCTGCCGTATGTGCTGCGCACGACGGCCCATGTGCCCCGTCCACTCCTCAGCGTCACCCAGGACGGCCGCGCCCTGCACCACGAACGCCTCCGGACGCCGGCGGTCCCGAACCGGACCATCACCCTGCCGGCACGCTGGACGCACCAGGTGGACCCCGAGGGCGGCCCGGTGCGTGTGCGTCTCACCCACCGGTGAAGAAGCCGTCCCGCCCTGAGGTCGCGCAGGTCCTTCGCTGATGGCAGCGGAACGCACCGGCAATGTGCCTCTCGCTGTGGCGACCGGCGCCAATCGCCGTACCGGCCTCGAAGCGGTGCGGCAGCTCGCGGACCGCGGCCACCGAGTGGTCCGGCGCGGTACCTGCCGCCGGGGCCCGCCCCGGAGCCCCGTCCCCAACCGGCGGCCGTCAGATCACCTTCAGCCGTACCAGTGCCCCCAGCGTCAGCGCCCCCGGCACCAGCGGCACCCAGACCGTGATGATCCGGTAGGCGAGTACCACCGCCGTGGCCACGGCCACCGGGCCGCCCGCCGCGACCAGCGCGACCACCAGCGCCGCCTCCACCGAGCCCACACCACCCGGAGTCGGTACCAGTGCCACCGCGCAGGTCGCCGCGAGGTACGCGAGAGCCATGTGCACGGGTGGCACCGGCAGGCCCAGGGCCTGCCCGACCGCGGTGAGACCGGCCGCCTGCAGTGCGGGGAAGGCGAGCGAACCGCCCCACAGGGCTAGGGCCCGGGACGGGCGGGTGTGCACTGAGCGGGCCTCGCCCAGCGCGGTCCGCAGGAAGGAACCCACGGCCGTCCGCACCCGGCGGACACACACGAGCACAGCCACGGCCACCACCAGCACCGCGCCCAGGCCACCCAGCAGCAGTGGGCCGGCCGACTCGTCGGGCAGCAGCGTGCCGATCCGCAGCGCGTTGGGGAAGGCGACGAAGAGCGCGGCCAGCAGGGCGAGCCGGCCGATCGACTCCGCCAGCAGATAGAGGGCGAGCGCCGCCGAGGAGCGCGCGAGCGGGACCCCGCACACGGTCATGAAGCGCAGGTTCACAGCGCCCGCCCCGAGCCCCGTCGGCAGCAGATGGTTGGCCGCGCCCGCCGCGAACTGCGTGGCCAGCAGCCGCCGCCGGGGCAGCCGCTGCATCACCGCACCCTGCCGGGTGAAGGAGGCGGCCACCCAGGTAAGGCAGGTGGCACCCACCGCCGCCAGCAGCCACGGCCACTCGGCATGCCGAAGATGTCCGAAGCCCTCGACGAGCACGGACCGGTGCTGCACCGCCACGACGGTGACCAGCAGGAGCGGGACCAGACACAGGATCTGGCGGATACGGCGGACGGGGAGGCGCTGGGGAGGGCGTCCCTGGGGGAGTTCTACCGCTGTCACATCGGGAGAGGTTCTCCGCGCCGCGCCAACGGCGGGTTGCGGAAGCGGGGCCAGGGTCTTACGTACGGTCATCGAGTCCTTCGGTCGAGCGGTAGAGGTCCGGGCATTGACCTCAACAATGCTTGAGGTCCTAGGTTCTCTCCCATGAGCATGGAGACCACAGCCTGGACACAGCTGCACAGTGTCATGAACGCCGAGCAGGAGCGCCGCCCGTTCGCCCGGGCGACGCTGCGCCGCATCGGCGCGTTCGCCCGCCCGCACCGTACCCGAATCGCCCGTTTCGTCGTACTCGGGGTGGTGACCGCGCTGCTCGCCGTCGCCACCCCCGTACTGGCCGGACACATCGTCGACGCGATCGTGTCGGGCGACGACGAGGGCAGGGTCGTACGCCTGGCCCTGCTCATCGCCCTGATCGCGGTCGCCGAGGCGGCGCTCGGCGTCTATGCCAGACGTCTGTCGGCCACGCTCGGGGAGGGTCTCATCCTCGATCTGCGCACGGCTGTGTTCGATCATGTGCAGCGCATGCCGGTCGCGTTCTTCACACGCACTCGTACGGGAGCGCTCGTCTCCCGTCTCAACAACGACGTCATCGGCGCCCAGCGCGCCTTCAGCAACACCCTGTCGGGCGTGGTCAGCAACCTGGTCACCCTGCTGCTGACGCTGGTGGTGATGCTCACCCTCTCCTGGCAGATCACCCTGCTCGCGCTCGCGCTGCTCCCGGTGTTCGTGATCCCGGCCCGCCGCATGGGCAGCCGGATGGCCCGGATGCAGCGGGAGGCGGCCACCCTGAACGCGGCCATGGGCACCAGGATGACCGAACGTTTCTCCGCGCCCGGCGCCACCCTGGTCAAGCTCTTCGGCCGCCCCGGGCAGGAGTCCGAGGAGTTCACGGCCCGGGCCCGCCGGGTGGCGGACATCGGCGTACGGACCGCCACCGCCCAGTCGGTGTTCATCACCGCCCTGACCCTGGTCTCCGCGCTCGCCCTCGCCCTGGTCTACGGCCTCGGCGGCTGGTTCGCCCTGCGCGGCACCCTGGAGCCGGGCGCCGTGGTCTCCCTGGCCCTCCTCCTGACCCGTATGTACGCCCCGCTCACCGCGCTGGCCGGGGCCCGCGTCGAGGTGATGAGCGCGCTGGTCAGCTTCGAGCGGGTCTTCGAGGTACTGGACCTGAAGCCGCTGATCGCGGAGAAACCGGACGCCCGCGAGGTCCCCGAGGGACCGGTCGCCGTCGAGTTCTCCGACGTCCGCTTCGGCTACCCCTCAGCCGACAAGGTCTCCCTGGCCTCCCTGGAGGAGGTCGCCTCCCTCGACACCCGGGGCGGCGCCGAGGTTCTGCACGGCGTCTCCTTCCGCGCCGAACCCGGCCAGACGATCGCCCTCGTCGGCTCCTCCGGCGCGGGCAAGTCGACGGTCGCGCAACTGCTGCCGCGGCTCTACGACGTCGACGAGGGCGCCGTCCGCATCGGCGGCGTCGACGTCCGCGACCTGACCGCCGGCTCCCTGCGGGCCACCCTCGGCATGGTCACCCAGGACGGCCACCTCTTCCACGACACGGTCCGCGCGAACCTGCTCCTGGCCCGCCCGGAGGCAAGCGAGGGCGAGCTGTGGGACTCCCTGCGCCGGGCCCGGCTCGACGACCTCGTCCGCTCCCTCCCCGACGGCCTCGACACCGTGGTCGGCGAACGCGGCTACCGGCTCTCCGGCGGCGAACGCCAGCGCATGACCATCGCCCGCCTCCTGCTGGCCCGCCAGCGTGTCGTCATCCTCGACGAGGCCACCGCCCACCTGGACAACACCTCGGAGGCCGCCGTCCAGGAGGCCCTTACCGAGGCGCTGGACGGCAGGACGGCCATCGTGATCGCCCACCGCCTCTCGACGATCCGCACGGCCGACCTGATCCTGGTGGTCGAGGACGGCCGGATCGCGGAACGGGGCACCCACGAGGAACTGCTCGCGCTCGACGGACGGTACGCCGAGCTGTACCGGACCCAGTTCGCCTCAGCCGACGGCGAGGTGACGGATACGGTCGATGCGGACCTCCGTCAGCGGGTGTCCGTCTCCCCGCCGGTGACCGCGATGACCTCGCCGGTGACGAAGCTGGAATCCGCGTCCGACGCCAGGAACCCATAGGCCGGCGAGATCTCCTCCGGCTGCGCCGGCCGGCCGATCGGCGTCTCGCTGCCCACCTGGGCCAGGTCACCGGGCGGCATGTGCCGGTCGGCGACGTTCAGCACCGTCCACGTGGGGCCCGGGGCCACGACGTTGGCCCGCACTCTCCACGCCGCCAGGTGCGGGGCGATGGACTTGGTGAAGGTGACCAGGGTCGCCCTTGTCCATCCTGAACGTCCGGTCCCAGTCGTCGGTTGTCACCTGTTCCAGGTGCAGCTTGCTGTTGCGGTAGGCGGCGTTGTTGACCAGGATGTTCAACTTGGCGAACTCCCGTGCGGTGCGCGCTCGACGACGTCCTTGCAGAACTCCGGCTCGCACAGGTCGCCCGGCAGCAGGAGACACACACCTGCGGCCCTGCTCCTCGACCACCTGCCGGGTCTCCTCGGCGACGCCCGCCTCATCACCCCGCTGCGCTCCCCAGGCGGCCACCGTCGCTACTCCCGCTACCAACTGCGCTGCCCCGGCCACCACTTGCGTGGCTGGCTGCATGGAAGCGCCACGCGACGGATGCCACCGGCCGGCGTCCCGGACGGCCTGGGGGGCCGACCCGGGGCCGCCACCGGAATTTCGTGCCCTTCCTGCTGTGAAGAGCGGCCGATTTTCCGGAAACTTCGCACTCCAGGTGGGGCAATATCTATAGTCGCGAGGTGAGGGTTTGACGTCTCGCGCGGGGAGCGCTTTTGCTGTAATCGGCAGGATGGAGTCATTTTCAGTGCTTGGGCCGCTACCTCGTGCTACTGTCGATCTCAGTTGCAGTCGTGGTTCCCAAAACTCCAAGCGCCTTCGCCGGTGTTTTCAGCCGCTGGGCGTTTTCGTATGCCGGTCGTTTTCGGGGCATCATTGCGGCGACCCGGCATCCGCGCATCGCGGGTCCGGCGTACTGCCCAAGAGGAGATATGCCATGGCGTCAGGCACTGTGAAGTGGTTCAACGCGGCAAAGGGTTTCGGCTTCATCGAGCAGGACGGTGGGGGTGCCGACGTGTTCGCCCACTTCTCGAACATCGCCGGCCAGGGCTTCCGTGAGCTGCTTGAAGGCCAGAAAGTCACCTTCGACATCGCGGCGGGGCAGAAGGGCCCGACGGCCGAGAACATCGTTCTCGCCTGACGCTGACGCGCACTTCGTCGCTGGGGCCCGCATCCCTCGGGGTGCGGGCCCCAGCTGCGGGTTCCTTCCCAGCCCGGCAGGTTTCCGGGATTTCGCGATCGCCGGGCGTGAGTATCCCGTCGATGCCACCAGCGCCAGATGCGCCGCACTCCATGTTTTTCTTTCGCATTCCGTTCGGCCCGTTCCTGTGATTCCCAGCGCTGCTCTTTCGCTGCGGGAATTCCTTGGTGCGCGCCGTATCAAGGAAGGGTTCTCGATGAACTCCACACGCACGAATGACCGCTCTTCCCGTCGCAGCCGTACCGGCGGCGCCGCATTCGGCTCGCCCGCCCCGAGGCGTTCAGGGGGCCCGAGCCGTTCCGGCGGCTACGGCCGGCGGGCCGCAGCGGTCCAGGGCGAGTTCGCCCTGCCGGAGACGATCACTCCCGCGCTTCCCGCGGTCGAGGCGTTCGCCGACCTCGACATGCCCAAGCCGCTGCTGGCGGCGCTGACCGCACAAGGCGTGAGCGTCCCGTTCCCGATCCAGGGCGCGACCCTGCCCAACACCCTTGCGGGCCGTGACGTCCTGGGACGCGGGCGCACCGGCTCCGGCAAGACCCTCGCCTTCGGCCTGGCCCTGCTGGCCCGCACCGCCGGACAGCGCGCCGAGCCCCGTCAGCCGCTGGCTCTGGTCCTCGTGCCGACGCGTGAGCTGGCCCAGCAGGTGACCGACGCGCTCACCCCCTACGCCCGCTCGGTGCAGCTGCGTCTCGCCACGGTCGTCGGAGGAATGTCGATCGGCAGGCAGGCCAATGCGCTGCGCGGCGGTGCCGAGCTCGTCGTCGCGACGCCGGGCCGGCTGAAGGACCTCATCGACCGCGGGGAGTGCCGGCTGAACCAGGTCGCGATCACCGTCCTGGACGAGGCGGACCAGATGGCTGACATGGGCTTCATGCCGCAGGTCACCGCCCTCCTGGACCAGGTTCGCCCCGAGGGTCAGCGGATGCTGTTCTCCGCCACCCTCGACCGCAACGTCGACCGCCTGGTCCGCTGCTATCTCACCGACCCGGTCGTCCACTCCGTCGACCCGTCCGCGGGTGCGGTCAGCACGATGGAGCATCACGTGCTGCACGTCCACGGTGCGGACAAGCACTGGACGACGACACAGATCGCGGCGCGTGACGGCCGGGTGATCATGTTCCTGGACACCAAGCACGCCGTCGACCGCTTGACGCAGCACCTGCTCGACAGCGGGGTGCGGGCCGCCGCCCTGCACGGCGGCAAGTCACAGCCGCAACGCACCCGAACCCTGACCCAGTTCAAGACCGGGCACGTCACCGTGCTCGTGGCCACGAACGTCGCCGCCCGCGGCATCCACGTCGACAACCTCGACCTCGTCGTCAACATCGATCCGCCCACCGACCACAAGGACTACCTGCACCGAGGCGGCCGTACCGCCCGCGCCGGCGAATCCGGCCGGGTCGTCACCCTGGTCACCCCCAACCAACGCCGCGACATGACCCGCCTCATGACCGCCGCCGGCATCACGCCCCGGACCACCCAGGTCCGCACCGGCGAAGAGGCACTCGGCCAGATCACCGGTGCCCGGACACCCTCCGGCATCCCCGTGACGATCACTGCGCCGGTCGCCGAACGGCGTCAGCGCAGCACGTCGTCCTCACGCGGCCGACGCAGCCCCGCCTCGGCCGCCCGGCGCAGGACCCGACAGTCCTCGTTCGACCCGGCGGCGTAAGGACTTCATGTACACGTTCGAGACACCGGCCCACCTCTGCAGGAGGCACGTTTTGACGATGGTTCAGATGCAGCCCCGCTCGACGGGCGCCGCCCCCGTACCCAGGACAGTGGCCGACGGCATGGACACCCCCGGACCGCAGGTCTGTGACGACATGACCGTCGAGGTGGCCCTGTCCGTCATGGCGAGCGCCCGCACCGGGTACCTGCTCGTCTGCGACGACGACGGGGTGTGCACCGGAATTCTCACGCAGGCCCAGCTCACCGCGGTCCGCGGCAGCTCCGTGTACACGGACCGGGTCCAGCTGCGGGACATCCTCGTCGACCGACGGCCCTTCGCCTCCCCAGTGACCACGATGGTCGAAGCCGAGCACGCGATGCGCTGCCGCCGGCTCGAGGCCCTGCCTGTGGTCGACGAGCACGGCAACGCCCTGGGCATCCTCGCCCTTGCCCGCTGACCGCCTCGACCGCGGCAGAATCATCCCCTCGTTCTTCTCCCTGTGAGGCATCATGCGCTGCGTCATCGCCCGCTTCCCCTTCGAACTCACCAAGAGCGGCGTCCTGGAATCGATGAAGGGTGTCAAGCCTGAGCAAGCCCTCGGGGCGTCCGTGATCATCGGCCGTCGCACCTACCCCGTCAAGCAGGTCGGGCAGGTCGTCACACGCCAGGACCGCCGCGACTTCAGCGCCGGCGAAGTCCTGCGGGCCATGACCCAACTCGGCTTCACCTGCCGCGACCAATCCCAAGCCCCTGCACCCACGCGCACGCTCAGCCCGTTCCAAGAGGCTTCCGCGATGCTCGGGACCGCCGCAGCCGTCTGACCCACGGGCAGGCTCGAGCCGTCGTCAAAGCAGCAGTGAGCATCGCCGCCATCACCGCCCTGGGCGCAGGCTGGGACACGTGGTCCGATACGACCCGTTCGATGCTGGACCGGGGGCCTGCGCCGCGGTGGACGCAGTACAGCCTGCTGTCGAGCACGGCCAGGAGCGGCCCTTCCAGGACGTGATGGGCGGGCAGCTGGCGCTCGGTGCCCCCCAGGCGCTGCTGTAGCTGATGTGCTGCAGGGCCGTGGTGTTGTTTCCAGGCCGCGGCGCTCGCCTCCACGTCCCACCCCGGCCCTGCCGACCTGTGGCTCAGGCGTCGATGATGACGGGGATGATGAGGGGCTTGCGGCGGTGGGTGCGGAATGCCCAGTTCGCCACGGCGCGGGCGAGGAGCTGTTCGAGTTGGTGCGCGTCCCCGACGCCTTCGTCGGCCGCGGTGGACAGGGTCTTCTCAATGACAGGGACGACCGACTCGAAGGTGGTGTCGTCGTGGACGAAGCCGCGGGCCAGGAAGTCGGGCGCCTCGGCGAGGGCGCCGGTGTCCGCGTCGACGATCGCCACCACTGTGACGACGCCTTCCTCGGCGAGGGTGAGGCGGTCTTTGAGGGACGCTTCGGTGGCGCCGCCGACTTCCATGCCGTCCACGTAGACGTTGCCGGCGGGGACCTTGCCAGTGATGGACGCCCGCCCGTCGACGAGGTCGACGACGACGCCGTCCTCGGCGATGACGACCCGGTCGGGGTCGACGCCGGTACGGATGGCGAGGTCGGCGTTGGCTCGCAGGTGGCGCCATTCGCCATGCACCGGCAGGACGTTACGGGGTTTGACGATGTTGTAGCAGTACACGAGTTCGCCGGCGCTGGCGTGCCCGGAGACGTGCACCTTCGCGTTGCCCTTGTGGACCACGTGGGCGCCCCACCTTGTGAGTCCGTTGATCACCCGGTAGATGGCGTTCTCGTTGCCCGGGATGAGGGAGCTGGCGAGCAGGACGGTGTCGCCCTTGCCGATGCGGATCATGTGGTCGCGGTTGGCCATCCGTGACAGGGCGGCCATCGGTTCGCCCTGGGAGCCGGTGCACACCAGAGTGATCTTGTCGTCCGGGAGCTTCTCCAGCTCTCTCGTACTCACGACCAGACCGGACGGGACCTTCAGATACCCCAGGTCGCGGGCGATACCCATGTTGCGGACCATCGAACGGCCGACGAAGGCGACCTTGCGTCCGTGCTGGTGGGCGGCGTCCAGGACCTGCTGAATGCGGTGCACATGGCTGGCGAAGCTGGAGACGATGACCCGGCGCGGCGCGGTGCGCATCACCTGCTCGATCGCCGGGTTCAGCTCACGCTCGGAGGTGGTGAAGCCGGGTACTTCGGCGTTGGTGGAGTCGGTGAGGAAGAGGTCCACGCCCTCCTCGCCGAGGCGGGCGAAGGCGCGCAGATCGGTGATGCGGTCGTCGAGAGGGAACTGGTCCATCTTGAAGTCACCGGTGTGCAGCACCAACCCGGCCCTGGTGCGGATCGCGACCGCGAGGCTGTCCGGGATCGAGTGGTTCACCGCGACGAACTCGCAGTCGAAGGGGGCGAAGCCGCGCCGGTCGCCCTCCCGCACCCGCACCGTGCGCGGCCGGATGCCGTGTTCCTTGAGCTTGGCTTCCAGGAACGCCAGCGTCAGCTTGGAGCCGACGACGGGAATGTCGGACCGCTCGCGCAGCAGGTACGGCACGCCACCGATGTGGTCCTCGTGGCCATGGGTGAGCACCACGGCCACGATGTCGTCCAGCCGGTCCCGGATCGAGGTGAAGTCCGGCAGGATCACGTCCACGCCGGGTTGGGTCTCCTCGGGGAACAGCACGCCGCAGTCGACGATCAGCAGTTTGCCGGCGTGCTCGAAGACGGTCATGTTGCGGCCGATCTCCCCCAGGCCGCCCAGGGCGATGACCCGCAGCCCTCCTTCGGGAAGGGGCGGGGCGGCTTTCAGTTCGGGGTGCGGATGACTCATGCCTTGACGTTACCCGGAGAGCCGGACGGGATGATCCATCGGTCTGTGGGATCTCTTCTTCCCGAAGGGGCGGGGCGTCCGCAGAGGGTGCCCCGGGACGCTTGCGCCCTGGCGCCCCGGCGGCGACCTGCGCGAGCAGATCCGGTGCGGAAGGCGCGGTCCGCCAGGGTGTTCCGTGAGTCGGCATGGAACGGCACGGCCGCCCTGCCGGTGACGGTCGGCTCCGCCCGCACCGCGTCGGGTGACGACTCCGCCGCGCTGACCGTGAGGCGGACGTATCGCTTGTGGGAGGCATCGTTCCCGTCTTCAGTGACGGGGCTCTCAGTGCGGTCAGGAGTGCCGTTCCGTAGCCTGGTTCGGCCTGTCGACCTCTGACGCCGAAATCAGTTCGAAGCCGCCGTTGTAGAGTGAAAACCGCCCTTGACCTGCACAAGCAGGCAGGGAGCCGAACAGCAGGAGCCCTCAAATGCTGCGTACTCTATTCAAGTCCAAGATCCACCGCGCCACCGTCACCCAGGCCGACCTGCACTACGTGGGATCGGTGACCATCGACGCGGACCTTCTCGACGCCGCCGATCTGCTGCCCGGTGAGCTCGTCCACATTGTCGACATCACCAACGGCGCCCGGCTGGAGACGTACGTCATCGAAGGCGAGCGGGGTTCGGGGGTGATCGGCATCAACGGTGCCGCTGCCCATCTCGTGCACCCCGGCGATCTGGTGATCATCATCAGTTACGCTCAGGTGACCGACGCCGAGGCGCGGGCACTCGAACCCCGGGTCGTGCACGTGGACCGCGACAACCGCATCGTCGCGCTGGGGGCCGACCCGTCCGAGCCGGTGCCGGGTTCCGACCAGGAGCGCAGCCCCCAGGCGGTGCCGGCCTGACCCTGCCGCCCGACGACCTTGGACCAGGAGCGTGTTCATGAGCGACATCGAGATCCGTGACGACCGACAGGCCGGGCGCCTGGAGGCCTTCGGTCCCGGGGGAGACGAAGCCGTCGGCCACCTCCAGTACTTCGTCCTCGAATCGCCCGAGCGTGCCCTGGTCCCGGTCCACACCATCGTGGAACCGGCCCACGAGGGAAAGGGCATCGCGGGCTCCCTGGCCCGCGAGCTCTACGGCATCGCGGCCCGCGAAGACAGCCAGGTCGCCCCGCTCTGCCCGTACGTCGTCAAGTGGGCCGAACGCCACCCGGACGAGGCCCCGGCAGCCGCTCCGGAACTGCTCCGCGCGGCGAAGGACTGGCTCAAGGCCCACCCCGAGGGCTTCTGAGCGGTCGGTGCCGAGCCCGGCCGCCGGTGGGGCACTCCTCTGCTCGGGTCACGTCGGTGTCGTACGCCGTGGCCTGCTCGCCCGCCCTCCGAGCTGCGCCGCACCTCAGCAGTTCCCGTTCGTACGTTGAGCGCTCTGCGCGGGCGGTGGTCGGGTCGGCCGTGTGGTGGGTTGCGTGGCCGCGGGTGGGGCAGGTCGGTGTGCCGGGTCATGTCGGTGTCGTACGCCGTGGCAGGTCTGCCCGCCTCAACACCCCCGTCCCGCACGCCGAGCACCCCCACGCGGGCCTCACGCTTCACGCGCGTGGGTGACTGGCGGGAGGGCTCACGGGTACGCGGGGGAGTAGTCCAGAGCCGACGTCCGACTGGCTGGAGGACCCCATGACCAACCCGTACCCCGACCCCGTCCCCCCGGGGCCCACTCCGGGCCCCGGCCCGGTCCCCACGCCGGGTCCGACCCCGGAACCCCCGTCGCCTCCGGACCCGACCCCGGGTCCCGGCCCGGCCCCCGATCCGTCGCCGTCCCCGATCCCGCCGGGCCCCGAGCCCGTGCCGAACCCGGAGCCGGGGCCACCGCTCAGCTGACGGCAGCCTCGTGAACACAGTGGAGGAGGGCCACCGCACCGGTGGCCCTCCTCCATGTCAGAGCGATGCTCAGCCCGTCACCTCGGACCGGTCCCCGCCCCACAGCGTGTGGAACGAGCCGTCCCGGTCCGTCCGCCGATACGTGTGCGCACCGAAGAAGTCCCGCTGCCCCTGGGTGAGCGCGGCCGGGAGCCGCTCGGCGCGCAGCGCGTCGTAGTAGGCGAGCGCCGCCGAGAAGCCGGGCACCGGCACACCCTGCCGCGTCGCCGCGATGATCACGTCACGCCAGTCGTCCTGCGCCGAGGCGATCTCCTGGGCGAAGGTGTCGTCGGAGAGCAGGCTCGGCAGGTCCGCGCGGGTGTCGTAGGCGGAGCGGATGCGGTCCAGGAACGCCGCGCGGATGATGCAGCCGCCACGCCAGATCGCGGAGACGGCACCGAGGTCGATGTCCCAGTCGTACTCCTCACGGGCGGCCGAGATCTCGTGGAAGCCCTGCGTGTACGACACGATCTTCGAGGCGTACAGCGCCTGCTCGACACGGTCCGCGAAGGCACCGGCCTCCGCCTCCGACAGCGGGGACGCCTTCGGCCCGGCGAGACCGCGGGACGCCTCCCGAAGCTCCGCGTGGCCGGACAGCGACCGCGCGAACACCGCCTCCGCGATACCCGACACCGGGACACCCAGGTCGAGGGCGATCTGCACGGTCCAGCGGCCGGTGCCCTTCTGCTCGGCCTGGTCCACCACGACGTCCACGAACGGCTTGCCCGTCTCGGCGTCCACGTGGGACAGCACCTCGGCCGTGATCTCGATCAGGTACGAGTCCAGGCGGCCCGTGTTCCAGGTGCGGAAGATGTCGGCGATCTGGGCGGGGGAGTACCCGGCCACATCGCGCAGCAGCTGGTACGCCTCGCCGATCAGCTGCATGTCGGCGTACTCGATGCCGTTGTGGACCATCTTCACGAAGTGCCCGGCCCCGTCGGGACCGACGTGCGTCACACAGGGCGCCCCGTCCGCCGCCTTCGCGGAGATCTTCTCCAGCATCGGGCCGAGAGAGTCGTACGACTCCTTCGGGCCGCCCGGCATGATGCTCGGTCCGTGCAGCGCGCCCTCCTCGCCGCCGGAGACGCCCATGCCCACGAAGTGGATGCCCTGCTCGCGCAGTTCGCGCTCCCGGCGCCGGGTGTCCGCGAAGTGCGCGTTGCCACCGTCGATGATCATGTCGCCGGGCTCGAGGAGCGGGGCGAACTCCTGGATCACCGCGTCGGTCGGCTCACCGGCCTTCACCATGATGACCAGACGGCGCGGCCGCTCCAGCGCCGCCACGAACTCCTTCGCGGTCTCGGCCGCGATGAAGTCGCCCTCGGAGCCGAACTCCTCGACCAGGGCGTGCGTGCGCGACGCGGTCCGGTTGTGCAGGGCGACCGTATAGCCGTTGCGGGCGAAGTTGCGGGCCAGGTTGCGGCCCATGACCGCGAGGCCCGTGACGCCGATCTGCGCTGTTGTGCTCATACCGCCTGCTCCCAAAAGATCCCGTGGATCGCGTAGGTCAAGTAACGCTCTGCTGCCGGTCGTGCTTGTCAGTATCGACCACGGGCCATCCTGGCCTGTCGGGGGACTGTCCGCACACCAGGGATACGGTTCGCGCGTCGTGTTGCGTTCAGGGTGGTGTTCAGCCGGGGACTGGCGCTCGACACCCGCCCCGACGCGGCCGGTTGCCGTCTTGTCATGGCCTGTTCGCGGCGCTTACTTTTGCCCCTCCTGACGCATGACGTGTTGTAGGGGGAGGCCTCCATGGCCGTACGCGGCCGGCATCGCCGGTATCAGCCGAACAGGATCAACCGCGCCTCGCTGACCGTCACCGCGGGTGGCGTCGGCATCGCGGTCCCGCTCATCGGTACCGGCACCGCCCACGCGGCCGACGTGGACACCTGGAACAAGGTCGCCGCCTGCGAGTCCAGCAACAACTGGAGCATCAACACCGGCAACGGCTACTACGGCGGGCTCCAGTTCACCCGGTCCACCTGGGAGGCGTACGGCGGCACCCGGTACGCGGCCCGAGCGGATCTGGCCACCAAGGACCAGCAGATCGCGGTGGCCGAGAAGGTGCTGGACGGACAGGGGCCGGGCGCCTGGCCGACCTGCTCGGTACGGGCCGGGCTCACGCGCGGGGGCGCCGGCCCGGACATCCAGCCCCTCACCAAGAGGTCGGCCTCCGTCCAGGACGTGCAGCCGCAGACCACCCCGCAGTCGCGGGCCGGGACCGCCGAGATGTACACCGTGGTCCGCGGCGACTCGCTCTCGGGGATCGCCGACGCCCAGAAGGTCCGCGGCGGCTGGCGGCAGCTCTACGCGGCCAACCGGCAGACCGTCGGCGCCGACCCCGACCTGATCCTGCCAGGGCAGCGCCTGAAACTGCGGGCCGGTGCGGGCACGACCACCACCGACACCGCCTCGGTGAAGAAGGCCACCTCCTCCTCCGCCACCGAGGAGAGCACGAAGAAGGCCACCGACACGGGCCTGGCCGCCCCCGTGAACGCCTCGCTCGGCACGCCGTACCGCAAGGCGGGCTCGGCCTGGTCGAAGGGCTACCACACCGGCGTCGACTTCGCGGTGCCCACCGGGACCTCCGTGAAGGCGGTCGCGGCCGGCCAGGTCGTCACCTCGGGCTGGGGAGGTTCCTTCGGCTACCAGGTGGTCGTCCGGCACGCCGACGGCCGCTACACGCAGTACGCCCACCTGTCCGCGATCTCCGTGAAGGCGGGGCAGTCGGTGGGCGGCGGGCAGCGGATCGGCCGCTCCGGGTCCACCGGAAACAGCTCGGGCCCGCATCTGCACTTCGAGGTGCGGACGGGGCCCGGCTTCGGTACGGACATCGACCCGGTGGCCTATCTCAGGGCCGGCGGCGTCAGGATTTGACACGGCTGCGGCGCCGGTCGAGGACTGGCATCGGGATGTACGCGGCGCCGTAGAAGGGGCCGTAGTACGCCGGCGGCTCGGAGCCCAGGTCGTCCAGGAACTCGTCGGACGGGCCCGAGCCCTCCGGCAGCGCCGTCTCGACGGCCGTCGGTGCGGCGGGGGCCGGGACGAGCAGTTCCTGGCGGAGGGCGGCGACCTCCTCGACGAGCGCGCCCTCGCGCAGCACCGCCGCCGCGGCCACGCTGTCGCCCAGGGGCGCCGTGACCGGTGCCTGGGCGAAGTCGCCCTCGCGCAGGATCTCGGTGGCCGGTGCCTCGGCGAGCGCGCCTCCGGGCAGGGCCGCGATGGCCGGTTCCTTGGCGAGCGAGCCTCCGGGCAGGGCCGCGATGGCCGGTTCCTCGGCGTTGGCGCCCGTGCGCAAGCTCGCCGTGGCCGGTGCCTCGGCGAGTGCGCCTCCGCGCAGGGCCGCCGCAGGAACCGTCCCCTCGACCGGCGCCGGGACGACCGCGCCCCCGGGCTCGGTCGCTGCGGACTCCGCCTCGGCGTGGGTGCGCTGGATCCGCTCCGTGGTCAGCAGGATCAGACCGCCCGCCGCCACCACACCGCAGCTCAGGGCGAGCGCGGTGCCCGTGGTGCCGTAGCGGAAGGTTTCGCCGAACATCGTGATGCCGACCGCGGCCGCCACCACCGGGTTCACGACCGTCAGCGTGGCCAGCGGGGCCGCGAGACCGGCGCCCCGGTAGGAGGCCTGCGACAGCATCAGTCCGGCCGTGGCCAGGACGCCGATCGCGGCCAGCGAGGGGAGGTCCGCCGTCGAGACACCGCCGCTCCAGTCGACGGCGACCGTCTTGGTGAACACCGAGGACATACCGAACGCTATGCCGGACGCGGTCGCGAGCAGCACGCTGCGCACCACCGGGTGCCGGTGTGCGGCCCGACCCGCGATCATCAGCGCGACCACCGCGACGGCCGTCACCAGCCCGGCGAAGATCCGCTGGGCCGTGCTCAGCGACTGCGCATCGGACGCTCCGACCAGGGAGAGCAGCCCGGCCAGACCCACCGTCGCCATGATCGCGCCCCGCCAGGCGGTGGCTCCGGCCTTACGGCCCACGAACAGCGCGGCCATCGGCAGCGCGAACACGATCGTCAGGGCGCCCAGCGGCTGGACCAGGCTGAGGGGACCGTAGGCGAGCGCCACCACGTGCAGCAGGCCACCCAGACCGTTCAGCGCGACCGCCGCCCACCAGCTGGGCCGGCGCAGCGGGGCGTACTGCTCGTCGGGGTGCGACACCGCGACCTGCTCCTGCACGATCGCTCCGCCCGCGTAGGCGACGGCGGAGACGAGGGAGAGGAGCACGGACAACGCGAGGGCACTCATGAGCTGCTCCTCTGCGTGAGGCGGGGGCTGGCTGCCCGGCGCGACGAACGGTCGTCTTCCATGACCAACACGATGCCCGGAAAACTTCTTCCCGTCGTCGTACCTGAGCAGGCAATGGGTCCTACTGCCGATGGAGTACAAAAGGGTCCGTGTCCTCCCCAAGGCGGGTGACACGGGGTGGAGGCCCCCTGGAGGGCTCCCCTAGGGGCCTTGGTACTACTGCTGGTCGTGGACCTCGACCCGGATCTCATGGCACTGCGGCCGCTCGGCGGCTTCTTCGTACTGCGCACCCTCGGCAGCCCTGCCGAGGCGTCTCCTCCGGCGCTGCCGACTCTCGCACAAGTCTACGAGAACCGGCCGCCGGATGTTTACGGAAATACCATGACTTTTCGCGTCCGCAAGGTCGCCGGGGCCCTGCATGCCCCCGAGCCCCGGATCGCCGCCTCCATCGCCCACCTGGGCCTCGCGGCCAGGCTGTGGTCGGTTGCGCTCGGCTGCGCCGTCCTGTACGGCCACATCCCCGACCTGTCGCCGCACCGCCTGCACTGGGACCCCGACGCGAGCGCCCCCGACGATCTGTGGCTGGACACCGTGCAGCCGCTGCCGGGCGATGCCGCGACGATCACCGAGGTCGTGCTGCACGGCCACCTCGAACCGCTGGCGGCAAGGCTGCACGCCGAGTACCGGCTCGCCACCGGGCTGCTGTGGGGCAACGCCAGCTCGGCCCTCGCGGGCGCCGCCCGGCAACTGGGCCACCGCGGTACCGGCGCCCGCGAGCTCGCCGCCGAACTCCTCGCCCATCCGCTCCTCGCAGGCACCCTCGACAGCACCACGCTCCGGCGCCGCAGCTGCTGCCTGTACTACCGGTTGCCGGGGGGTGGCGTGTGCGGTGACTGTTGCTTCACACGAGCCCCGCGCTCTTCCCCGCGCGGCGCATCTGGGTGACCATGAAAGCCGACCAGTCGCCAAGACAGGGGGTTCCGGGTGCGTGTGGGCCTGCTGACCCGGGAGTTCCCGCCGGACGTGTACGGCGGCGCGGGTGTCCATGTCGAGTTCCTCGCCCGGGAGTTGAGGTCCCTCGTCGACCTGGATGTGCACTGCTGGGGCGAGGGCCGCACGGAAGGTGTCGTCCGCCACCGGCCCTGGTCCGCGCTGGACACCGCCAACGACGCATTGCGCACCTTCTCCGTGGACCTGTCCATGGCGGCGGGGCTGGAAGACCGCGAACTGGTCCACTCCCACACCTGGTACGCCAATCTCGCAGGCCACCTCGGCAAGCTCCTGCACGGCATCCCGCATGTGATGACCGCCCACTCCCTGGAGCCCCTGCGCCCGTGGAAGGCCGAGCAACTCGGCGGCGGATACGCCCTGTCGAGCTGGGCCGAGCGCACCGCGATCGAGTCCGCCGACGCGGTGATCGCCGTCTCCGGAGCGATGCGCGAGGACATCCTGGGCTGCTACCCGGCGCTGGATCCGGCCAAGGTCCACATCGTGCACAACGGCATCGACACCGCCCTGTACCAACCCGACCACGGCACCGAGGTGCTGGACCGCATCGGCCTGGACCGTGACCGCCCGTGCGTGCTGTTCGTGGGCCGCATCACCCGCCAGAAGGGCGTGCCCCATCTGCTGCGCGCGGTCCGGGACATCGACCCGGCCGCGCAGGTCGTGCTGTGTGCGGGAGCTCCCGACACCCCGGAGATCGACCGGGAGTTCCGTGAGCTCTTCGAAGAACTGAGCCGGGTCCGCGAGGGCGTGCACTGGATCCCGCAGATGCTGCCGCGCCCCGAGGTGATCCAACTCCTCACCCACGCGGCCGTGTTCGTCTGTCCCTCGGTGTACGAGCCCCTCGGCATCGTCAACCTGGAGGCGATGGCCTGCGGAACTCCTGTGGTGGCCTCGCGGGTCGGCGGTATCCCGGAGGTCGTGGACGACGGCAGGACCGGTCTGCTCGTGACCGTGGACGACGAGTTCGAGCCGGCCCTCGCGCGGGCGCTCGACTCCTTGCTCGGCGATCCGGAGGCGGCCCGTCGGATGGGCGAGGCGGGACGGGAGCGCGCGGTGGGCGAGTTCGGCTGGGACGCGGTCGCGCGGCGTACGGTCCGGCTCTACGAGGAGATCCTCAAACAGGCGTATTAGGCCCCGCACAAGGGCAGGCATGGGTTCAACCAGGTGAGGGGAGCGGCCATGCGTCGTGGCGGACCTTCGGTGCTCGGAATCGTACTTGCGGGCGGAGAAGGCAAACGCCTGATGCCCCTGACCACGGACCGCGCCAAACCAGCGGTCACCTTCGGAGGAACGTATCGCCTGGTCGACTTCGTCCTGTCCAACCTCGTCAACGGCGACATCCTGCGCATCTGCGTCCTGACGCAGTACAAGTCGCACTCGCTGGACCGCCACATCACCACCACCTGGCGCATGTCCAGCCTGCTCGGCAACTACGTCACCCCGGTCCCGGCCCAGCAGCGCCTCGGTCCGCGCTGGTATCTGGGCAGTGCGGACGCGATCCTGCAGTCGCTGAACCTGGTCTACGACGAACGCCCCGAGTACGTGGCGGTGTTCGGCGCCGACCACGTGTACCGCATGGACCCGCGCCAGATGCTCGCGCAGCACATCGAGTCCGGTGCCGGTGTCACGGTGGCCGGCATCCGCGTCCCGCGCTCCGAGTCCCCGTCGTTCGGGGTGATCTCCCCGGGTTCGGACGGCCTGACGGTGGAGCGCTTTCTGGAGAAGCCCGCCGACCCGCCCGGGCTCGCGGACGACCCGGAGACCGTCTACGCCTCGATGGGCAACTACATCTTCACGACGAAGGCCCTGATCGAAGCCCTGCAACGGGACTCCGAGGACGAGAACTCCGTGCACGACATGGGCGGTTCGATCCTCCCGCAGCTCACCGACCGCGGCGAGGCCCAGCTCTACGACTTCAGCGCCAACCACGTCCCCGGCGAGACCAGCCGCGACCGCGGCTACTGGCGGGACGTCGGCACCCTGGACGCGTACTACGACGCCCACATGGACCTGATCGCCGAGCGCCCCGCCTTCAACCTCTACAACCGGCAGTGGCCCATCTACACCCACTCCGGGCAGCTCTCCCCGGCCCGCTTCAACGCCGGAGGCATCGCCAGCGAGTCCATCATCAGCGCGGGCTGCCTCATCCGGGGCCAGGTCACCCGGTCCGTGCTGTCCCCCGGAGTCGTGGTCGACCCGGGGGCCGTGGTCCAGGGCTCGGTCCTGCACGACAACGTCAAGATAGGCCGCGGCGCGGTGGTCCGCGGAGCCGTCATCGACAAGAACGTCGAGGTCCCACCGGGCGCCACGATCGGTGTGAACCCGGAGCGGGACGCGGAGCTGTACACCGTGTCCAAGGGCGGGGTGATCGCGCTCGGGAAGGGGCAACTGGTGTCGTAGCGCAACCACCGGGCTCGGCAGGCCGCTGCCGTGCGGCAGCGTGAAACTCGGGCGGTGGCCGGTGCCCGCACCCCGATGGCGTCGGCGAGCCTCCGGCCCGGTCGGCCCATGAAGGGCAGCAACGGCGCACTCCAGCCGGGCGAGGACGCCGTGCCCGAAGCCGCCAGAGCCGTGCCGGGTGGGGTGCAGACGGAGGTGAGGACCCTGCCGGGATCGCGGCGGCCAGAGCGGCCCACAGGGCCACGAGGCCCCGATGGCCGGCCGGGACACCCGCGCCTGCTCACCTACGACCGCGAGGTCCTGAACCTGACGCCGAACGGGTGAAGCCGCGCATCCGGCCCTCATCCGGCCCTCATCCGGGACGCCTCCCGGCCGACTCCGGCCGACTCCGGCGGACTGTGCGACAACTGACGGCTGATCACATCCGCACCATGAGGCTCACCCCTTTCGGAGGGGGCGGGACTTAACCTGACGTTAACTGTGCGTAGCTTGATCGTACTTGACCGTAATCACGGGAGGGCTGTTGACTGCTTGCTCACCCTTCGTCGACGCGAGGCAAGCCATTGACTTCTGACCTGCTCGCACCACTCGACCTGGCGTTCTGGAACATGGAATCCGCCGAGCACCCGATGCACCTGGGAGCGCTCGGCGTCTTCGCGGCACACTCGCCCACCGCCGGTGCCCACGCGGCCGATCTGCTCGCGGGCCGGGCCGCCGCCGTGCCCGGCCTCAGGATGCGGATCCGGGACGTGTGGCCGCTCGGCTTCCCGTACGCCTTCGGGGGAGCCGCCCGGGAACCGGACCCCGGCTTCGACCCGCTCCGGCACGTCCTGCTGCACGCCCCGACCGCGGACTTCCACACCGAGGCAGGCCGGCTCATGCAGCGACCGCTCGACCGCGACCGGCCGCCGTGGGAGGCGCATGTGCTGCCGGGGGAGGACGGTGTCTCCTTCGCCGTGCTCTTCAAGTTCCACCACGCCCTGGCCGACGGACTGCGGGCGCTGACGCTCGCGGCCGCCGTGCTGGACCCGATGGACCTGCCCGCGCGCAGACCGCGCCCCGAGGAGCCGCCCAAGAAACTGCTGCCGGACGTCCGCAAGCTGCCCGACCTCGTCCGGGGCGCCGTCTCCGACATGGGCCGCGCCCTCGACATCGGCGCCTCGGTCGCCCTGTCCTCCGTTGACGTGCGCTCCTCCGCCGCGCTCGCCGCCGAACCGAGCGGCACCCGTCGTACCGCCGGAGTGGTCGTCGACCTCGACGACGTGCACCTGGTGCGCAAGAGCCGGGGCGGCACCGTCAACGACGTCCTGATCGCCGTCGTCGCGGGCGCCCTGCGCCGCTGGCTGGACGAGCGCGGCGACGGCAGTGAGGGCGTGGCACCCCGCGCCCTGATCCCCGTCTCGAAGCGCCGTCCGCGGACCGCGCACCCGCAGGGCAACCGGCTCTCCGGGTACCTGGTGCGGCTTCCGGTCGACGACCCCGACCCGCTGGGCCGCCTGGACACGGTCCGGGCGGCCATGGACCGCAAGAAGGACGCCGGTCCCAACCGCGGCGCGGGCGCCGTCGCCCTGCTCGCCGATCATGTCCCTGCCCTGGGACACCGCCTCGCCGGCCCTCTGGTCTGCCAGGGCGCCCGGCTCTGGTTCGACATCCTGGTCACCAGCGTGCCGCTGCCCGGCATCGGCCTGAAGCTCGGCGGCAACCCGGTCACCGAGGTCTACCCCTTCGCCCCGCTCGCCCGCGGCCAGTCCCTCGCGGTCGCCATCTCCACGTACCGGGGACAGGTCCACTACGGCCTGGTCGCCGACGCGGAAGCGGTGCCTGACCTGGACCGGTTCGCCCATGCCCTGTCCGCGGAGGTGAAGGAGCTGATGGTCGCCTGCGGTTCTTGATCGTTTCCGGTTTACCGTGCGGGCCCGGGGCTGAAGTAAAATTCCGCGTTCGACCAGCGGACGCGGCCAGGGTGCCGCACGGGTGATCAGGGAAACGGCAGCGCGATGACGGTGACAGAGGACGGCTCGGCGACCATGCACGAGCCCGGTGACGAGGTCGTGTACGGCCCCGGCATCGACCCGGAGCGGCTGGCCGTCTGCCTCGGCGTGCTGGAGGAGCTCGACAAGCTGGAGGTCGACCACCCGGACGCGATCGCCGTGCGCCGGGCCACCGCCGGGGTCTACCGCACGGTCAAGCAGCGCCGGAGGCAGGAGCGCCGGGCCGCCAAGACCGCCCACGACAAGGCGGTCACGGAGGCCACGGCGACCGGCTCCGCCCAGCGCATCGACGACGAGACCGAGGGCATCCTGCCGTCGTCGATCACCGAGGAGGGCCGGATCGCGGGGATACTCCAGCGCCCGCGCTCCTGCTACACCTGCAAGACCCGGTACGTCGAGGTCGACTACTTCTACCACCAGCTCTGTCCCGACTGCGCGGCCCTGAACCGGGCCAAGCGTGACGTCCGCGCCGACCTCACCGGCAAGCGCGCCCTGCTCACCGGCGGCCGCGCCAAGATCGGTATGTACATCGCGCTGAGGCTGCTGCGCGACGGCGCGCACACCACGATCACCACCCGCTTCCCGAAGGACGCCATCCGCCGCTTCAAGGCCATGGACGACTCCGGGGACTGGATCCACCGCCTGGAGGTCGTCGGCATCGACCTCCGTGACCCGGCGCAGGCCGTGGCTCTCGCCGAGCAGGTCGCCGAGGCGGGCCCGCTCGACATCCTCGTCAACAACGCGACGCAGACCGTACGCCGGCTGCCGTCCGCCTACGCCGCCCTGGTCGACGGCGAGAGCGCCCCGCTGCCCGCCGGTGAGCTCCCCGCCCATCACGTCATCGGGGCCTTCGGCTCCGGCGCGGTCGACGGACTCGCGTCCCTGCCCGCCGGGATCTCCGGCATGGACGCGCAGCAGGTCGCCGACCTCGCCCTGGTCGCGGGCAACGCCAGTGTCGCCCGGCACCTCGACGGCACCGCCATCGACGCGGGCGGCCTGGTCCCCGACGTCGTCGACAGCAACACCTGGGTCCAGACCATCGACCAGATCTCCCCGGTGGAGCTCCTGGAGACCCAGCTCTGCAACTACACATCGCCGTTCATCCTGATCAGCGCCCTGCGCCCGGCCATGGCCGACGCGGCGAAGAAGGCCAGGAGCGGCCGCGCCTACGTGGTGAACGTCTCCGCGATGGAGGGCGTCTTCGGCCGCGGCTACAAGGGCGCGGGCCACCCCAACACCAACGCCGCCAAGGCCGCGATGAACATGGTCACCCGGACCAGCGCCCAGGAGATGTTCCAGACCGACGGCATCCTCATGACCTCGGTCGACACCGGCTGGATCACCGACGAACGCCCCCACTACGACAAGCTCCGCCTCGCCGAGGAGGGCTTCCACGCCCCGCTCGACCTGGTCGACGGCGCGGCCCGCGTCTACGACCCGATCGTGCTCGGCGAAGGCGGGGAGGACGTCTACGGGGTCTTCCTGAAGGACTACGCGCCCGGGAAGTGGTGAACCGGCGGCAGCGTCGCCGACGGCCCTGACGTGTGGGCCGTCGGCGGTGGGGAACCCGGACACCGGTCAGTTCTCCGCCAGGAGTCGTCATGGCACGTTCACACCGCATCGATCCGCGCGCGTTCGACGAGGAGTTCCACGCGAGCGACCCTCCGGTCCGGCACTCCTGGAGCTGGGGCATGATCGGGCTCGTCGTCCTCGCGGCCCTGATCATCCTCATGGGCATCGCGCTCTTCCCGTGAGGCCTCAGGAGTCCGGCGGCGCATAAGACCGCAGCCGGTCATGGACGGCGTGACCGCCCGGCCGCGCCGCCCGCACCCGCGTGCCCCCGTCCACCAGCAGATCCGCCCCGGTGATCCTCCCCCACGCTCGAACTGCGCTCGCGCGGGGGCACCCCCATGGCGGCGTCGGACACCAGCCACACCACGGCCCGCGCCACGCCCCCGGGCTCACCGATCCGGCCCGCCGGCAGGACGACGGGGTCCAGCTCGCCCCAGTTGCCGGGTGAGGGGCAGCAGCGCCGCCTTGCTGGTGCCGTACGCCCCGACGTTCGGCCCGACATGCGTGGCGCCCTCCGCGCACACGTTGACCACCGACCCCCCGTGCTCCCGCATCCACCAGCCGGCCGTACGGCTGGTTCGTCGCCGCGTTGTCGACCACGACGTCGAGCCGGCCGAACTCGCGCAGGACGAGGTCCACCAGGGCGCGCAGATGAGCGGGATCGGCGACGCTGCCCGCGAGCCCGATGAGCCGAGCTCGCCGGCGGCCCGCCGCACGTCCTCCGCGTCCCTCGCCGTGACACACACCAGCGCCCCGGCGCCGGCCAGTTGGCGGGCGACCTCGCGCCCGATCCCGCGGGTGCCGCCGGTCACGAGGGCGGCCCTGCCGTGCAGTCCGTACGACGCCGTCATCGCCGTACGGTCTCATGACGGACCGTCAGTCGACAGACTCCAGAAGGGAGTTGCGTGCGGCTACGAGTTCCAGCACCGCGCGCCAGTCCTCCAGGACCCCGGCGTCGAAGCCGGCGGACCCGCTCTCCTCGACGGCCTCGCGCAGGCGCAGCAGGTCCTCGTCGGTGGTGGGGCCGTGGTGGCGTACGAGGTGGTGGACGCGCTCACCGAGCAGGGGGCGTACGGCCTCGGCCGCGCGGTCGGCGCGAGCGGCGCCCTCGGCGGGACCGAGCAGCTGTCCGATGTCGTGGACCAGCCCCGCCACCTGGAGCTCCTTGTCGGCGGGACGGCTGCGGCGCAGCAGGGCGGCGGTCCGCAACGCGTGCTGATGCCGACAGGCGTACAGCAGATCCATCAGCTCTTCGACGCTGCGCAGCTCCATACGTCAGACCTTCCGCCGGTCCAGCCGTTGCCGAACGTCAGCAGATCATGGGCTGCTTGCGATTCGGCCAACGGGACTTGAACTACATGACCACGGTCGGTCGAAGAGCCGCGCGACGGTGTAGGCCGACCGGGTGACTCCCAAATAGCGTGCAACGGGGGCAAAATCCGCCATACAGTGGCCGAAGACCACGGGTGACTCGTAATGGTTACGCCATGTTTTCAGCCCCTATCGAGCGGCCCTCCGCTCATTTGGTTAATCTGTAGCGGACGGACGGCAGTACGGGGTCCCACCCACACCCACAGTCCGTCCCGGGACAAGCCGGTCACCACGGCCTGCTCTCACCTGAGTTGCACGGCGCCACCGCGTCCGAACCCGATCTCGACCCAGACCCGAGCGGACGTCCAGGCACCGACCGTAGGTTGGACAGGTACGTCCCGAGGGTGAGCCCGACACATAAGGAGTGCGCGGTGACACCGGAGAAGACGAATCGCGAACAGCGCCCCAAGGAACGCCCGGAGCGCGCGGGCCAACGGCCCGGGGACATCGGCAGTCTCGACGTGTGGGCGCGCTCCGCCCCCATCCGTCTCGCGGGCTACGAGGACGACCTCGCCGAGCCCCACATCCTGCCCAGCGTGGACTGACCGCAGTACCTTCGCATTCGCCGACGGCAGGGGCGTGCGAGTCCCACGCCCCCGCCGATCAGAGAAGCCGCGGCCGACGACCGGCCGCGGCTCCTGCCTTTCCGGGGCCCCTTGAGGACCGCTCTCAGTCCAGCGGTGCCGTTCGCCGCCACGGCTGCCGCCGCTCCAACTCCTCGGCCACTTCTAGGAGTACGGTCTCCGAGCCCGGCCTCGCCACCAGCTGTACGGCGGTGGGGGCGCCCGAGGGCAGGGTGCCGAGCGGGACCGACATGGCCGGCCAGCCGGTGAGGTTCCACGGCGGGGTCAGCGGCGAGTAGTTGGTGTTGACCAGGACGTTGCGCAGCCAGCCCCGCTCGTGCCAGGCCTCGGCCTTGGGGGAGCGACGGGCCAGCGCCGGCAGCAGCAGCACGTCGTGCTCGGCGAAGAACGGCTCCAGGCGCTCGCGCAGTGCCTGCCGGGCCGTGCCCGTCCGCACGGTCTTGACGAAGCGCCGGCCGATCGCCGCGTGCACGCGCGTGCGCCGCGCCAACAGCCGCGGGTCGAGCCCCGCCGCGTCCACCGACGTGCCCGCCGTCCAGGTGGCGAGCGAGGTGAGGCTCAGCGACAGCGGGTACGGCGGGTCCGCGCGCCGCACCTGATGCCCCGCCTTGATCAGCAGCCCGGCGGCCTCCCGGACCGCGTTCGTGTACGGCGCGCTGATCGTGACCCCGGCGAGCGGGCTGCGCAGGGACACGGCGACGTCGAGCGTGGCGGGCGCGTCCCGGCGTACGAACTCCTCGTCCCCGATGACCGAAAGCAGCAGGCGCGCGTCCTCCACCGTGGTGGCGAGCGGGCCGTTTTCGGACATGCCGAACCAGTCGCCCTCGCCGATGCCCGCCGGGACCACCCCCGACCCCGGCTTCAGGGTGACGAGGCCGCAGTTGGCCGCCGGGATGCGCAGCGAGCCCATGCCGTCGTTGCCGAGGGCGAGCGGGACCAGGCCCGCGGCGACGGCGGCCGCACTGCCGCCGGACGAGCCGCCCGCGGTGCGCGAGGTGTCCCAGGGATTGCGGGAGGTGCCGTGGACGCCCTCCGTGGTGCCGAAGACACACAGTTCCGGTACGTTCGTCAGACCCACGACCACCGCACCCGCGGCCCGCAGCCGGGCCACGACGACGTGGTCGGCCTCGGCGGGGGTCTCCGGGGTCGCGGTGGAGCCGACACGGTTGGTCTCGCCGCGCACGGAGAGGTTGTCCTTGACGGCCACCGGCACCCCGGCCAGGGGCAGTTCGCCCAGGTCGCCGCGGGAGCCCACCTCGTCGGCCTCCGCCAGTGCCGCCTCGGTGCGCACCACCCGGAACGCCCCGATCCGCCCGTCGAGCTTCTCGATCCGGGCGAGGTGCTCTGCCACCACCTCCCGGGGCGTGGCCCGCTTCTCACGGACGGCGGCGGCGATCTCGGCGGCGGTGCGGCCGACCCAGCTGGTCACGTGCGCTCCTAGGGCTACTCGCGAGTACGTGGGAAGAACTCTGCCCGGCGGCGGACCTCGCGTCGAGAGCACTCGCGCTTGGACATTCGGACCGGTCTTCTTGGACTTTTCGCGAGGGGCGAGGCCGGGGGAGTGCACTGACCAGCAGGTCATCCGATCTCTGGTTCAACTCTCGGCTCATTCAGCCCCGTTGACAGCCATCTGGGTGGCCTCAATTATCAGCCATCCGATGAATAGGGAGTCGCTCATGAGGAAACGGCTGAGATTCGCCCCTGTCGTGGCGCTGCTGACGCTGCTCCTGGCACCCGTTCCGGCGGTCGCACGCTCGGACCAGGCACCGCCGGTCACCGTGCCCGCCCTGACCGAGTGGACCGCGGAGTCCGGCAGCTACGCGTATCGGTCCGACGGCACCCGGCTGGTGGCCGACACCCCCACCGAACGCCGGGTCGCCGACACCCTGGCCGGCGATCTCCGCACGGCGGGCCACGGGAAGGTCTCCGTCGTACCGGGCGGAGCGCGGACCGGTGACATCGTTATCGACGTCCAGCCGTCCAGGAAGACCCTCGGCGCCGAGGGCTACGAACTCCGCGCCGGCCGGAGCCTGTCGATCACCGGCGCCACCGAGACCGGCGCCTTCTACGGCACTCGGACCCTCCTTCAGCTCCTCGCCCAGGGAGACCGCATACCCGCCGGACGCACGGTCGACGTGCCGCGCTACAAGGAGCGCGGGGTCGGCGTGTGCGCCTGCTACATCCACATCTCGCTGCCCTGGCTGGAGAACCTCGTCCGCGAGATGTCCTACAACAAGCTCAACCAGCTGCTCGTGGAGCTGAAGGTCAGGAGCGACGCCCACCCCGAGGCCAACGCCTGGGGCTACTACACCAAGGACGAGATACGGCGACTCGTCGCGCTCGGCGACAAGTACCACGTCGAGATCATCCCCGAGATCAACTCCCCGGGGCACATCGACCCGTGGATCGAGAACCGCCCGGACCTCCAGCTCACCGACTCCGACGGCAACAAGCAGCCCTCGCGGCTCGACATCACCCAGCAGGCGTCCTTCGACTACTACAAGAGCCTGATGGACGAGTACGCCCAGGTCTTCACGGCGAAGTCCTGGCACATGGGCGCCGACGAGTACATGCTCGGCTCCGACTTCGCGAAGTACCCGCAGATCCTCAAGTACGCCCAGGAGAAGTACGGTTCGGGCGCAACCCCGCAGGACGCGTTCGTCGACTTCATCAACCGGGTCCACGACTACGCGGCGAGCAAGGGCGTGAAGCTGCGGATCTGGAACGACGGTCTGACCGGTGCCAACACCGTGCCGGTGAAGACCGACACCACCGTCGAGCACTGGCTCGACGTGGCGGTGAAACCGAGTCAACTCATCGCGCAGGGCTATTCGGTGATGAACGCCGCCTATTCGCTGTACTTGATTCGCGGCGGCTTCCACAGCGACACCGAGTCGCTCTATGACCAGAGTTGGGATCCGCGCAGCTTCGAGGGCGAGAAGCTGACATCCGCACAAGGCGTCACCGGCGCGAAGATCAGCCTGTGGCCGGACAACGGGCGCGGCGAGACCGAGAACGAGGTCGCCGTACGGCTCTGGCCGGCGCTGCGGCACATCGCCCAGGCCACGTGGGGCGATCCGCATCCCGACTCGACCTACGCCGAGTTCGTTGCCCGCGGTACGGCCATCGGCCACGCGCCCGGTTGGCGGGACCTGACCCGGGTGCCGGTGAAAGACGGGACGTACACCTTCGGGCGGTCCTTCACGGCCACCGTGCAGCGCACGGCGGACGGCTATGCGACCCTCCGCTCGGCGGCCGGCTGCCTCGCGATCAGCGGCGGCAAGCTCACGCTCAACGTGCCGCTGCAGCCCGGAGTCGAGGCGACCTGGGACACCTGTGACACGTCAAGCACCCTGCAGCGCTGGGAGTTGGCGCCCGCCGGGGGCGGCTACCGGCTCGTCAACGCGATCACGCGGATGGCGCTCAGCGTCACGGACGACGGCCGGATCGTGCAGTACCCGCCGGACCAACACACCCCCACCGTCTGGCACCTGAGCTGAGGAGTCCCATCCCATGACTGTCTCCAGACGCCTCTTCGTCACCGCCGCCACCGCGCTCGCCGTGACCGGCGTACCCCGGCTCGCCGTGGCGGCCTCCGACGACCGCTTCTACCGCATCCCGGTGTCCGCGGACGACACCGAGGCCGACCTCGTCCGCACAGCCTCCCAAGTCCGGCCCACCGCACGGCAGATAGCCTGGCAGAGCCTGGAACGGACGGCGTTCCTGCACTTCGGCGTGAACACCTTCACCGGCCTGGAGTGGGGCACCGGCGACGAGGACCCGGACGTCTTCCAGCCCACCGGACTCGACACCGACCAGTGGGCGGCGGCCCTGAAGGACGGCGGCTTCAAGCTCGCCATCCTCACCGTCAAGCACCACGACGGCTTCGTCCTCTACCCGTCCCGCTACACCGACCACACGGTGGCCTCCAGCAGTTGGCGTGACGGCCAGGGGGACGTGCTGCGCTCCTTCGCCGACTCCATGCGCAGGTACGGCCTCAAGGTCGGCGTCTACATCTCGCCCGCCGACGAGAACCAGTACCTGCACGGCGTGTACGCCAACGGCAGCACCCGCTCCCCGCGCACGATCCCGACACTCGTGCCGGGCGACGACCGTGCGCCGGACCGCCTCTACACCCTGGACGCGACCGACTACGGCGCCCACATGCTCAACACGCTGTACGAGGTGCTCACCGAGTACGGACCGGTCGACGAGGTGTGGTTCGACGGCGCCCAGGGGCACATCCCGCCCGACAAGGTGGAGAGCTACGACTGGGACAGCTGGTACACCCTGGTGCGGTCCCTCGCCCCGGACGCGGCGATCGCCGTCACCGGCCCCGACCTGCGCTGGGTCGGCAACGAGAGCGGCATCGCGCGCGAGGACGAGTGGAGCGTCATCCCGGTCAAGGAGAACCAGTACGGCCGTACCGACTGGGCCCTTTCCTACGACACCCCCGACGAGGGCAGCCGGGCCGCGCTGGTGAAGGCGCAGCCCGCGACGGACTACCTCCAGTGGTGGCCCGCCGAATGCGATGTCTCCATCCGCGACGGCTGGTTCTACCACGCCGACCAACAGCCCAAGTCCGTGGACTACTTGACGGAGATCTTCTTCGGCTCGGTGGGCCGCAACGCCGTACTGCTGCTCAACGTCCCACCGGACACGGACGGCCTGCTGCACAGCACGGACGTCGTGCGGCTGCGCGAGTTCCGCGAACGGATCGAACGCGAGCTGCCCCGCGACCTGGCACAGGGCGCCCGCAGGGCCACGGCACCGGGACGCGTCACTCTCGACCTGGGCCGCGACCAGGAAGTGGACCGGATCCGTCTCGCGGAGGACATCCGGCACGGTCAGCAGGTGGAGAGCTTCGTCGTCGAGGCGTTCCGTGACGGCGCCTGGACGGAGGTCGCGGACGCCGGAACGATCGGCGCGAGCCGCATCCTGCTGCTCACGGCTCCGGTGCGGGCCCGGCGGTGGCGGCTGCGGGTGACCCAGGCCCGAAGTGCCGTACACATCAACGAGTTCGGCCTGTACCGGTCTCAGGTGTGAGGAAGGGGTGGCCACCGGGACGTGCGCGATCCGGTGGCCACTCCTCAGCTCAGATGCCGTTCGAAGAACGCCATGGTGACGTTCATGGAGCGGGCCCACTGGGAGTAGAAGGTGTGCCCCTCACCCCGGTATGTGCGCAGTTCGACGTCCTTGCCCGCCTTCTCGAACGCGGCCACGGCGTGCCGGGTCCACCGGATCGGGCAGGTCGTGTCCGCGGTGCCGTGGTGGATCAGCAGCGGCTCGGTGACGCGCCCGGCGTAGGTGACGGGGGAGACCTCGCGCCAGAACCTCGGGTTCTGTTCGGGGGTGCCGTGCTCGGACTCGATCTCGGCGACGAGGGGGTCGCCCTCGGGGCGCTGGAACTGGTCGATGTTCTCCTCGGGGTGCGCGCTGACCGGGGCGTACGCGACCGCCGCGTCGAACAGGCCCGGGGCCACCACCAGGGTGTTGTAGACGACTCCGCCGCCCATCGAGCGGCCGAGCAGACCCAGGCGGGCGGTGTCGATCTCCGGGCGGCCAGAGGACCGTAGAGCCAGCGCCGCACCGATGACGTCCTCGGTGTAGCCGAGGCGGAGGCCCACGTCGTTGTCGGGGTCCTTGTCCGAGCGGGCGTGGTTGCGGTAGTCGGTGTGCAGGACCACATAGCCGTTGCGGGCGAGAAGGTCCTGCTCGCGGGTGAGGCCCCGGCCGGTGGTGTAGATCGCCGGGTCGATGTAGCCGTGTGCCAGCACCAGGGCGGGGAAGGGGCCCTTGCCCTCGGGGATGTTCATCAGGCCCGAGACGGTCAGGCCGTTCGACTCGTACGTCACCTCGTGGCTCGTGTAGGCAGAGGTGCGGGTGAGTACTTTGCCCAGCTTGAGGCCGGAGCCCTTGTGGTCGCGCTGGATCAGGGCCGGGAGCGACACGGGGTCCGCCGGCGTGGCGGTAGTCGGGGCCGGGCTCGTGGTGCGGGGCGTCGAGGCCGCCGGGCTGCTCGGGCGTGCCCGGTCCTCGCTGTCGCCGCTCGTGCAGCCCACCGCGGCCGACAGGGCCAGTGCGGCGGTGACACAGAGCGTTCCCCTGAACCGCATACGGCCATTGTCCCCCTAGCCTCCGTGCCTGTCAGGAGGTCCGCGTCGCCGTCCAGCAGTGCGGTCAGTCGCGTGGCAGCCGTACGGTCGGGCCATCACGTCGTGGTCGTGGATCAGCACGGTCGGCGCAGCGGGCGCCTCCAGGACCTGGCGGGTCACAGCCGCGCCCTCCGCATCCGTGGAGCAGGTGGTCACCGACCACACACCGGTCAGCCCGCGCCGCGCGGCCTCCGCGGGCGCGCGGATGCGGCGCTCGGTGTGCGCGGGCCCCGGCGGGCCCGCGATGCGCACGATCCGCCGGTGGCCGAGCGCCGCACCCGTGTCGTCCGCGTGTCTCTCCTGCCGGCCCCGCGTTTCCCCGCCCCCGAGACCGACCGCCTCCTGGACACCCTGTACGACTCGTTCCGGCGGGTCCGGGCGACGCTTCTGGAACGGCCGTGGATTGCGGCGAGCCTGGCCATGAGACGGGTGGAACATGGTGCAACGAGTGTGCTCAGAGCGGTGGTTGACGATTTCAGGGGCTGACGGGAAGTCAGAACCAGGTCGCCGCAGCGCGTCTTCGCTGCCACACTGGACGCGCTGAGGCCCGGTTCCGCCCGACTGACGGGGCCCGTACGGGGGAGGACGTATGGCAAGGGAATTGGGTATCTTCGCCCTCGGGTCCGAGACGGATCCCGCCCCCGAAACCTGGCAACTCGATGCGTTGCGTGAGGACTTGCTAGGGCTTGACGTCGACCGAGTGGGCCCGCTCCCGGGTGGGCCCACCCCGCCGGGCGCCCGGTCCGGCGGAGTCGAGACAATCGGCGCTCTGCTGGTTGTCCTGCAACCGTCGCTGCCCTTGCTGGAAGGCGCCGTCGCGATCGTCCGTGACTGGATGTCCCGGACCGGCTCACGGACCGTCGTGCTGGAGATCGACGGAAATCGGCTCGAACTCACCGGGGTCGACAGTGCGGTTCAGCAGCGGTTGACCGACGAGTGGTTGGCGGCGGTGACGGCAGACCGTTCATGAAAGAACGACGGCGCCACGCACTGCTGGTGGCCACGAGCACCTACGAGGATCCTGGACTGCGAGCCCTGCGGGCGCCGATGCGCGATGCGACCGAGCTCGCCGGTGTCCTGGGCGACCCGGCGATCGGCGCCTTCACGGTCGAGGTGCTCGTCGACCCCGGAGCACACGAACTGCGTCGTGGGGTGGAGGACTTCTTCGCGGACTGCACGGTGACGGACACGCTCCTGTTGCACTTCGCCTGCCACGGTCTGAAGGACGAGGGCGGGAAGCTCTTTCTCGCGGCCGCGGACACCGTCCGAGGACGTCTGGAGTCGACGGCCGTTCCTGCCGAGTACGTCAGCCGACTCATGATGCGAAGCCGCGCCGGACGGGCCGCGGTGCTGCTGGACTGCTGCTACGCGGGTGCCTTCGAACGCGGCCTGTTCAGCCGCGCTGACTCCGAGGTGCACGTCGTGGACAGCTTCACCGCGCTGGAGCGCGTCGGTGGGGAGCGGGGCCGGGCGGTGCTCACCGCGTCGAGCGCTGTGGAGTACGCCTTCGAGGGCACCCGCATGGTGGTGAGCCCGGCTGCCGGATCGACCATGGGTGCCGGGCCGTCCCTCTTCACCGGCGCGCTCATCGAAGGCCTGCGGACCGGCGACGCCGACCTCGGCGGAGACGGCGTGGTCGGGCTCGCGGAACTCGCCGAGTACGTCGGCGGGCGCGTGCGCGCGGCCACGTCGAACCAGAATCCGCAACTGTGGATGTTCGGCGCGTACGGCGACCTCACCATCGCACGCACGGCACGGCGCCGGGACAGCGGGACTCTGCCGACGGGAGGCGCTGTCCAGGCCGAGCCGATCGGACACGAACAGCGACTCCGCGAGGTCGCCGCGTTGCGGGATCTGCTCAACGGCCGCGACACCAAGCAGGCGCTGGATGCCTTCGGCGAGTTGGACCGGCTCGCCCAGGACCCCGACACACGCGTGCGTGAAGCGGCGCGGCGGACACTGGCGGCCGCGGCTCCCCGGACCGCTCACACCCACGTGGACCTCGGCATGACCACGGCCGGCCGGCCGGGTCCCGAACACGCCGTGCAGGTGTTGGGTCCACCTGTGGTGCGGGCGACTTTGGAGATCTCCTCGGACAGTGACTGGCTGCGCGTGCGGCCCGGCGACCAGGGGATCGTGCTGTCGGTGCTCGCGGAGTCGCCGGGCGTCGGCCACGGCAACGTAGTGGTGCGTTCCGCGACAGGGGACTGCACGCTGACCGTCCGGGCAGAGGTGGCTGAACACCCCGAGCCCCCTGTCGTAACCCTGCGGAAGACCGAACCGTCCCCTGGGAGTTCGCATCCAGGACCGGCGGCCCGCTGGTTCACGCTCGGCAGCAAGACCGTCGGGGGCGCTCTCATGATGGCGGGGGCGACCGAGCGACTCTGGGATCCGGGGCTCTGGCCTGTGCTGGTGCTCGCGGCCACGGTGGGACTCACGGTTGCGGTCGTCGTCTCCACCTGGTCGAGGACCTGGTTCACGGACCGATACGTCGTGAGTGGACGGAACGCCACAGCCGTTCTCCTGTGCGTCAGCGGCGTGGCGGCCCTGGGCATTCGCATCCTCGTCACGCGCACCCATGAGGCGGACGGGTTCTTCGTGTTCGCGGGCGGCGCCCTGCTGTACGTCGTGGGAAGCACCTGGTCCCCGCTCACCGGCCGTCCCCTGACGGCCAGGCTCCGGTATGCCGCGGCCACGCTGCTCATCATGACCACCATCGCCACCGTGGCGCTGCTGCGCCCACCCGCAGACCGGGCCGTCGCACGCTACGACCGCCCTCGCGGGGACATCCTGGTGGAGGGCGCACCGGTCACCGGGGCAAAGGCCACCCGAGGCGGCCCGCCCTACCTGCGCACCTACAGGGACGGCCCGCTCTACGCAGCCGTCACGGGTTATGCCTCGCAGCTCTATGGCACCTCTTCGCTGGAGAGTACGGAGGACGACGTCCTCACGGCCACCCGATCCAGCCAGAACAAGGGCCGGAACATCGCCACCACCATCGACTCCGCCGCGCAGGAGGCCGCCTTCCGGGCGCTGGGCGAGAGCCAGGGGGCCGTTGTCGCCCTTGACCCGCGCAGCGGTGCCATCCTGGCGCTCGTCTCCACGCCGTCGTACGACCCGTCGAGCTTCGCGGGCTCCTCGACAACCGACCGCACGGCCTGGGAGGAACTACAGAAGAACCTGGACCATCCGCTGCTCAACAGGGCTTTGAAGCTTCCCCTTGATCGTGGACACCTGGAGACTGGGATCTTGAGGTTCCAGAGGAAGTAGCACCAGGTGGGAAGCAAGTACACGAAGCGGTAC